>JANZZG010000007.1 GCA_026419515.1 Methylophilaceae bacterium
ACAGCCGTTACTTGAACATGATGCTCCTTTCGGAGCAAAAGAAGGAGGTGCTGAGACTGGCCGCCTGATCGGCCGCGCGCTGTCGGCGTCGCTTCGGGCTTACGCCCTGCTCGCCACCGACAGCGCAAACAGAATCAACCAATTACCCAATCACCAATTTGCACAACTTGACGCACACAACTAAACCCGCTTTAGGAAGTCTCTGAATCACCTACTGCGCAGCCGGATGGCGGCGTTACGTGATATTCTTGACACCGGCCGCTGCGTTGCAGCTTAACGTTCGCTATGCTCACGTTAGCCCGCTATGCTCACGTTAGCCTACACCGCAACCCGCGGTTGTCGCTTTCTCGCCTAATTCTTCGGTCGCTATGCTCCATGCGCTTTGTCATCCCCACGCTCGCAATGGTTTTACAAGGTTTCCTCAAAGGAAAGGACCGCTGGCGTTCTGGACAGAATCGATGCCCTCCTGCGAGGTCAGGCCGCATCCTGGGACGTTGCCCCGTAGCCCCCGAGGCGTGACGCCACGCAGCCGCCATTGGGGGAGTCGCAGGAGGCCATGCTACTCAACCTTTGCTGAACACCATCCGGCCATTCACGAAATCGACCTTGATGGTGTCCTTGGCAGCGAAATGTCCTGCCAGGATTTCTTTTGCCAGCGGGTTTTCGATTTGGGACTGGATCGCTCGCTTGAGTGGACGTGCGCCATAGACCGGATCGAACCCCGCGTTGGCGATTTCTGCCAAGGCGGCTTCGGTGACCACCAAATCCATATCCATGGCTTTGAGACGTTTGGCAAGGTTCTGCAGTTGGATGTTGGCAATCGATTTCACATGTGTTTCGTTCAAAGCATGGAATACGACCACCTCGTCGATGCGATTGATGAACTCGGGACGGAAATAGCTTTTTACTTCCCCCATCACCGCGAGCTTGATGACTTGGTAGTCATCGCCGGCCATCTGCTGGATCATCTGCGAGCCCAGATTCGAGGTCATGATGATGACCGTGTTCTTGAAGTCCACCGTGCGTCCTTGTCCGTCGGTCAGGCGCCCGTCGTCCAGCACTTGCAGCAACACGTTGAATACGTCGGGGTGTGCTTTTTCGACTTCATCTAGCAGAATCACGGAGTAGGGCTTACGACGTATTGCTTCCGTGAGCGTGCCGCCCTCTTCATAGCCCACGTAGCCCGGCGGCGCGCCGATCAGGCGGGAGACGGAATGCTTCTCCATGAACTCGCTCATGTCGATGCGCACCAGGTGATCCTCTGAATCGAACAAAAAGCTCGCCAGGGCTTTGCACAGCTCGGTCTTGCCGACCCCGGTGGGGCCGAGGAACAGGAAGGAACCATACGGCCGGTTGGGGTCAGAGAGGCCGGAGCGTGAGCGACGGATGGCATCCGACACCAGGCGCACGGCTTCGTCCTGCCCGACGACCCTCTCATGCAATTTTTCTTCCATGTGCAGTAATTTTTCGCGTTCGCCCTGCATCAGCTTGGAAACGGGGATGCCTGTCGCTCGACTCACGACTTCGGCGATTTCCTCGGCACCCACCTGCGTGCGGAGTAATTTGTACTGCGTCTTTTCCGAAGCTTCGGCCTGCTTGAGCTGGGCTTCCAGCTGGGGCAGCCTGCCATACTGGATTTCCGCCAGCTTGTCGAACTGGCCTTTGCGTTGCAGGTCGGCCATCTGCGCTTTCAGCCGGTCGATCTCCTCCTTGATGTGGGCGGAGCCCTGCACCTGCGCTTTCTCGGCCTTCCATATTTCCTCGAGGTCGGCGTATTCGCGCGACAGCTCGGCGATCTCCTGCTCGATCAGCTCCAGGCGCTTCTTCGAGGCTTCGTCTTTTTCCTTCTTTACCGCTTCGCGCTCGATCTTGAGCTGGATCAGGCGGCGCTCCAGCTTGTCCATCGCTTCCGGCTTGGAATCGATTTCCATCTTGATACGGCTGGCGGCCTCGTCGATGAGGTCAATGGCCTTGTCCGGCAGAAAGCGGTCGGTGATGTAGCGGTGCGACAGTTCGGCCGCGGCGACGATAGCCGGGTCGGTGATCTCCACGCCGTGGTGCAGCTCGTATTTCTCCTGCAGACCGCGCAGGATGGCGATGGTGGCCTCGACACTGGGCTCATCCACCAGCGCCTTCTGGAAGCGGCGCTCCAGCGCGGCATCTTTCTCGATGTATTTGCGGTATTCGTCCAGCGTGGTCGCGCCAATGCAGTGCAGCTCGCCACGCGCCAAAGCGGGCTTGAGCATGTTGCCGGCATCCATGGCGCCTTCGGCTTTGCCGGCGCCGACCATGGTGTGGATTTCATCGATGAAAACGATGGTCTTGCCTTCGTCTTGGGCCAGCTCCTTGAGCACGGATTTCAGCCGTTCCTCAAACTCGCCCCGATATTTGGCCCCCGCCAACAGTGCTGCCATGTCCAGGGACAACACGCGCTTGTTCTTGAGTGATTCTGGCACTTCGCCATTGACGATGCGCTGTGCCAGGCCTTCCACGATGGCGGTCTTGCCCACGCCGGGTTCGCCGATCAGCACCGGGTTGTTCTTGGTGCGGCGTTGCAGCACCTGGATGGCGCGACGGATTTCGTCGTCGCGGCCGATCACGGGGTCAAGCTTGCCTTGGCGTGCGCGCTCGGTGAGGTCTACGGTATATTTCTTCAAAGCTTCGCGTTGGCTTTCGGCTTCCGGACCTTCGACGCGCCCACCTCCACGTACGGCTTGAATGGCTTGTTCCAGCGCTTTTCGATTGAGCCCGTTTTCTTTGAGCAGACGACCGGTTTCGCCCTTGTCTTCGGTTAGCGCCAATAAGAACATTTCGCTGGCGATGAAAGCATCCCCATGTTTTTGGGCTTCCTTGTCGGTGAGGTTGAGCAGGTTGTTGAGCTCGCGCGAAATGGTGATGTCGCCCCCGTGCCCTTCCACCTTGGGCAAGCGATGGATGGCCTGTTGCAGACCTGTCTTGAGCGGTCCTAGGTTGACGCCGGCGCGCTGCAGTAGTGAAGCAGTCCCGCCATCGTCTTGTTGCAGCAGGGCCAGCAGTAGATGCTGCGGTTCGATGAACGGGTTATCGTTGCCAACAGCCAGGCTCTGGGCGTCGCTGATGGCCTGCTGGAATTTGGTGGTGAGTTTGTCAAAGCGCATGGGAATCTCCGAAATTTTTACTTAACTGCTTAAGTGAGGTATAAATAAGCCGATTTCAACCCGTGGCAGCCAATTTTTTGTAGCTGAACGCGATGATTGCTGCGCGCACAATCAGACCATGAGCAAACCGCAACAGCCGAGTTATATAACGCCTGAGCAGCTGTGTATCGGACTCTACATCCATCTCGATCTCGGCTGGATGGATCACCCATTCACTTTCAACAACTTCAAAATCAAGAGCGACGAACAGATTCGCGAAATTCGCGCCCTGAATCTGGAGAAAATCCGCTACGACCCACTGCGCAGTGACTGCGATCCCCTGCCACCTCAAGCCGTATCAATAAATCCATCCCCCATATCCGAAGCGACCGCGCCCCCTGAGCCTGCAGTGGCTGCCTCGCCCCCGGAAACCGCCGTCCAGCAGTGGCGGAACGAGCGTCTGAGGCAGCTGCACGGCGCCATTCGCGACTGCGAAAAAGCCTTTGCTGCGGCAACCGATACCGTGCGTGACGTGACTGCCAACCTGGTGAACCAGCCTCAGCATTCCAGGGAAAAGGCGGAAGCCCTGGTGAATCAGATGGTCGATTCCATCCTGACGGAGTCCGATATCGCATTGCACGCCATCAACGACATCCGGCCTGGAAAAGGCGCGCCCTACACGCATCCGCTCAACGTGACGGTGCTTGCGCTGATGCTGGCGAAATCACTCGACATGACGGCAGAGGATGCACGCCAGCTCGGCATGGCCGCAGTGTTTCATGACATCGGCAAGGCAGAGGTGCCCGACCGCATCCTGCTGAAAACCGACCCGCTCACCCGTGTCGAACAAGCCCTGCTCGAGCAGCATTGCGAGACCGGGGCGCGCATGGCGCTGCAGGCGGGACTTTCGAAGCAGGTCGCCAGCCTGATCCTGCAACACCACGAGTATGTGGACGGCTCTGGCTACCCCAAACACCTCAGGGGCGAGCAGATCGATTTTCTGGCACGGCTGCTCAGCCTCGTCAACACCTACGACAACTTGTGCAATCCCGCCCATCCCGCCGCTGCGCTGACACCCTACGAGGCGCTGGCCTCGATGTTCTCCACCCAGCGCCGCAAGTTCGACTCCGATCTGCTCAAGCTGCTGATCAAATCCCTCGGCGTCTATCCTCCGGGCAGCATCGTCATGCTGTCCAACAATGTCTATGGCATCGTCCTTTCGGTCAACCCCAGCCACCCGCTGCGTCCCTATGTGCTGCTGCATAGACCGGAAATACCGCGCGAAGCACCAATGGTGATCGACTTGCGGGACGAACCCGCGCTCAACATCAGCCAGTGCCTGCGCCCCGAGAAACTGCCGCGCGAAGTGTTCGACTATCTCAGCCCGCGCAAACGCATCAGTTACTACTTCAACCACGATCAGGCCTCGGCGCGTAACCCGGACGGTCTGGAAAATTAGCCTGCCGGCCGGGAATGCGACAATTTGTCACATTTCGTGACCACACCCCGCTTGGCTAAAATCCATGACAGTATTGTCATTGTCGATTTTCCGGAGCCCATCGATGTTTTTCTCCCGAAGCCAACTGGCCGCTGCGCTGATGCTGGCGATGCCATCCCTTGCACATGCAGTACATGAAGAGATCCGGCTGGACGATGTGGTGGTGACGGCACCCGGCATGGATGAGCCGCTCACCGTCGTCACCGACCCCAAGGCACCGCGCCAGCCGGTGCCGGCGCACGACGGGGCGGACTATCTGAAAACGATTCCTGGCTTCAGTGTCATGCGCAAGGGGGGCACCGATGGCGAGCCCATCCTGCGCGGCATGGCCGGCTCCCGCATCAACATCCTGGTCGATGGTCAGAATGTGCTCGGCGGCTGCTCGATGCGCATGGATGCCCCGACCGCCTACATCTTTCCGGAAGCATTCGACCGGCTGACCGTGCTCAAAGGGCCGCAAACCGTCCTTCATGGACCTGGCGCCTCCGCCGGGACGGTGCTGTTCGATCGCCACCTGCATCCCATGGCGGCGCCCGGCATCGACGGCAATGCCAGCCTGTTGCTGGGCAACCATGGCCGACACGACGAAGTCGCGGACCTCAAATTCGGCAGCGAAAAAGTATATGCCCGCATCACCGGCACGAATTCCCAAGCCAACAACTACCGGGATGGCGATGGCAACACGGTGCATTCCGAATACCACCGTTACAGTGCCAATGCGGCACTCGGCTTCACTCCCGATGCGGATAGCGGGCTGGAACTGTCGGCCGCCTACAGCGATGGCGAAGCGGCATATGCCGACCGCGGCATGGACGGCATCGAGTTCAAGCGCGAAAACCTGGCCTTGCGTGCAGAAAAGCGCAACCTGTCCGAGCGGGTCCGTCACATCGAATTTCGTCTTTCCCACAACAACATCGACCACCTGATGGACGACTATTCGATGCGGGATTTCAATCCGGCCAACTTCATGGGCTGGGCTCGCCTGCAGCACCGCAGTAACGGTGGCAAGCTGGCCGGCACGTTCCGTCTTGCCGATGCGACCGATCTGACCGTGGGGGCCAGCTTCCAGGTCAACGTGCATGCCAAGGGTTCCGGCGGCGGCGCCGGCATGATGGCCATGATGCCGGCTGCCGTGCGGGACGATTCCCGCTTTGAGAACACCGCCCTGTTCGGGGAACTCACGCATGGCTTCAGCCCGGATGACCGGCTGATCATAGGCTACCGGGCGGACCACTGGGAGGCAAAGGACAAGCGCGACACCATGGGCAGCGACACGGCCGGGCGCTCGCGCAATGAGACACTGCACAGCGGATTCGTGCGCTTCGAGTCGGATCTGAAAACGCTGCCGGCGACGGCCTACGTCGGGCTGGGCCGGGTGGAACGCTTTCCGGATTACTGGGAACTGGTCGCCAGCACTCGCGCAGGAGGCGACGCCATGATGGGTGCGGGCAGGCAGAGCGCCTTCCTGGTGACGGATCCCGAGAAAACCACGCAACTGGACCTCGGCCTCATCTCCGGCATTGGCCGTCTGCGGGCTTCCGTTTCGGCGTTTTACAACCAGATCGACGACTTCATCCTGATCGACCGCAATCCCGGATTCGCCGTTTTCATGGGCATGCCCAGCATGGTCATGAACGGTTCCAGCCGCAACATCGATGCCCATACCTGGGGCGGAGAAATCGATCTCGCCTACCGATTCACCGAGGAATGGAAACTGAATTCCAGTCTGGCCTATGTGCGCGGCGAAAACGAAACCGACGGCCGGCCATTGGCGCAATTGCCGCCACTCGAGTTCAAACTCGGCCTCACTTATGACAACAAGACCTGGTTTGCCGGTGGCCTGCTGCGTATGGTGGCGGAGCAGGACCGTTACGCCACCGGCCAGGGCAATATCGCCGGCACCGACCTCGGAAGGAGCGGCGGATTCAGCGTGTTCTCCTTGAATGCCGGCTGGCGGCCGACTCAGAACAGCCTCATCACTGCCGGCGTGGACAACCTGTTCGACAAAAGCTACGCGGAATTCGTCAGCCGTGCGGGAGGAAACGGCATGGGCGGCGCAATCACGGGCTTTACCCAGACCACCCGCGTCAACGAACCGGGGCGGACCTTCTGGATCAAGGGCAACATCACGTTCTGATGCGGCAACTGACTTTTTCCGCGCTGCTGCTGTTTTCTGCCACCTGTCTAGCCCAGGACGAGACGGAAGCGATCGCCAAGCTGCTGGGCACCACTTTCGACAAACCCGAGGCGCAGGTCGTCACGCACGCGGTCGTCGTCTCGGGAAATCATGCGATCGCCGACTGGACACAGGGGCATCATGGCGGTCGGGCGCTGCTGTCGAAGCGGGAGGGTCGCTGGAAGGTCGTTTCGTGTGGTGGCAGCGGTTTCAAACACAAGACCCGGCTGGTTTCAGCCGGCGTGCCGGCCAGCACGGCGGAGGCACTCGTCGAAAAGCTATCCAAAGCGGAGGCCTCGTTGGATCCCAAGCGGGTACGGATGTTCGACGCCTTTTCCGGAGTGCGCGCGCACTGACGCTTTTGTCGTAATCCGTCCGAACGTCGCCGAGTGTGCCCGGGAAAGTTACAATGCAGTGATGACCGATCCAGGCCGAATGCTGCAAAGTCCCGCCGTAAAGAACCTGCACAGGCTGTTCTGGCTGCGTGCGGTGGTGGTGGCGTTTCTTTCATCCATCACCCTGCTGCTGCACCATCTCGGCATTCCGCTCCCCATCCCTGCCATTGCCACAGCCATCGGCGGCATGCTGGTGCTGAACATCGTCACCTGGCGGAGGCTCAGAAACCCGCGCCCCATCGGCGAGGCAGAACTGGGCATCCAGTTGCTGGGAGACATCGCGACTTTCACCCTCCTGTTTTATTTTACGGGGGGATACAGCAACCCCTTCGTCTGGATGTATCTGCTGCCACTGACAGTAGCCGCCGTCGCCCTGCCTGCACGCTACGTCTGGCTACTGGCCGGGCTGGTGGTGGGCTGCTATTCCCTGCTGGTTTTCTTTCACCTGCCGCTGTCCCATCTGCACGCGAATGACTGGCAAGGGATCGGCGTGGATACGCACCTTGCCGGCATGTGGCTTGGTTTCGTGGTCAGCGCCGGCGTGATCGCATTCTTCGTCGAGCGCATGGGCCGTACCCTGCGTGAATACGACCGTCTGATCGCCCAAGCGCGGGAAAGGATGCTGGAAAGTGAGCGCATGCTCGCTCTGGGAACATTAGCCACGGCCGCGGCCCACGAACTCGGTACGCCACTGGCGACCATGGCGGTAGTGGCCGGAGAAATGCGTGGAGAATGTGCCGACTCGCCACAGCTGTCCAAATCACTGCAGCTGCTTCAGGAGCAGATCGAACGCTGCAAGCACATTCTCACCTCGATCACCGCCAGTGCCGGGCAGCGGCGTGTGGAAGATGGCCAGCGACTCGACGATTTTCTGTCCGGCGTACTCGATGATTGGCGAAACCGGCGTCCGATGACGGTCGTCGATTACCGGCTGGACAGCCAGGAACCTGCCCCGGTCATCACCACCGACCGGACGCTCGGTCAGGCGCTGGTCAACCTGCTGGACAACGCAGCAGACGCTTCACCGCAACGCA
Organism: Methylophilaceae bacterium; assembly: GCA_026419515.1. Lineage (GTDB taxonomy): Bacteria > Pseudomonadota > Gammaproteobacteria > Burkholderiales > Methylophilaceae > JANZZG01. The sequence goes on from JANZZG010000007.1 coordinate 8,220, forward strand.
TCCTGGTTTCGGCGCGCTGGCAGGCGGGCTACCTGTATTTCGATATCCGTGATTTCGGTCCAGGCATGAGCCCGGAGATCGCCGACCGGGCCGGCACGCCTTTTTTCAGCACCAAGGAGGGCAGCGGCATGGGGCTTGGACTGTATCTGGCAAAACTGATCTTCGAGCGCTTCGGCGGCAGGGTGAGCCTAATGGCGCATCCTGAAGGCGGCACCGTGACATCGGTACAGCTGCCGCTCGCTTCCCTGCTGTTGGAGGCCGGCCGATGAAGGACGCCCTTGGCGACCGTCCGACCTTGCTGCTGGTGGACGACGACGACACTTTCCGGACCGTGCTGGCCAGCGCTCTGGAAAAGCGCGGCTTCGCCGTCACCACCGCGCCTGATGTCGCACAGGCTTTGCTCGTGGCGGAAGCCAATCCACCCGAATACGCCGTGGTGGACCTGAAAATGCCGGGCCCCTCCGGCCTGACGCTGGTCAAACGTCTCAAGGAGCTGGATGGGGCTACGCGCATCGTGGTGCTGACCGGCTATGCCAGCATCGCCACTGCCGTAGAAGCCATCAAGCTCGGCGCCACCCATTATCTGGCCAAGCCTGCCAACGCAGACGAAATCGTTGCTGCCTTGCACCGTGATGCCGGCGACGACACCCTGCCCCTTTCCGTCACTCCTCTTTCCGTGGAACGGCTGGAATGGGAGCACATCCAGCGCGTGTTGGCCGAGCATGACGGCAACATCTCCGCCACTGCCCGCGCCTTGAGTATGCATCGGCGCACCCTGCAGAGAAAGCTGGCGAAATACCCCAGCAAGCGTTGAAACCGCCACGGCCAGCGGTCGCCCCACGGTGCGCCGGAATGATCCGGTTGCAGGCCCGTGTCAGAGCACCGCGACCAGCAGCAAAGCCACGATGTTGATGATCTTGATCAGCGGGTTGATGGCCGGACCGGCGGTATCCTTGTAAGGATCCCCCACCGTATCACCGGTCACCGAGGCTTTGTGCGCTTCGGAACCTTTGCCACCGTGGTGCCCTTCCTCGATGTGCTTCTTGGCGTTGTCCCAGGCTCCCCCGCCCACCGTCATCGAAATGGCCACGAACAGACCGGTGACGATGGTGCCGATCAGCAGCCCACCCAGCGCCTGTGCGCCGAGCAGCTTGCCGACCAGGATGGGAACCAGCACCGGCAACAAGGAAGGCATGATCATTTCCTTGATGGCGGCCTTGGTCAGCATGTCCACTGCACGGGAATAATCCGGCTTTTCGGTATGGTTCATGATGCCGGGGATTTCCTTGAACTGGCGGCGCACTTCCACCACGACGGCGCCGGCCGCACGACCCACGGCCTCCATCGCCATGGCGCCGAACAGGTAGGGAATCATGCCGCCGATGAACAGGCCGATGATCACCATGTGGTTGGACAAATCGAAAGTCGTTTCGATACCGCGCTCACCCAGCGCGTGTGTGAAGTCGGCGAACAGTACCAGTGCAGCCAGTCCAGCCGAGCCAATCGCATAGCCCTTGGTCACCGCCTTGGTGGTATTGCCTACCGCATCCAGCGGGTCGGTGATGTCGCGAATCTTTTTGGGCAGCTTGGACATTTCGGCGATGCCGCCGGCATTGTCCGTGATGGGGCCGTAAGCGTCGAGCGCGACGATGATGCCAGCCATCGACAACATGGCGGTCGCCGCTACGGCGATGCCATATAGCCCAGCCAAATGGTATCCCCCCAGGATGCCGAGACAGATCACCAGTACGGGTGCGGCGGTCGCCTTCATCGAAACACCCAGACCCGCGATGATGTTGGTAGCATGGCCAGTAGTGGATGCACTTGCCACATGGCGCACCGGCGCATACTCGGTAGCGGTGTAATATTCGGTGATCACCACCATCGCCGCAGTCACCGCCAACCCGATCAGTGTGCACAGGTAGAGGTTCATGGGGGACACCTCCAGCCCGCTCATCAGCCAGTGGGTGATCGGATAATAGGCGATGGCCGAAAGGACACCCGCCACGACCAGGCCACGGTAGAGCGCGTTCATGATTTTGCCGCCTTCACGCACCTTGACGAAATAGGTGCTGATGATCGATGCCACGATGGAGACCCCTCCCAGCATGAGGGGATAAGTCAGCGCGCTGGTCGAATCCGGCATCAGCAGGTGGCCGAGCAGCATGGTGGCGATCACCGTCACTGCATAGGTCTCGAACAGGTCGGCCGCCATGCCGGCGCAATCCCCCACGTTGTCACCTACGTTGTCGGCGATGACGGCGGGGTTGCGTGGGTCGTCTTCGGGAATGCCGGCTTCCACTTTGCCGACCAGGTCGGCACCGACGTCAGCCCCTTTGGTGAAAATGCCACCGCCCAGCCGGGCAAACACCGAAATCAGTGAACTACCGAAGGCCAGCCCGACCAAGGGGGCGATATGAACGCTTTGCCCTTCAGGCGTGATCGAGACGAGGAAGGCATAGTAGCCGGCAACGCCCAGCAGCCCGAGCCCCACCACCAGCATGCCGGTGATGGCACCGCCACGGAACGCCACTTGCAGGGCGGCATCGATGCCATCATGGGCAGCCTGGGCAGTGCGCACATTGGAGCGCACCGAAATGTTCATGCCGATGTAGCCGGCCGCAGCTGAAAGCGCGGCGCCAATGGCGAAGCCCACTGCCGTCAGGACATCCAGCGAAAGCCAGATCACCACGAACAGTAAGACACCCACCATGCCAATGGTGGAATACTGGCGGTTGAGGTAGGCAGACGCGCCTTCCTGAACTGCCGCCGCGATCGCGCGCATGTGGTCGTTGCCGGTCGGCTTGGCCAACACCCACATGATCGTCATACCCCCGTAAATCAGCGCCAGAACGGCACATCCCAGCGCCAGCATCAATGCCTGATCCATCTAAACTCCCCCCAAGAGCGGTTATGAAATGAGGCCGGGGCCACTCCACGGCCTTGTGGGGGAAAGCTTAACGTATTATGCCGACTTGAGGAAGTCAGAAAGGGGGCTTGTTTTCGGCGTTATTGTAGCGCTCGACACCAGAGATGATTTCCTGGCGTGCCGCATCGAGTCCACCCCAGCCTTTGATCTTGACCCATTTGCCCTGGTCCAGGTCTTTGTAGTGCTCGAAGAAATGGGCAATCATGGTCAGTCGCCATTGAGACACGTCCTTGTAGTCTCTGAAATGACTGTATAGGCCGCACACCTTATTCACCGGTACCGCTAGTACCTTGGCGTCTGGCCCGGACTCATCTTCCATCAACAACACGCCCAGGGGGCGGCAACGCACCACGACGCCGGGAATCAGCGGCACTGGGGTTTGCACCAGCACGTCCACAGGATCACCATCTTCCGAAAGTGTGTGTGGAATATAGCCGTAGTTACAGGGGTATTGCATCGCCGTCCCCATGAAACGGTCCACGAAAATCGCGCCGCTTTCCTTGTCGACTTCATATTTGACCGGATCCCCTTGCATCGGGATTTCGATGATGACGTTGAAGTCATCAGGAATTGCTCTGCCGCTCGGCACATTCATCAAAGCCATGGTTCGAATCTTTCTTTTGAATATCGGGTTAGGATTACAGGTCGGCCTCACGCAGCGCCGCGATGCGTTCTTCCAGCGGAGGGTGGGTCATGAACAGGCGCATCAGGCCATTCTTTCCGCCGCTGATGCCGAAGGCCGCCATCTTGTCGGGCAGGGGCGCGGTATGCACGGCCTGCAGCCGCTCCAGGGCGGCAATCATGGCCTTGCGGCTGGTCAGTTGGGCACCGCCGCGGTCAGCACGGAATTCGCGCTGGCGCGAGAACCACATGACGATGAGGGACGCCAGGATGCCCAGTACCAGCTCGGCCACGATCATGGTGACAAAGAATGCCGGTCCATTGCCTCGCTCGGTCTTGAATATCACGCGGTCGACGGTATGGCCGATGATACGCGACAGGAATATGACAAAGGTGTTCACCACGCCTTGGATCAGCGCCAACGTCACCATGTCGCCATTCGCCACATGGCTGATCTCGTGACCCAGCACGGCTTCCGCCTCCTCGCGCGTCATGGATTGCAGCAGTCCGGTGGAAACCGCCACCAGTGCATTGTCGCGATTCATGCCCGTCGCGAACGCGTTGACGTCTGGGGAGTCATAGATGGCCACTTCCGGCATGCCGATCCCAGCTTTGAGCGCCTGACGCTCGACGGTTTCCAACAGCCAGCGCTCTGTCGCATTCTGGGGCGTTTCGATGACCCGAGCCCCCACGGACATTTTGGCCATCCATTTCGACATGGCCAGCGATATCAGGGCGCCCCCCATGCCCATGATGCCGGCGAAGACGAGCAGTGTAGTCATGTTCAGACCACTGGCTTGCAGGTAGGGTTCGATCCCCAGTATGCGCATGCTGATCGACAGTACCACTAAGATAGCCAGATTGGTGATCAGAAACAGAAAGATGCGTTTCATACCTTCAGTCCTTGCAAAACATCCATGTGAAAAACGGTTCAAGCCGCGTGCTTGCCGCCACCCAGCTTGTCCATGATGGCAAAAATCAGTCCCGTGAAGACGAACGTGACATGCACGCCCACCTTCCAGGCCATTTCCGTATTGGTGAATCCGCCCACGTGGAAAAACGCACGCAGCAGCTCGATACCGGAAATGGCGATGATGGATCCGATCAGCTTCATCTTGAGATCGGCGAAGTCGACATGGCCCATCCAGTCTGGCCGGTCCTCATGATCCCCTGTCTCGATCTTGGATACGAAATTTTCATACCCGGCAAAAATGATGATGATCAGTAGGTTGCCCAGCAGCACCAGATCGACCAGTGACAGGATCCCGACGATGAGGCTGCCGTCGCCGTTCTTCAACATGTGGATCAGATGCAGAAATTCAATCCCGAAATACCAGATCAGCACCACGATGGCCGCCACCAGGCCAAGATAGAATGGCAGCAGCAACCAGCGGCTGGCGAACAAGAAGTTCTCCATGAAGCGCTCGAATGATTGCATACACGTTCTCCTTCTCAAGAATCAATATGATCAATGTGCAACGGGGCGAAATGGCCGCGCTTCGCGTCATAGGCGACCAGTTCGCCATTGTCGATGTTGAAATACCAGCCGTGCAGCGTCAGCACACCGCGTTCGACCCGCTCGCGGATCCACGGGAACGTCAGCAGGTTTTCCAGCGAGACCAGGATGGACGCTTTTTCACAGGCACAGCATTGCTTTTCCGGCAAGGCATCGGGCATTTCCGCCAGTATGCGTTCCTTGGCACGCGCCGCGATGTTGACCCAACCGGTGATGAATTCGCCTCGGGTTCCGGCAGGGATGCCCTGCATCAGCGCACGGATGCCGCCGCAACTGCTGTGGCCAAGCACGATCAGGTGTCGGACACCCAGCACGCAGACGCCAAACTCCAGCGCCGTGCTCACCCCATGTAAACCGGCCCCCTGCTCGTAAGGCGGCACCAGATTGGCCACGTTGCGCACCATGAACAGGTCTCCCGGTTGGCAATCCAGCAGGATAGCCGGATCGACCCGTGAGTCGGAACAGGCGATCACCATGGTGGCCGGGCTCTGTCCCTCGCGCAGTTGTTCGAACAGCTTGCGGTCCTCACCGAAATAATTGGCCTGGAAACGCTTGAACCCCTTGATCAGCTTCTGAATCTCACTCATACGGCTATTTTTACTTGTTGGCGACATTCTGATACGACTTCGGGCGGGATCATTTTGAGCGCCAAGTAAACGAGCCCAGGAATGATCACCAGCTCGTCCAGATGACCGATGACCGGGATGAAATCCGGGATCAGGTCGAATGGCATCAGCGCATAGCCGACCGCAATCACGAGCAGCCATTTGGCCAGCCGAGGGGTGCGCGGGTGCCGTGCGACCAACCGGTAGACGGCCAGCTCGGTCTTGAGCCGGCCTGCCATTTCACGCAACACGCCCATCAAACGCGGATATCCCTTCCTGTCAACTGCCGCATCGCCTCGCGGTATTTTTCGCTGGTTCTGACCACCACCTCCGCCGGCAGTTCCGGCCCCGGGGCCTGCTTGTTCCAGCCCGAAGCCTCCAGCCAGTCGCGCACGTACTGTTTGTCGAAGCTGGGCGGATTGCTGCCAACCTGATATTGATCGGCCGGCCAGAACCGGGAGGAATCCGGGGTCAGCGCCTCGTCGATCAGATACAGTCGGCCCGCCTCGTCCTGGCCGAACTCGAACTTGGTGTCGGCAATGATGATGCCGCGGGTCAATGCATACTCCGCCGCCGACCGATACAGCGCCAGAGCGATGTCGCGCACCCGCTCCGCCGTGGTGCGGCCGACCAGCCCGACGACCTGGTCGAACGTGATGTTTTCGTCATGCGTGCCGAGTGCCGCCTTGGTAGACGGCGTGAAGATCGGTTCCGGCAGACGGGAGGCCTCCTGCAGCCCGGCGGGCAGCGGGATGCCACACACCGTGCCGGCGTGCCGGTATTCCTTCCAGCCCGACCCCACCAGATAGCCACGCACGACCGCCTCGATCGGCAGTGGCTTCAGCTTCCGCACCACGACGGCGCGCTCGCCCAGCTGTGCCTTTTCCGCCGGGTCGCTCACCACGCTGTCTGGATCGATGCCGGTGAGGTGGTTGGGAATGATGGGCTGGAGCTTGTCGAACCAGAAATTGGCAATCTGGGTCAGCACCGCACCCTTGCCGGGAATCGGCGTGGGCAGCACCACATCGAATGCCGACAGGCGGTCGGTGGCGATGATCAGCATCTGGTCGCCGCCCAGGTCATAGATGTCGCGCACCTTGCCCCGGTTGATCAGCGGCAGGCTCGCAATGTTCGACTGAAATAGTGTTTGCAGCATATCGATCGCCGTAAAATGGCTCCATGGAACTCGTTCTCTACCGCAATCCGGAGGTCCGGCGCGAATCGCGCAGCCTGCCTGCGGCAACCTATAACCTTGCCCGTATCCTGCTCTCGCGCAGTCCAAACGGCTGCGTGTTCATCCCCATCCGCACCATGCAATACCTGGCCATCCTGGATCATGAGGAGATCGTGTTCGTGGATGGCGAACGCAAGTGCTGGATCGACCTGGCCTGGTGCAACCTCAACCCCCATGTGCGCGAAGGCCTGGCGCAACCAGTGCCCTATCAGGCGGTTTATTACCATCCCGCCGCGCCATCCCTGATGGCACGGCTACAGCCTGAATTTCATCTGGCCTTGCTGAAACTGCAGCAGAAGGGGTACGTGCCATCCCAGGCTACGGTGCTCAAATTCCCGGCGCCCGCGGAAGAGCCCTAGGTCAGTCGTCCTTTCAGAGGTCCGGGTTGCAGCCCAGGCTATACGCACGCCATGTATTTTACCTGCAATTTGGCGGGTAGCCTGCGGGGGAGATGACTATTTCGTTTCCATGGCGCATGTGCATTAAGGAGGCGGCCTCTGGGTCGCGGTCCATCCCACGCAATGCTTCGATTCGGCAAGGATTCCATGCTCTCTGCTTGTTGCGCACGAGGCGCTCCAAATGCCTGATGCCGCGGTACGCATCCTCGTCGAGGCCGGCATAGGCCTCCCGGTTCACCGGGTCAGCCCCGCATACAGCAAGGGCAGTTTTTCCGGCAACCGCTCCACATGATCGAGGACCATGTAGTTCTTGGCGCCGAAAATTCTCGAGACGTATTGGTCTGCACGGGGATCAAGGCTCATGCAATAGGTCACCACCCCCAGCCGCGCCACTTCTTCCACGGCCTTCTTCGCATCGTGACGCAGATACTGGGGGTCGCGCACATCCACATCCGCCGGCTCGCCATCGGTAATGACGATCAACAGTTTCTTGGTTGATCGCCGTAATCGCAAGTGATGTCCAGCATGGCGGATGGCCGCGCCCATACGCGTGGAAAGCTGGCCAGTCATGCCAGCCAGCCGGACTTTGGGAACGTCGTCCCAGCGCTGCTCGAAATCCTTGAAGCGGTAATACTCGACGTTGTGGCGGCCATCGGAGCAAAAGCCATGAAGCGCGAACGGATCGCCCACCTTGCTGATCGCATCGGCGAGCAGCACGCAGGCCTGCCGGGTGAGGTCGAGCACCGAGTAATCGCGGCCCTGCACCTTTTCATTGGTGGATTCGGACAAATCGAGCAGGACCAGGATGGAAAAGTCCCGCGTCTTGCGCACCGAGCGCATCATGATGCGCGGATCAGGCTGGTTGCCCAGGCGGATGTCGATCAGGCCGGAAATCGCCGCGTTGATGTCGATTTCATCGCCGTCCTCCAGCTTGCGGATCCGCTGCACCCCCTGTGGCTGCATGGCATCCAGCAAAAATTTCATGCTGTGGATTTGCCGTTTGTACTGCGCCGCAATTTCGTTGATGGTCTCCAGTGCGCCGGCTTTCGGGCGTTTTTCCAGCACCGTGGCCCACGCCGGCCGCTCCAGCTGGATCTGGTAGTCCCATTCGGGGTAATAATAGGGGTCGGATACCGGCTCCTTGCCTTCGAGCTCGTTATAGCTCTTCCCGCCGCTTTCCTCGCCGATGTTTTCATAAGGGAACAATTCGGTCGCCAGCACCCAGATTTCCTGGGCGTCGTCCCCCGCGGTCTCGACATCGACCTCGTTCACCATTTCCATCACATTGACATACTTTCGCACCTGACGGACGGTTTCGTAGCCTGCGGCAGCCGCCTTCTGGAAATCGAATTCCTCGAAAGCCCAGAAATAACGGTTATCGTCCCGGTAGGGAGCGCTCGGCACATCCGTGCGCGGATTGAAGGCGATCGGCTTCTGGGCAAGACCATGGGCGAGCCGTACCCCGATTTCCCATGACACCTGATTGTCATGCAGCCGGTCCTGAGCGGCAGCAAACAAGGCGCGCCCTTCGGCGATCCACGGGGCGTCATCGGCATAGCCGTCATCCAGCAAGGCACGCGCCAGGCGGTCGAGATGATGGCCGATGGTGGCATTCATCGCAGGCGTGGCGCGATGGAACTGCGCCCAAAGCTGCCTCAGCCCCGGGAAACGGCGAATCGACAGTGCCTCCACCCGCGCATCCTCGATCACCGCGATCACCGCCATCTGCAGCGGAGTCAGGGCCTCGGCGGAAATCGGCTGCCGGGTTTCCACCACATGGGCCGCGCAATGCGCGGCAGCAGCGCGGTAAAGCTCCAAAGCGCTGATGCCTTCGTAATCGTCGTAGGCGTCTGGCAGGTGCAGCAGATAATCCTCGATATACGGGCGATAGCCCTCGCGTGATTCGAAGTCGCCGGAAGTGGGCCGCATGAAGAAATCCCTCGCCCACAAGGCACGCAAATACATATTGATGCGCCGCTGCACATCCACCAGCAGCGTCCCCTTGCGCTCTTTCTGCAGCATCGCGAGGGATTCCTTGGACGCCAGGCCGAAGTAGCGGATCTGTTCCTCGTAGTCGGTGCGATAAGCATGCGCGCCCCACATCGCCCAGCGTCGCAGCCCGCCCAGTGTCAGCTGCTGAAGGAGTATCTCCAACTTGTCCAGCATCGGCCGCACCCCACGTGGGGCCTGCGCGATGAGCGTGTTGAGAAACTGCAGATAGTTGAGGAACAACTGCGCATCCCCCAGTCGATTAGCTGCAATGGGCGCCGTTGCGAGCACCATTTCGATGACCGCCCCGGAAGTCTTGGATGCCAGCATCAAGGCTGCCGAAGCCAATTCTCCGACGACGTCTTCCCCGATCTCCTTCGCCACCTGGGGCGCCGTTTCGATCCAGGTTTCCACCAGACAGTCGCCACGCCCCAGCCGGTGGAACGCCGCCACCCCCTTGAGATAGTTGTCGAGCCCGCGCGGTGAAAATACCTTGGTCGCCTCATGCCAGCTGGCGTGAAGGGCCGCACGGCCGTGCTCGGACAAACTTTCGAGCAACTCGGCGTATTCTTCGAGATGGATCGCCATGGCTCAGAAAAAGGTACTTACTGCCGCATCGAGTGCATCGCGCATATCGGGATCGTCAGTGATGGGGCGCACCAAAGCGACGCGGCAGGCCGTCCGAGGGTCGACTCCCTTGGCGATGAGGGAGCCGGCGTAAATCAGCATGCGGGTGGAAAGCCCTTCGTCCAGACCGTGTCCCTTCAGGTTGCGCGAGCGTTCGGCAATCGACACCAGTTTGTCCGCCACGGCGACATCGACGCCCGACTCATGCGCCACGATCTCGGCCTCGACGGCATGTTCCGGATAAGTGAAATCGAGGGCGCCAAAACGTTGTTTGGTCGATTGTTTGAGATCCTTCATCAGGCTCTGGTAACCAGGATTGTAGGAGATCACGAGTTGGAAATCGGGATGGGCATGCACCAGTTCGCCTTTTTTCTCCAGCGGCAGCATGCGCCGGTTGTCGGTCAAGGGGTGTATAACCACTGTCGTGTCCTGGCGTGCTTCCACCACCTCGTCCAGATAGCAGATCGCCCCATGGCGGGCGGCGATCGCCAGGGGGCCGTCCTGCCACTCGGTGCCGGAGGCGGACAACAAAAACCGGCCGACCAGGTCGGAGGCCGTCATGTCCTCGTTACAGGCGACCGTGACCAGCGGTTTGCCGAGCTTCCAGGCCATGTATTCGATGAAGCGGGTTTTGCCGCACCCCGTCGGCCCTTTGAGCATCATGGGCATGCGAACCGAATAGGCCGCTTCGAACAGGGCTACTTCATCAGCCACGGGGCGATAATAAGGTTCTTTCGTGATGCGGTACTGATCGATGACGTGACTCATAAAACGCTCCTTGGAACACAAAAAACCCCGCCAGCCCAAGGCATAGCGGGGTCGGCTGGCAATCGGTCGCGCCGTGCCGTTACACGGGTTTGCCACGATAAATGACCATCGACGTCCCCTGTGACTGCTTGAAATTGTCATAGCCGATCAGCCGCACGTGATGGGTGGGGTTGGCTTTGTGGCAAGCCTCGGCCTCGGCAAGAATGCGATCGACATCGGTTTCGCCAAACATGGGCAGCTTCCACATGTACCAGTAAGAATCCCCCATGTATTCGGGTTCGGTATGTTCGATGGCGGGATTCCAGCCTTTCTTGACCAGGTATTCCACCTGCTTGCGTATGCTGGCAGCGTCCATGGGGGGCAGGTAGGAGAACGTCTCGAATTTTCGGCTATTCGGGTCAGACAGCCGGCTCTTGTAATCGATCACTTCAGACATGGTATTTTCCTTTCGATTCGGTATCGGTTATTGGCCTCAGCGTATGCGACCGGGACTATTTGTGGGCGACATCCAGCTTGTCCACGGTATCGAACTCGAACTTGATCTCTTTCCAGGTCTCCATCGCAATCTTGAGTTCCGGGCTGAACTTGGCCGCTTCGGTCAACACGGCCTTGCCTTCTTTCTCGAGCTCAACCCCTTGGTTGCGCGCTTCGATACAAGCCTCGAGCGCCACACGGTTGGCGGCGGCTCCTGCCGCATTCCCCCACGGGTGACCCAGTGTGCCCCCTCCGAACTGGAAGACGGCATCATCTCCGAAAATGGTGACCAGCGCGGGCATGTGCCACACATGGATGCCACCCGAAGCCACCGGAAAGACGCCTGGCATGGAGCCCCAGTCCTGGTCGAAGAAAATGCCACGGCTGCGGTCTTCCTTGATGTAGGACTCGCGCATCAGGTCCACCCATCCCAGGGTCGCCGCGCGGTCGCCTTCCAGCTTGCCGACGACGGTGCCGGAATGCAGATGGTCGCCGCCGGACAGGCGCAACGCTTTGGTCAGCACGCGGAAATTGATGCCGTGGTGCGGATTGCGGTCGAGCACGGCATGCATGGCGCGGTGGATGTGCAGCAGCACGCCGTTCTCGCGGCACCAGTTGGCCAAGCCAGTATTGGCACAGAAGCCGCCGGTCAGATAGTCGTGCATGATGATGGGAGCGCCCAGCGATTTGGCATACTCGGCGCGCTTATACATTTCCTCCGGTGTGGGGGCGGTCACGTTCAGGTAATGCCCCTTGCGCTCCCCGGTTTCGCGCTTCGCTTTCTCGACTGCCTCCATGACGAAATCGAAACGCTGCTTCCAGCGCATGAAAGGCTGGCTGTTGACGTTTTCGTCGTCCTTGGTGAAATCCAGGCCACCCCGCAGGCATTCATACACGGCACGGCCGTAATTCTTGGCCGAAAGCCCCAGTTTGGGCTTGATGGTGCATCCCAGCAGCGGACGCCCGTACTTGTTCAAAATATCGCGCTCGACCTGGATGCCATGGGGCGGCCCACCGCAGGTCTTGACATAGGCGATGGGGAAGCGCACGTCTTCCAGCCGTAGCGCCCGAATCGCCTTGAAACCGAACACGTTGCCCACCAGCGAGGTAAAGACATTGACGACCGACCCCTCTTCAAAGAGGTCGATTGGGTAGGCGACGAACGCATAAAACGCGGTATCGTCCCCGGGAACGTCCTCGATCTTGTAGGCACGACCTTTGTAGTAATCGAGGTCGGTCAGCAAGTCGGTCCACACCGTGGTCCAGGTACCGGTGGAGGATTCGGCTGCCACCGCGGCGGCGGCTTCTTCCCGGTCCACTCCGGGTTGGGGGACGATCTTGAATACGGCAAGGATGTCGGTGTCCTTGACGGTGTAGTTGGGCTCCCAGTAAGTGCTGCGGTATTCCTTGACCCCCGCATTGTAAGTTTTCACTGCCATGATTTTCTCCTCAGGTATGAACTGAAACCGCTGCGAAACGGGCCGCGTTTCGCCGGGCTCCGCACGGGCTGCTGCCCTTCAAAACCACTGCCGCCATGCGCTGCGCTACACCGACCACTTAGCCACTATAACCAAGAAATTTCATAAACGAAATTCACATTTTTTTATAGTTATGATACGATTTGCCTTATGATTATCATCCGGCCCGATTCCTGATGCCATGCTGCATTTGACGTTACGGCAACTCCGGGTATTCAATGCAGTGGCGAGCGAGCTCAGTTTCTCGCGCGCAGCCGGGAAGCTTCACCTCACCCAGCCGGCCGTGTCCATGCAAATCAAGCAGTTGGAAGAAAACATCGGTCTGCCGTTATTCGAGCAGATCGGCAAGAAAATTTATCTGACCGAGCCCGGCCGCGAATTCCAGCGCTACTGCAACACCATCCTGCAACAACTGCAGGAAGCCGAAACCATGTTTGCAGATTTCAAGGACATGAGCGGCAAGCTGACCATCTGTGTCGCCAGCACTGCCAGCTACTTCACCCCCCGGCTGCTGGCCGATTTTTGCAAACGCTATCCCAAGGCTCAGGTCAGCCTCAACGTCACCAATCGTGAGACGCTGCTCCGGCGCCTGGAGAACAACGAAGTGGACATGACCATCATGGGGCGCCCGCCGGAGGATCTGGATCTCGAAGCCACGCCGTTCATGGAAAACCCCCTGGTCATCATCGCCCCGCCTGACCACCCGCTCGCGCAGGCGCGCAGCATCCCGCTCGCGCGCCTGGCCCAGGAAACCTTCCTGGTGCGCGAACAGGGGTCCGGCACGCGCATCGCCATGGAGCGTTTTTTCGCCGAGCGCGGCATACGGCTGACCACCGGCACCGAAATGAGCACCAACGAGGCCATCAAGCAGGCGGTGCAGGCCGGCATGGGGCTGGGCATCCTGTCGATGCACACCGTCGCGCTGGAACTGGAGACCGCAAGGCTGGTGGTGCTGGATGTGCAGGGATTCCCCATCCAGCGTTACTGGTACGTGGTGCACCGCAAAGGCAAGCGGTTGTCTCGGGTGGCGCAGGCGTTCAAGGACTATCTGCTGGGAATGGTGAAGCACCACGCGCTCGCTGAAAGCCCCCGCCCGCAAGATGAACTAGCCTACTGATGGTGGGCTTGGGGATGGTGGGGTGGGTGGGGATCGAACCCACGACCAACGGATTAAAAGTCCGCTGCTCTACCGCTGAGCTACCACCCCGGCAAAAGAGGCGCAATTATCCTTGAAACTTGGAGGGAGGTCAATTTGGGTGAAGAACCCTCTAAAAACCTGCTGCACGGCTGTAGGGTGGTGTGGTGCGATTTGGGCGCCGGCCACTGCGTGACGGCTTCACACTCGCCACATTCACGCAAGCCTCCGCCATAGGCTGCGGTCGTCGCTTCTTAGCCTTACGCCTCGTGATGTCTCGGTTGCTGCGCTGCTTGCGCGTAAGCCTTTGAGCCCTCGCAGCGGTTTTCGTGGTTTCCTTAACGTCCCCAGCCCGGGAATCTGCCCTGCATCGCCCGCATCAGCTTGCCCAGGCCGCCTTTCGAGAGCATTTTCATCATTTTCTGCATTTCCTCGAACTGGTTGAGCAGCCGGTTGACCTCTTGCACCTGGACGCCGGCCCCGGCAGCGATGCGACGCTTGCGGCTGGCTTTGATGATGTCGGGGTTGCGGCGCTCCGCTGGGGTCATGGCGTTGATGATGCCTTCGATGCGGCGCAGTGCCCGATCCCCTTCCTCTGGATTCACCTTGCCTGCGGCTTGCGCCATCTGGATGGGCAGCTTGTCCATGAATGCGCCCATGCCTCCCATGTCACGCATTTGCCGTATTTGCATTTTGAAATCCTCGAGGTCGAACGCTTTCCCGGATTTGACTTTATCTGCGAGTTTTTTGGCTTCTTCGAGATCGACGTTTTTTTGTGCCTGCTCGATCAGCGACAGCACATCGCCCATACCGAGGATGCGTGAGGCCATGCGTTCGGGATGGAAGGGTTCCAGCCCGTCCATTTTTTCGCTCACACCGATGTATTTGAGCGGGGCGCCGGTGACATGACGTACCGAAAGAGCAGCGCCGCCACGCGCATCGCCATCCAGCTTGGTCAGTATCACTCCGGTGAGTGGCAATGCCTCGGAAAACGCCTTGGCACTATTGACGGCATCCTGCCCGGTCATGGCGTCCACTACGAATAGCGTTTCGACCGGCTGGAGCAATCCATGGAGCTCCTTGATCTCGGCCATCATGGCTTCATCGATCGCCAACCGGCCGGCCGTGTCGAAAATCAGCACGTCGTGGAAGTGGCGGCGCGCATGGTCGAGCGCTGCGCGCGCGATGTCGCGCGGCTTCTGGCCTCTATCGGAGGGGAAGAAATCGGTCTGCAATTGCGCCGCTAGAGTTTTGAGTTGTTCTATGGCGGCGGGGCGATACACGTCTGCACTCGCCAGCAGTACTTTCTTTTTTTGTTGTTTCAATAAACGTGCCAGCTTGGCCGAACTGGTGGTCTTGCCAGAGCCCTGCAGGCCGGCCATCAGGATGACGGCAGGCGGCACCGTGGCGAGGTTGAGCGCGGTATTCTGCCCTCCCATCAGCGCGGTCAGCTCCTCATACACCACCTGGATGAAGGCTTGCCCGGGCGTCAGGCTCTGCAGCACGTCACGCCCCAAGGCGCGTTCCTTGACATGGGCGATGAAATCGCGCACCACGGGCAGCGCCACGTCCGCTTCCAGCAACGCCATGCGCACCTCACGCAGAGCGTCCTGGATATTGTCCTCGGTCAGGCGGGCTTGGCCACGCAGCTGTTTGATGACTTGCTGTAGGCGTCCAGTCAGATTCTCGAGCATGGGATGAATTCGCGAGATTGATGGCTCATGTTATAGTTGACCAATTTCTGGATTTTAACCGAAGTATGTTCGATTTCCTGCCCTTCGCCACCGCGCTGATTTATCTGGGGGTGGCCATACTGTACTGGCGTCGTTCGGAAATCACCAGATTCTGGCCACAGGTGGCGACCAGCGTTGCGCTTGCTCTCCATGGCTGGCTGCTCTACCGTACCCTGTTTTTGCCGGAAGGGATGAATCTGGGGCTTCCCAATGCGCTTTCTGCCATTTTTTGGTTGACCGCGCTGATCTACTGGGGAACCAATCTGCGCCACGATCTGCATCGCCTGCAAGCTTTCGTGTTGCCGCCCGCCGCCCTCTGCGTCTTGCTGCAATGGGCATTGCCAGAGCACCATGTGCTGACGTATGCCGATGCCCCGCTGTTTCGCCTGCATTTGATCATTGCGTTCACCGCTTACAGTCTGCTTACGTTCGCTGCCCTGCACGCCCTGCTGATGATGGCGGCGGAACGCGCCTTGCACCGCAAGCCTTCATTCATCCGTCTGCCGGATTTTCCCCCGCTGATCGGCATGGAGAAACTGCTGTTCCAGATCATCACCAGCGGTTTCGTGCTGCTCACCCTCACCCTGGCGAGCGGCATCCTGTTTTCCGAGCAGCTGTTCCAGCAGGCGTTTCGCCTCAACCACAAGACGGTGTTCTCTTTCGCCGCCTGGATACTTTTCGGCGGGCTGTTGCTGGGACGCTGGAAATACGGCTGGCGCGGGCGCACTGCCATCCGCTGGACCCTGGTGGGGTTTGGCCTGTTGCTGCTGGCCTACGTGGGCAGCAAGTTCGTGCTGGAATTCATCCTGCACCGATGAGCCGGACTTTCAGCGCAGGCTGATCTGCGGCCAGCCATGGGCTTGCGCGTAGGCCTTGAGTTGTGGGTCGGCATCCACCGCCACCGGGTGGTCGACCAGCTTGAGCAACGGCAGGTCGTTGTGGGAATCACTGTAAAACCAGCTCGACTCGAAACTCTGCAGGGTTTGTCCGCGGCTTTCCAGCCATTGCAGCAGCCGGGTGATCTTGCCCTCCTTGAAGCTGGGGATTCCCGCCACGCGCCCGGTGAATCGGCCATCTTTTTCTTCCGGGATGGTAGCGATGAGGTGCTCGATCCCGAACTCCTGCGCGATGGGCGACGTGACAAAGCTGTTGGTGGCAGTGATGATGACCAGCAGATCCCCTTTTTTTCTGTGTTCCTCCACCAACGCCCGTGCCTTGGGGGTGATCATTGGCCGGATTTTTTGTTCCATGTAGAGTCGATGCCACGCTTCGAGTTGGCTGCGCGGGTGGCGTGACAATGGTTTTAGCTGGAATTCGAGAAAAGCGTGGATATCCAGTGTGCCGGCTTTGTAGTCTTCATAGAAACGAAGATTCTGGGCTGAATGGAGCTCACGGTCGAGCACCCCCTGGCTGATGAGGAACTGTCCCCATTCGAAATCACTGTCGCCTGCCAACAAGGTATTGTCCAGATCGAAAAGTGCGAGCCGCAAATCGTTCCTCCAATACTTCAAAAAAACGAGTAGTGTCGTAGAATTCAGGGGCGGATGCAAATCGTGTCGTCATGAATTTTCCGGATCATCTGCTTCCAGCCACGGTGATTTGGCCAGCGAATCTGTTGGCAGTCTGGTTGTTGTACCACTGCATCAGACATGCACCTTGGCGGTATCTCGCCAAGCCTGGACGGCAGCATCTTTGGATGGCGGCTTGCGTGGGCCTGATGGTGCTGTGGAGCATCAAAACCGGTATCAAGCCAGGCCTCACTTTCCATGTGTTGGGGTCCACGCTGCTTACCTTGATGTTTGGGCCTCGCCTGGCCATCGTGGCGCTCGCGGTGGTGCTCGCGGGCGTCACCCTGGCGGGTGCTGCCGGCTGGCAGAGTTTGGGGATCAACCTGTTGTTGATGGGGGGGCTGCCGGTATTGTTCAGTTACGTGCTGTACAGCCAGGCCTATCACAAGCTACCTCATCACGTGTTCATTTATATTTTCGTCGATGCTTTCGTTGCAGCTGGACTGTCCATCCTGCTCTTGGGCGTGGTCGATACTCTGCTACTGTCATTTGCCGGGGTTTATAGCCTGGAGTATCTACGCGACAACTACTTGCCTTATTTCATCTTGATGGGATGGTCGGAGGCCTTGCTGACGGGCATGGCCGTAACACTGATGGTGGCCTACCGTCCAGAATGGCTCGTCACTTTCAGCGACAAGCTCTACCTCAAAGGCAAGTAGACTGCTTTGGCTAGAGAAAATCTGGCTGTGGCACGAAGCTAGGAAATCACTGGATCACCTGTTGCGCGGTCGTAGGGGGTGTGGCGTGATTTTCGCGCTCCAGCCGCTGCGTTGCAGCGCAACCTTCGTTACATTCACACAAGCCTATGCCGCAACCAGCGGCCGTCGCTCATTCGAATGATTGTTGTTATGTCTCGGTTGCTCTTGCTCTTTGCGCGTAAGCTTTCAAGCCCTCGCCATGGTTGTTCAGGGTTCCCCTAGACTTGAGGATGGGCACGTTCCAGTCTGCTGTGCAGCTTGTTCAAGGCATTGATGTAAGCCTTGGCCGAGGCGATGACGATGTCGGTGTCCGCGCCCTGGCCGTTGACCACGCGCCCGCCTTTGGTCAGGCGTACTGTGACCTCACCTTGCGCATCGGTGCCCGAGGTGATGTTGTTGACTGAATAAAGGAGCAATTCGGCACCGCTGTTGACCATCGCCTCGATGGCTCTGAACGTGGCATCCACTGGACCACTTCCATCTGCCTGCGCCTTGCGTTCCTTGCCATCCTCGGTGATGGCTACCGTGGCGTGCGGTGTTTCTCCAGTCTCCGAACAGACATGCAGGTAAGCCAGCTTGTAATGTTCATGAGGCTCACTGAGCGCTTCGTCACTCACAAGTGCCTGCAAGTCTTCGTCATAAATCTCACGTTTTTTGTCTGCGAGTTCTTTGAAACGTGCAAAAGCGGCGTTGAGCGCTTCTTCGCTTTCCAGCACGATGCCGAGTTCCTGCAACCGGGTCCGGAAGGCATTGCGTCCGGAGAGTTTGCCCAGGGTCAGTTTGTTGGTGGTCCAGCCAACGTCCTCTGCTCGCATGATTTCATAGGTCTCGCGGTGTTTGAGGACACCGTCCTGATGTATGCCGGATTCATGCGCGAAAGCATTGGCTCCGACCACCGCTTTGTTGGGCTGTACCGGATAGCCCGTGATACTAGAGACCAATTTCGAGGTGGGGACGATCTGCGTGGTGTCGATGCGTGTGTCGCAGCTAAATACGTCACGACGCGTTTTGATCGCCATCACGATTTCTTCCAGAGCGGCATTCCCGGCACGTTCGCCCAGCCCATTGATGGTGCATTCCACCTGACGTGCGCCATTCATGACGGCAGCGAGCGAGTTGGCGACCGCCATGCCGAGATCGTTGTGGCAATGGGTGGACCAGACGACTTTGTCACTGTCAGGCACACGCTCGATCAATTGCTTGAAACGTTCCCCCCACAGCAAGGGGATGCTGTAGCCGACGGTGTCCGGTACGTTGATGGTCGTCGCCCCGGCTTGAATCACCGCATCGAAAATGCGCACCAGAAAATCGAGATCGGAGCGGACGGCATCTTCCGCGGAAAATTCGACGTCATCAGTATATTCGCGCGCCCATTTCACTGCCTGCACGGCACGCTCGACGACCTCGTCGGGTGTCATGCGCAACTTGTTTTCCATGTGGATGGGCGAGGTTGCGATGAACGTATGGATGCGCCCCGACTTGGCAGGTTTGATGGCTTCTCCCGCGCGCCGCACGTCGTTTTCGTTGGCACGTGCCAGGGAGCACACCGTCGAATCCTTGATGATCTTGGCGATGGCGCGAATGGCTTCGAAATCCCCCGGGCTTGCCGCAGCAAAACCTGCTTCGATTACGTCCACCCCCAGTTTTTCCAGCTGTCGCGCAATGCGGATTTTTTCCTCTTTGGTCATGGCGGCACCGGGACTTTGCTCGCCATCGCGCAGGGTCGTGTCGAAAATGATCAATCTCTCTTGCATCATGAGCTCCTCAAAGCCGATCGAGGCTGGGTTCGTACATGTCACGCAGGGTAGGTGATTGTACCGCGCGTGGATTCAGTTGGTTTGTGGAAAAAAGGGAAGTCAGTATTCAGCGCACAAGGCGCAGCAGCCAGCCTGGCAGCAGGCTTGCCTGGATGAGGACGGGCGGAAGGGAAATGAACAAACCCATGTACATGAGAAGCATTATAAAAAAATCTTGGCTGTATGCAACATTTTCTTGCGGAGAGAACGGGATAACCCCTCGTCGGGCAAAGCAGCCTCCTTCTTGCCATGCAGACCAAGACTCAGCTAAAATGCGCGTTTCTCTTTGTTGGTGGGAAGAGTCGTTATGGTGATCATCAGGCTTGCTCGCGGGGGCGCCAAGCGTCGTCCGTTTTATAACGTGGTGGTGGCAGACTCGCGCAATCGTCGCGATGGCCGTTTCATAGAACGTGTTGGTTTCTATAACCCGTTGGCCAAGGAGGGGGTCGAAGGCCTGCGTTTGAACAAAGAACGCATCGCATTCTGGCAAAGTCGAGGCGCTCGGCTTTCGGACTGCGTAGCGCGTTTGGTCAAGAGTGTGCCTGCGTCGTAAGGTTGTGGCAACCATCTGACAAGATGGTCGTAATGGGGCGTGTGACTGCCCCATACGGGGTACGAGGCTGGATCAAAATCCAGCCATTCACCGAAACCCCGGGCAATCTCTTGGGCTACAAGCCGTGGTGGATCACCGGGCTGAAAGGGTGGGAAAAAATCGAGATCGACCAGGCACGCCTGCATGGCAAGTTCATCATTGCCAAGCCGGCGGGTTGCCACGATCGTGATGCGGCCTTTGTTTTGAAAGGCAGGGAAATTGCCGTACCCCGGGAAAGTTTGCCCGGCACGGAGGCGCATGAGTATTACTGGACCGATTTGATCGGGCTGCATGTCAGGAATTTGCAGCAGTTCGATTTTGGCAAGGTCGTGAATGTGTTCGAAACCGGTGCCAATGACGTGCTGGTGGTGCAGGGGGAACGGGAACGCCTGATTCCTTTTGTCGATCAGGTGATCAAAGAAGTAGACCTGGCAACGGGCAAGATATTGGTGGACTGGGACGCGGACTTTTGAGCATTCAGTTCGACGTCGTTACTCTGTTTCCCACCATGTTCGATGCGCTGTGTAAGCATGGTATCGCGGCGCGGGCATTGGAGGCTGGGCTGTACCACCTGCATTTGTGGAATCCGCGCGACTTCGCGCTTGATCATTATCGCATGGTGGACGATCGCCCTTATGGGGGTGGGCCCGGGATGGTGATGCTGGCCGAGCCGCTGGAAAAAGCGATTGAAGCAGCTCGACAGCGACAACGTGAGGCAGGCGTGAAAAGCATGCGGGTGATCCACTTGTCACCGCAGGGAGTGCCTCTGAAACATGCCAAGGTGATGGAGTTGGCTGGCCTACCTGGCCTCATCCTGTTGGCAAGCCGCTATGAGGGGGTCGATGAGCGCCTGATTCGGCGCCAGGTGGATGAGGAAATCTCCATCGGGGATTATGTATTGTCGGGGGGTGAGCTTCCAGCCATGGTGTTGATGGATGCCATCATCCGACAATTGCCCGGCGCGTTGGGCGATTCGAGTTCGGCCGTGGAAGACTCGTTCGTGAATGGGTTATTGGACTACCCGCATTATACTCGGCCAGAGGTTTACAAGAATGAGACGGTGCCTGCAGTTTTGTTGTCCGGGCACCATGAAGAAATTCGCCGCTGGCGCTTGAAACAAGCGCTGGCGCGAACCCGGGTGAGGCGCCCGGACCTGCTGGAGCACCGGCAGTTGACCCAAGAGGAGTCTCGGCTACTCGCTGAAATCGAGCAGGAACAAGGCTCCGTAGAAATAGAAAGGAAGCAGCAATGAGCAATATCATCCAGCAACTAGAACAGGAAGAAATCGCCCGTCTGGGCAAAACCATACCCGACTTTGCGCCAGGCGATACCGTCGTGGTGCAGGTCAAGGTAAAAGAAGGCAACCGCGAGCGCCTTCAGGCCTACGAGGGGGTGGTCATCGCCAAGCGTAATCGTGGACTCAATTCCAGCTTCATCGTACGCAAAATTTCTTCTGGTGAAGGTGTGGAGCGGACCTTTCAAACCTATTCACCTTTGATCGCCAGCATCGAAGTCAAGCGTCGCGGTGATGTACGTCGCGCCAAGCTGTATTATCTGCGTAACCGTTCTGGCAAGTCGGCTCGTATCAAGGAAAAGCTGCCCAGTCGTGTCAAGCAGGCTGATAGCGAATAATTTCACTTCGTTTTCGCCGAAAAACCCGCTTTTCTCTAGGCAATCCCCTGAAAAATCGGGTCGGAGCCCCAAAATCGCGTAATGCCGCCATCCGGCTGCGCAGTAGGTGATTCAGAGACTTCCTAAAGCGGGTTTAGTTGTGTGCGTCAAGTTGTGCAAATTGGTGATCGGGTAATTGGTTGATTCTGTTTGCGCTGTCGGTGGCGAGCAGGGCGTAAGCCCGAAGCGACGCCGACAGCGCGCGGCCGATCAGGCGGCCAGTTTCAGCACCTCCTTCTTTTGCTCCGAAAGGAGCATCATGTTCAAGTAACGGCTGTCTTCCAGCCAGGTCTCGTGGGTCTCGACACACAGGGCGCGGATCAGCCTCAGGCAGGACTCCGTGTTCGGGAAGATGCGCACCACACGGGTGCGACGCTTGATCTCCTCGTTGAGCCGCTCGAGCATGTTCGTGCGCTTCATGTGCTTGTGCTGCGCCCGCGGCAAGCGGTAGAAGGTCAGCGTCTCGACGATGTTGGCCTCGACCCAATCAACCAGCTTCGGATACTTGCCCTGCCATTTCGTGATCCAGGCCGCCAGATCGCGCTGGGCTTCCTGGATGTCACGCCGGTCATAGATCTAGCGCATCCTGCAGACAATCATCGTCGGCACGCCGAGGCAGGTCGTCCAAGGCGTTCCTGAGGAAATGCACATGGCAGCGCTGCCAGGCGGCTTCAGTCAGCACTTCGGCAATGGCCTTCTTGAGACCGGCATGGTCGTCCGAGACAACGAATTCGACACCCCAGAGGCCGCGTTCCTTCAGACGGACCAGAAAGTCTTTCCAGCTGCTCTGGCTTTCTCGGTTGGCCAGCTCCACCCCCAGCACCTGTGGCTTACCTTCCCGGTTGATGCCGATGGCGATCAAGACCGCCCGGTGGGTGATGATCCCTCCGTCCCGGACTTTCTCATACCGGGCATCAAGTATCAGGCAGGGGTAGGGTTCGTCCAAGGGGCGGCTGGCAAACCGCGCCAGCGTCCCATCCAGCGACTTGTTGATGGCACTGGCCGAGAAGCTGTGGCCACAGAGCTCTTAGGTGATGGCTTTCACCTTCCGCGTCGAGACACCCTGCACATACATCTTCGCCAAGGCCGCCACCAGCGCCTTCTCGCTCCCGGCGTAGCGCTCGAACAGGGCTGCGGAAAACTCACCATTCCGGTCCCGCGGCACCCGCAGCTCGAGCTTGCCAAGCCGGGTAACCAGGCTGCGACTGTAGTAGCCCGCCCGGTAGCCATTCCGGGCCTCCGTCCGCTCTCCAGGGGCCGCCCCCAGAAATTCGGTCATCCCGCCTTCCAGCACTTCCTGTAGCGCTTCCTTCATCAGCGCCTTCATCAGGTCTCGGTCACCCACAACGGCTTCCACCGCCGACAACTTCGTCTTATGCTTCCTCGTAGTCGTGGTTTACCCTCCTTCAGGGTTCAAGGGCGATCGCAATCTCCAACCTCTTACCATGACCACCCGCCCCATTACTACCCCAGGCGCTTTTGCACACAAGTCAGCACACTACCTGGCCCGGACCGGATCCGGAACAGCTGCCCATAATGCGTGAATTCAAAAAATGTCTTAACGAACCGCAAGCGAATCCATCGGAAGCACACATCCGGGACAGTCAGGGGACGACAAACATGGAAAAGCAAGCCAAAGCGGGGGATATCTAGGGACGATTTGGGGACAGTGAACATGAAAAATGGGCGTAAAAAAAGCCTGCTTGGTTGCCAGCTTTTTTATAACTTACTGATTAAAGATATTTTTTGGTGGGCGGTACTGGGATCGAACCAGTGGCCCCTGCCGTGTGAAGGCAGTGCTCTACCGCTGAGCTAACCGCCCATGAAGGCGCGCATTAAACCACAAGGGACGGGATCAGGTCAACCGCGCCCAGAGGTCGTGCTCGTCCGCATCGGTGATCGTCACCTCGACGAACTGACCAGTCCGCAGACCAGAGCCATCAGTGACGTATACCAGTCCGTCGATTTCCGGGGCATCTGCGTAACTCCTGGCGACCGCTCCTGCCTCGTCCACCTCCTCCACCAAAACGGTCAGGGTGCGGTCGATTTTTTGCGCGAGCCGGCGCGCACTGATCTTCGCCTGGGTTTCCATGAAAATGGACAGGCGCTCCTGCTTGACCGACTCGTCCACCGCACCAGGCAAGGCATTGGCGGCTGCGCCTTCTACCGGCGAATAGGCGAAGCACCCCACCCGGTCGAGCTGGGCTTCTTCGAGAAAATCCAGCAGCAACTGGAAATCCTCGTCTGTCTCGCCCGGAAAACCGACGATGAAGGTGCTGCGGATCGCCAGATCGGGGCAGATGTCACGCCATCTGCGGATGCGGGCCAGCGTGTCTTCGATATCGCCAGGACGTTTCATGGCCTTGAGGATGCGCGGGCTGGCGTGCTGGAACGGCACATCCAGATAAGGCAGGAGCTTGCCTTCCGCCATCAGCGGGATCAGTTCGTCCACGTGTGGATAGGGATAGACGTAATGCAGCCGCACCCAGACGCCGAGTTCACCGAGCGCCTTGGCCAGCTCGGTCAGCCGTGTCCTGAGCGGGCGGCCGTTCCAGAAGCCGGTGCGGTATTTGACATCGACCCCGTAGGCCGAGGTGTCCTGCGAAATCACCAGCAGCTCCTTGACGCCAGCCCTGACCAGGGTTTCCGCCTCGTGCATCACTTCGCCGACGGGGCGGCTCACCAGGTCGCCGCGCAGGCTGGGGATGATGCAGAAGCTGCAGCGGTGGTTGCAGCCTTCGGAAATCTTGAGATAGGCATAATGTGCCGGTGTGAGGCGGATACCCTGTGGTGGAATGAGATCGGTGTAGGGGTCGTGCGGCTTGGGCAGGTGGGCATGCACCGCCTCCATCACTTCTTGCAGTGCGTGGGGACCGGTGACGGCCAGCACCGCAGGATGGGCATCCTTCACCACGCTGCCCTTGGCACCCAGACAGCCGGTGACGATCACCCTACCATTCTCGGCCAGCGCCTCACCAATGGCTTCCAGCGATTCTTCTACGGCAGCGTCTATAAATCCGCAGGTATTGACCACCACCAGATCGGCATTCTGATAACTACCCGAAATCTCGTAACCTTCCGCGCGTAGCTGGGTCAAGATGCGCTCGGCGTCGGAGGACGCCTTGGGACAGCCCAAGGATACGAAACCGATTTTGGGAACGGCTTTTGCTGTGCTATGTTGTTTGCGCATGTACATCGTCGCGATTGCATGGTTGTATGTCTGTCTCTTATACACATCT
>JANZZG010000025.1 GCA_026419515.1 Methylophilaceae bacterium
TTCGGGGATGCCTTTTCGCAGCAATGCCGTTCCGCGCAGGTCCGTAATATCGGCGATCCTTTCCCCCCGGGCCAGACAATGGGTCAGTTCCACCAGCGCACGTTCGGCATTGCCGTAGATCAGGAGGTCGGCCTTGCTGTCCACCAGCACCGAGCGCCGTACCTTATCAGACCAGTAGTCGTAATGCGCAATGCGGCGCAGGGAGGCTTCGATACTGCCGATCACCAGCGGCGCATCGGGATAGGCCTCGCGGCAGCGTTGCGAATAAACCAGCACCGCGCGGTCCGGCCGCCTGCCGGCTTCGCCATGGGGCGTGTAGGCGTCGTCGGAACGGATTTTGCGGTCTGCCGTATAGCGGTTGACCATGGAATCCATGTTTCCCGCCGTGACGCCGAAGTACAGGTTGGGCCGACCCAGTGCCTTGAACGCTTCCGCCGACTGCCAGTCCGGTTGCGCGATGATGCCGACCCGGAAGCCCTGCGCTTCCAGCAGGCGCCCCACCAGTGCCATGCCGAAACTGGGATGGTCGACATAGGCATCACCGGTGACCAGGATGACGTCGCAGGAATCCCAGCCGAGCGACTCCATCTCGGCGCGACTCATCGGCAGGAAAGGCGCCGTGCCGAAACGCTTGGCCCAGTAGGGACGATAGGAGTACAAAGGAGGCGTCGTCCGCATTCGTCGATTCTACCCCATGCCATGGTCCCCATGGTGGGGCCGCAAAATATTGTATGATGGCGTCCAAACAAATTTGAAGACTGCCCGAAACGAATTCATGTCGACACACGCTACTTCGACTTTGTGGCGCTTTCTGGTTCCCGTCGCTTTGCTCATCGTGTCGAGTACGGCACTCCTTGCCGCATATGAAACCGCCTTACAAATTCAAGAGGTGGAAAACGATGCGCGTCAGCAGGCACGCAGCCTCGCCCAGCTACTCACCGCCACCGAAGCCGTGGTCGATGGCCAGGTGCGATCCGCCATGCGCCTGTTGCGAAAACGTAGCTTCGACATCGGCCATCCCGCCATCCGCGGAAGCATCACTGTCGCAGGCCAGTCGCTGCCCAATCTGACCTTGGGTGATCAACCGCAGACCATGAACCATGCGTTGGTGGATGGTTTGTCTGCCGACTTCGGCGGGACTGCCACGCTGTTCGTCAAATCCGGTGAGGAGTTCGTGCGGGTTGCCACCAATGTCATGCGTGACGATGGCCGCCGTGCCACTCTCACCAGACTTGATCCGAAAGGCAAGGCCATCGACGCCCTCCTTGCCGGACAGCCTTTCTATGGGGTGGTGGACATCCTGGGCACACCCTATTTTACCGGCTACGAACCGATGTTCGACCGCAATGGCGTGCTCATCGGGGCCTGGTATGTCGGTTATCCCCTCGAACTACGGCCCTTGCACGATATGGTGGAAAAAATCCGTTTCCTCGACTCTGGTTTTGCGGCCGTGGTGGATTCCGCCGGCCATGCGCATTTCCACTCCGCCCACGTCGATCAGGCCAGGGTCGCGCAGTTGCTACGCGCCCGGCCCGCCGATTGGTCATTCATCGTGGAGCATCTCCCCCACTGGAATGTGCAGGTCGTAATGGCTTATCCCACCGGAGAGGCGCGTACCATGGGCTTTCAACGCGCCCTGACGCTGACCATGTTCGGTGTGTTGCTTGCCATGCTGCTGCTCTTGCTGCTCTTGAACCAGATGAAAAAGCTGGTCTATAAACCCTTGGGCGGGGATCCGGCCTTGGCCTACGACCTGGTGCAGCGGATCGCGGCGGGCGATCTGCGCGAAGATGACACCCAGGCCGAACAAGGTACCCTGATCGCCTACATCCTGGCCATGCGCCGCAACTTGCGGCAGATGCTGGAGACATTGCATCAGAACGCGGACCGGCTCAGCCTTTCTTCCAGCGTGTTCGAACACGCCAACGACGGCATTTTCATCACGGATGCTGCAGCCCGCATCGTCGAAACCAATCCGGCCTTCACCACCATCACCCACTACCGGCGCGAGGACGCCACCGGCAAGACGCCACGCGAGCTGCTGGCCCCGCTGGATGACCCTGGCCTGTTCGACAAGATATGGGAGCAGCTCGAACGCAACGGTGCCTGGCGCGGCGAGACCTGGCTGTCGGGCAAGGATGGCGCCACTTTTGCCGCCTGGTTCGACGTATTCGCAGTGCGCGACCCGCACGATTTGGTCACGCATTACGTGGGAGTGTTTTCCGACATCACGCACGCCAAAGAACAACAGCAGAAACTGGAACGCATGGCGTATCACGACCCGCTCACCCAGTTGCCCAACCGCACCCTGCTCGCCGACCGCCTGCAGCAGGCGCTGGCCCGAGCCCAGCGTTCGGGAGAGACGATCGCCCTGTGCTATTTCGACATGGACGGTTTCAAGCCGATCAACTACACCCTGGGCCACGAAGCCGGCGACCGGCTGCTGATGGAGTTGGCGCAACGGGTGCGCAGTTGTCTGCGTGCCGACGATACCGTCGCCCGACTGGGCGGAGACGAATTCGCCCTACTGCTGTGCAACCTGCAAGGGCAGG
>JANZZG010000040.1 GCA_026419515.1 Methylophilaceae bacterium
CGTGCAATGATCAAGATCGTGGCGTTCCGAAGATGCGGTCTAAGTAGATAATGAGCCAGACATATCTGGGGCAAGTCGGTGCACCGATGGCAGCCTGGGCGTCCTCGAGTAGTCCCCTCATATGCTCATACCATACAGCCCCTGTATCTCGCAGGGCGGTGTATTGGCGTTCAGTTTGCGCTGGTAGTCCACCCCCAACATCTGCGCGGCCACGGTATAGGGGCCGTTTTCATTCCCGAGCACGGTCAACTCATCGAATTCACGGACCAAGGTCGATTCGAAGCCAATGTGTTACCATTGCAAGGATGTCACGGGTTGGGTCTGGATTCCGCCATCGCATGGATTCGTCCTCTCGTCACTTCCTGACCTTGGGGTTACACACTATGTCCGGATACAAGGAAATCGAGGCGCTGGAGTTACATTCGATGCTCTCCCGGGAGGGCGTGATGTTGGTCGACGTGCGCAGTGATGAGGAAGCCGCGCGCGGCTTGATCCCGGGTGCCCGCCACATTCCCCTGCATTTGCTTCCACTACATTTCGATGAGTTGGGGGGCACCCAACCTTTGGTCTTTTATTGCCATTCCGGCATCCGTTCGGCGCAGGCCTGTGCCTTCATGGTGTCCAAGGGGCGGGGTAACCTGTTCAACCTTCAAGGCGGTATACTTGCGTGGGGAAAGTCGGGTTACCCGCTGGTCCCCAAGCATTGAGTTCGGAGGGAATCGTATGGAGTTCGATCGGGAACTGGATGCGCGTGGGCTCAATTGTCCACTTCCGATCCTGCGTTGCAAAAAGGCGCTGGCCGAGCTGAATCCTGGCCAGGTGTTGAAAATCGTGGCGACGGATCCAGGCTCGGTGAAAGATTTCCCCGCTTTCTGCAAGCAGACCGGCAACGAGTTGTTGTCTTTTTCCGAAGCCGACGGGGAATACGTTTATTTCATGCGCAAGCGCGCCTGAAGTCACACGGCCATGTCCAAGAAGCTTGCCATCATCGCCAGCAAGGGAACGCTGGACTGGGCTTATCCGCCATTCATCCTGGCTTCCACGGCGGCGGCCCTGGATTATGAGGTGCAGGTCTTTTTCACGTTCTATGGGCTGACGTTGCTCAAGAAGGATTTGGGCGGACTCAGGGTTTCTCCACTGGGTAATCCTGCCATGCCGATGCCGGTACCGATGCCGAATCTGGTTCAGCTGGCGCCTGGCATGGAAAGCATGGCGACCGCCATGATGAAGCAGAAGATCAAGGACAAGGGCGTGGCGTCCATCGGCGAGTTGCGTGATCTGTGTCTGGAAGCGGGCGTCAAGCTGATTGCCTGCCAGATGACGGTCGATTTGTTCGACTTCAAGCAGGAAGATTTCATCGTCGGCATCGAATTCGGCGGTGCCGCCACTTTTTTCGAATTCGCCGGTGATGCCGACATCAGTCTATTCATTTAGACCAGGCCATCCCCATCAGATAGATCGATCCTCCAGTCGCGCCGGTGATTGCGAGGTTCTTCAATCCGCCCCAAAGCGCGGACCGTCCCGACAGATGCGCACGGCATGCGCCGAGTATCAACAGCCCCAGCCCTGCCAGGCAGCCCGCGATCAGCAATGGGTGGCGAGAGATGTCGAGCAAGAAGGGGAGCAAGGGGATCAGACCACCGAACAGGACAGCGAAAAAACCATGTAGGGCGCATTCCCATGGAGTGCGGGATATTGCCGCGGCCTTGATTGCGTTCACATCCAAGGGGACTGGCTCGAGTTCTGCTTCTTCGACCATTTGCTTGGCATATGCCAGGGCTTCTTCCAAGGCCATGCCGCGTGTTCGATAGATTGACGTCAATTCTTGGAATGCGAGGTCGAACGGATTTTCCATCGTTGTTGGCTTAGACGAGGGGAGGTTGGGAAACCTCTGCCGCTCGCTACGGTTTTTCAGGGTTTCCTCAGAAACCGCCAGGTGTCTGGCATGACTCGCCATCCACTCGTATGTGGCTACGATCGAAGCGACCACCAGCAGACCCCCGCTCCCCACCAGGGAAACGACGTCACGATTCGCCGTAAGGCTCGCGAGAGCCATGATCAGCAACAAGAGTGTGGACAGACCTCGGTTCATCCCGGTCACGGTGGCATAAAGCAGCGGTGCCTCGGTGGCCAGGGGCATGACATAGACGGACAGGCCGCGCAATTCGAAGCTGGCCAGCAAAGGCATGATGGCAACCGGACCGAGTCGTCGGATCAGCCAGGCCATGACCTTGGCCGTCAACGAAGGGGTGTAGAAAGCAGGCAGTACGACACCGCTCTTGCGGGCTTCCCGGGCCCACAGCATGGCTTGCTGGTCGGCCTCCTGAGCCAGTTCTAGGAACAGCAGCTGTCGCACCGTGCCGGATTCATGGTCGGACAGTGCTCGGTATAGATAAGCCGATCGGCTGTCTTTTTTCCAGCGTCGCAGTGCGTGCACGGAAGGCCCTACGGGTTGCGGTCGAATCTCCGATATTGCACCGCTTCGGCGATATGGGGACTTTTGACGCCGTCACTGCCAGCAAGATCGGCGATACTGCGCGCGACCTTCAGGATGCGGTGATAGGCCCTGGCCGAGAGGCCGAGGCGGTGCAAGGCCTGTTTGAGTAGCTCGGTTCCGGCCGCATCGGGGGTGCATAAAAGATCGACTTCGTGGGGGCTGAGCAGTGCGTTGGGCTTGCCTTGGCGTTGCATTTGGCGCTGCCGCGCGGCTTCGACGCGTGCCCGGATGGCGGCACTGGGTTCTCCTCGGGCGGCAGAGGTCAGCTCTTCTTCCGGCAAGGCGGGCACTTCGATCTGCAGGTCTATCCTGTCCAGCAGCGGACCGGAAATGCGTCCACGATAGCGGGCTACCTGATCCGGCGTGCAGCGACATTTGCCGTTATGGTGCCCCAGATAGCCGCAAGGACAAGGGTTCATCGCCGCGATCAGCTGGAAGCGTGCTGGAAAATCGGCTTGACGGGCTGCACGGGAGATGGTGATGCGTCCCGATTCCAGCGGCTCGCGCAGTACCTCGAGCACGCTGCGCGAGAATTCCGGCAGTTCGTCGAGAAACAGCACGCCATGGTGGGCGAGAGAGATTTCGCCGGGGCGCGGGGTAGCACCTCCACCCACCAGGGCGACGCCTGAGGCAGTATGGTGAGGTGCCCGAAACGGGCGACATTTCCAGTGTTCCGGCCTGAAGCTTCCATTGAGCGAAGCGATGGCGGCCGATTCGAGCGCTTCGTCGTCGGTCATCTGCGGCAGGATGCCGGGGAAGCGCGTCGCCAGCATGGATTTGCCGGTTCCCGGCGGCCCTGACATGAGGACGCTGTGTCCGCCTGCCGCCGCCACCTCGAGTACACGCTTGGCCTGGGCCTGTCCTTTGACGTCGATGAAATCCGGATGCGCCTGCGGGTGGTCGATCGTGGAAGTGGCGCAGCGCGCCAGAGATCGACGACCGGTTAGGTGGGCACACACTTCCAGCAAAGTGGCAGCGGGATAGATTTCGGCCTGCTGCACCAGGGCTGCTTCGGTGGCGCTCTCCTGGGGCAGGACGAAAGCGCGGCCATCGCGACAGGCTTTCAAGGTCATGGCCAGAGCGCCACGGATGGGGCGCAGCTCACCGGTCAGCGCCAGTTCCCCGGCGAATTCGTAGCGGTCGAGCCGTTCCGCGGGGATTTGCCCGGAAGCGGCCAGGATGCCGAGCGCGATGGGCAGGTCGAAGCGGCCGCTTTCCTTGGGCAGGTCGGCTGGCGCCAGGTTGACGGTGATGCGGCGTGCCGGGAACTCGAAGTGCGCGTTTTGCAGGGCGGCGCGCACGCGATCTTTGCTTTCCTTTACTTCCGCCTCGGGCAGGCCGACGATGGTGAAATTCGGCAAGCCGTTGGCCAGATGCACTTCCACCGTCACCGGTGGCGCATCCATGCCGGCCAGCCCCCGGCTGTGCAGAACCGCCAGCCCCATCGGTCAATCGGACCGGCCCAGGCGCGCTTCCAGCTCGTCCAGCTTGCGTTCCAGTGCTTCCAGCCTGGCGCGCGACTGCAGCAGCACTTGGGATTGGACGTCGAATTCCTCGCGCGTCACCAGGTCCAGCCTGGCGAAAACGCTCTGTAATAGGGCGCGCAGGTCGTTTTCGATTTCGGCGGCTGGGGTGCTCGAGATCAACCGATGGATTTTGTCGGTTAGTTCATCGATGAATCGTGTGTTCAGCATATGGGGGTTCTCCTTATCGATACCAGTGTATCAGAATCGGGACTTCACCAAGCATGTGCATAGATCATTGATTTGCACCGTTTTGGTGCAATCGCGTTCGGATCGATGCCAGATCGAAAGCCTTTTTTGTGAAATTACATCACGAGATTAAAGTAACACATTGTTTTACCGACATAACTCAATATGGCACAAGTGTTGCTTACCTGTGAGTGCTTTTTTCTTGATTTTTGTTGATTTTTTGAAGGAGACTCTGATGAACAGGAAATTACTCACGCTCGCTGTGTTGGGAGCCTGCCTGGCGCTGCCTCATGGTGCCATGGCGGAGGATGCCGCGGCGCCTGCCGCTGCGGAGCCGGCATCGCCCCATAGTTTTGCCTATAACATCGGACTGTTCAGCCAGTATATCTTCCGCGGGCTGACCCAGACCGGCGAGAAGCTGGCCTTGCAAGGTGGGGTGGACTATACGCATGCCAGCGGTTTCTATGTCGGTGCGTGGGCATCCAACATCAGTTGGCTGGAAGATGCTGGCGCCTATGAAAATTCCAGCCTGGAGCTCGACGTCTATGGCGGATATCGCGGGGAGTTCGGCAAATCCGGGGTCGGTTATGACATCGGGCTGCTGCAATACATCTATCCCGGCGACAAGAACCCCGGCATCAAGCGTGCCGAAACCACCGAAATCTACGGTGCACTGAGCTGGAAATGGCTGCAGGGCAAGCTGTCCTACGTGGCCTCCGATGGCGCCTGGGGCTTCGATGATGCCGACGGGACCTGGTATGCGGAACTGAATGCCAACATTCCGATCGGCGAGAGCGGATTTACCGTGGTGGCCCACGTCGGTCGCCAGGACTTCGATGGAAGAGGCAACGACGTGTTCGACTACACGGACTGGAAGCTGGGGCTGACCAAATCCTTCAGCAACGGCGTGAACGTTGGGGCTTATTACACGGACACCAACGCCAGGGAAGCGGCCTGGACGGATGCCTCCGGACAGTATCTGGGGGACAACCAATTCACCGTGTTCGTGCAGAAGACCTTCTGACTCCGTTTGGTACCGGCTGGATGGTGAGTATGCGCTTGCCCGGCTGGGCCGAGACGCTCAACCTTAAGTTTTAAGGAGAAACCATGAAATTCGTCACAGCCATCATCAAGCCGTTCAAGCTTGACGAGGTGCGTGAGGCCCTATCCGCCATCGGCGTGCAGGGCATCACTGTCACCGAGGTCAAGGGGTTCGGGCGGCAAAAGGGCCACACCGAGCTTTACCGCGGCGCGGAATATGTCGTCGATTTTCTGCCCAAGGTCAAGCTGGAGGTGGCCATCAAGGACGACATGCTGGACCAGGTCATCGAAACCATCGAGAAGTCTGCCAGCACTGGAAAAATAGGAGACGGCAAGATTTTCGTCTTCGACCTCGAACAAGTTTACCGTATCCGCACCGGCGAAACCGGTCCGGACGCCCTTTGAGGAGCATGCCATGAAGCACTTTTTATCTGCTCTGCTCATGACGTTGACACTGGCTTTCAGTACGGCGGCGCCGGCCGAGGATGCTGCGGCACCGGTTGCGGCGGAGGCTGCCGCCCCTGCCGCAACTCCTGCGGAGGCCGCAACTTCCACACCCCCGACCGCTGTGGATGCAGCGCCTGCTGCAGCTGCAACGGCCACTCCGGAGAAACCCGCCGAGACGCCGACTGCCGCAACACCAGTCCCCAACAAAGGGGATACGGCATGGCTGATCGTTGCGACGATTTTGGTCACGCTCATGACCATTCCAGGTCTTGCGCTCTTCTATGGTGGCATGGTACGCACCAAGAACATGCTGTCGGTACTGATGCAGGTGTTCGTGATTTTTTCGATGTTGGGCGTGCTTTGGGCCGTCTATGGCTACAGCCTTGCCTTCACCGAAGGCAATGCATTCTTCGGAGGATTCAGCAAGGCCTTCCTTGCAGGCGTGACGCCGGATTCGGTTGCCGCCACCTGGAGTAAGGGGGTGGTGATACCCGAGTACGTTTACATCGTGTTCCAGCTCACGTTTGCCGCGATCACTCCGGCGCTCATCGTCGGTGCTTTCGCCGAGCGCATGAAGTTCTCTGCCGTCTTGTTGTTCATGGTGCTCTGGTTTACCTTCTCTTATGTGCCGATCGCGCATATGGTTTGGTACTGGGCCGGTCCGGACGCCTATACCAGTCAAGCTGCGGCAGAAGCTGCCAACGCGACGGCGGGCTACCTTTTCCAGAAAGGTGCACTCGACTTCGCAGGCGGTACCGTGGTGCATATCAATGCCGGTATTGCGGGCCTGGTTGGCGCCCTGATGCTGGGCAAGCGGATCGGATACGGCAAAGAAGCCATGCATCCTCACAGCATGACCATGACCATGGTGGGTGCAGCCTTGCTGTGGGTGGGTTGGTTTGGCTTCAACGCGGGTTCCAATTTGGAAGCCAATGGCCTGACGGCCATGATCGTACTGAATACGATGATAGCGACCGGTGCTGCGACGATGTCCTGGGTGCTGGTGGAATGGCTGCTGAAGGGCAAGCCTTCCATGTTGGGTGCTGCGTCGGGTGCGGTGGCTGGTCTGGTGGCCATTACCCCGGCCTGTGGCTTCGTTGGCCCCATGGGCTCCATCGCGATTGGGCTGCTCGTCTCGCCCTTGTGTTATTACTTTGTGGCCAAGGTGAAGTACATGCTGGGCTATGACGACGCTTTGGACGTATTTGGCATACACGCCATCGGCGGGATCTTTGGCGCACTCGCCACCGGTGTCTTCGCCAGCCCGACGCTGGGAGGCACCAGTTGGTATGATTACGTAGCCAACGCACCGGGCGAGTTCGACATCGCAAGCCAACTGACCGTACAGGCAACTGCCGTCGTGGTCAGCGTGCTGTGGTCAGGGATCGTGGCATTCATTGCCTACAAAATCGTGGATGTCACGGTCGGGTTGCGCGTGAGCGAAGAAGCCGAACGCGAAGGTTTGGATACGACCGAGCATGGCGAACGTGCGTACAACTACTGACGACTGAAAATCCAACGCTCTCGGAAACGGGCCGTCAAGGCCCGTTTCTTTTTTCATTCGGGACTATTGTCGTGCCCCGGGAGCCGGATGCGGCGCGCAGCCAGACGCGTTTCTTGCCATCCCAGGTGTCGGTAATAGCCTAGGGCGGGTTCGTTGTCCAAATCCACCAGCAGCTGGGCTCGAGTGGCACCCTTCTTGCTCGCCCATGCCAGCGCCTGCTCCAATAATTTTCTGCCTATGCCTTGGCCACGGTATTCTTTCCGAACCACCATGTCTTCGATCCAGGCGGAAGGGCCACCTTCCGCCGTCGAAATCACCAACTGAGCGCTCACCATCCCTATCACATCGCCGTCGTGATCACACGCGACCAGCAGGCATGCGCGGTCTGGCTGCAGGAGCAGCATCTTCAAGGCTTTCATTTGCTTTTCGCCGTTGGGCTGAAAGTCTTGTTCGATGCTGAACAAACCATCCAGCAGCGCGCTCATCGCCGGGATGTCGGTCGAAGTCGCAGTCCTGATCTTGAACATCATCCGTTTTCTGAATCAGAGTCGTTCAAACCCATCTCATAGTGAATGATCGACAAAAAGCGTATGGGCAGGCGATGCAACTTCTCGGGACGGTGTGGAATGCATCCGCGAAAGGTAAGCGCATCACCCGGCGTGAGCATGAAAGTCTCTTGGCCGACGAGATATTCCAACTCTCCTTCCAGCATGTAGATGAACTCGATGCCGGGATGTTCGAATGTGGCAAATTCCTCACCCGGGTCTTCGAGTGTGATGAGAAATGGCTCGAAGGTCTTGTGCGGGCCTTGGTCATAAGCCAGCAAATGATAAGTGTGACCAGATTTGGTTCCCCGTCTGACCACTTCCATGCCTTGACCACTTTTGACCAACTGTGCACCACTGGCGGGCATGTTGTAGTTGCGGAAAAGTCTCGAGAGGGTCACGCCCAGCGCGTTTGCAATTTGTTCCAGCGTTTCCAGACTGGTTGCGGTTTGTGCGTTTTCGATCTTGGACAACATTCCCCGGCTGATGCCAGCGCGTTCGGCGACTTCGGCAATGGTCAATCCGTGCTGGATACGCAGTTCCCGGATAGTGGTGCCGAGATAACGTTCGAGAGGACGTGAGGAATCGGTTTTATCGCTCATCATGAAGCTATTGTTTCATATAAAGAAAAAAAATTAAACATTGGTATTGACATCCGGGCCAACATAATTCATCATGTGAATAAATGATTCATCATGTGAAACCATATGCCACTCAATCTACTCAAATTCGCATTGAGTAAGCGCCATCCAGAGCCGCCATTTTTCAGGCAGCCGGATTATCTCAACCCGAGTTATGAGGTCGTCATCATCGGGGGCGGTGGGCATGGGCTAGCGACGGCTTATTACCTCGCCAAGGATCATGGGATCACCAACGTCGCCGTGTTGGAACGCGGCTATCTCGGGGGAGGCAATACAGGCCGTAACACCACCATCATCCGTTCCAATTATCTCACGCCGGAAGGAGTGGCATTCTACGACGCGGGAGTCAAGCTCTGGGAAAACCTGTCGCAGGAACTCGATCTCAACTTGTTTTATTCCACACGGGGGCATTTCACTCTCGCCCATA
Organism: Methylophilaceae bacterium; assembly: GCA_026419515.1. Classification (GTDB taxonomy): domain Bacteria; phylum Pseudomonadota; class Gammaproteobacteria; order Burkholderiales; family Methylophilaceae; genus JANZZG01. The sequence goes on from JANZZG010000040.1 coordinate 8,815, forward strand.
CGGAATCGGCCATGCGCACCATGCGCTGGCGAGCGGAAATCAACAAAAAGATGGGTGTGGAAAGTGAGGTCGTTGGCCCCGAAACCGTCAAGGCCGCCATACCGCAGATCGACCTGAGTTGTGGAGGCCGTGCACCGATATTGGGAGCGCTCTATCACAAACCAGGTTCCATTGCGCGTCACGATGCCGTGGCATGGGGCTATGGTCGGGCAGCCAATCGCATGGGCGTGCATATTTTCCAAAGCACCGAGGTAACTGGCCTAGAAATTCGCCAGGGTCGCATTCATGGCGTCCACACCCGGCGGGGTATGATCCGGACCAGCAAGGTATTGTCGGCCGTTGCCGGCTTTACACCGCGCATCACTCAAATGGCAGGGTTTCGCACCCCCATCGTGGTGCATCCTTTGCAGGCCTGCGTGACCGAGCCGCTCAAGCCATGGCTGAATACTATCGTGGTTTCCGGCAGCCTGCACGTCTATGTCAGCCAGTCCTCGCGAGGTGAACTGGTGATGGGCGCCTCGCTCGACCCTTATGAAGTGCATTCGACCCGGTCGACATTCGATTTCGTGGAAGGCTTGGCCAGCCATATCCTCGATTTGTTTCCGTTTTTGGCGGGTATCAAAGTGGTGCGTCAGTGGGCTGGCATGGCCGACATGACGCCTGATTTCGCTCCCATCATGGGTTTGACACCGGTCAAGGGACTTTATCTCGATGCGGGTTGGGGGACCTGGGGATTCAAGGCAACCCCAATCGCGGGGAAGACCATGGCGGCGACCATAGCCAACGACAAGCCGCATGCATTGATTCATGCCTTCAGGCTGGAGCGGTTCCGTGATTTCGAACTGACCGGAGAAAAAGGCGCTGCAGCGGTAGGACACTGACCATGAAACTGCTCAATTGCCCTATCAATGGCCTGCGTCCTCTGAGCGAATTCGCTTATGGCGGCGAGGTGCGTGAGCCTCCCCTCGAGACAAGCGATGCGCAATGGGTGGATTACCTCTTTAACCGGAATGGGGCGCCTGGAATCAAACGCGAGTGGTGGTATCACGTACCCAGCGGTACCTGGTTCATTGCCGAACGTGATACCGGTAGCGACCAAGTGATCAAGACATACTTGTGGGGTGAAGTATGACGCAGCGTTTGCCGCCCCAACCCGGTGAGTGGATCGACCGTAGCCGGACAATCGAATTCGTATTTGAAGGCAAAACCTATCCGGCCTTCGTCGGTGATACAGTCAGCAGCGCGCTCTGGGCCATGGGTGAGAGAGTGTTGGGGCGCAGCTTCAAGTATCATCGCCCGCGCGGCATACTGAGCCATGCCAACCAAGACGTCAACGTCATGCTGGAAGATGGCACCAGAACCAATCTGCGTGGCGATGTGCTCCCGGTCGAAGCCGGCATGGTGCTCAAAGCAGTCAACAGACTGGGCAGCGTCGAGCGCGACTTTTATGCCGTACTGGACTGGCTATCACCATTCTTGCCGGTAGGTTTTTATTACAAGACGTTTCATCGGCCCAAGGCGTTGTTTCCTTTTTGGGAAGGGGTCATCCGTCGCATGGCAGGCTTGGGTGCCCTCAGTCCCCACGCTCCCAGAAGTGAGACGACCAAGCGCCATGCATACTGTGACGTACTGGTGGTCGGAGCGGGTCCGGCAGGCTTGAGTGCGGCGCTTACCGCCTCCCAAGGGGGGGCGCGCGTCATTCTCGTCGATGAAAATCCGCGCATCGGCGGCACGTTGAGTTACGACCACGGGGGCGAAAAGCACGCACTGGATACGCTGCGAGCCCTGCAAGCCAGAATTGCAAATGAGGCCAATATCCGGGTATGTGTCAACACGACCGCACTGGGCTACTATGCCGATCACTTGGTCCCGTTGGCATGCCCGAATGGTCTCGAAAAAGTACGGGCCAGTAAGGTCATCATAGCGAGCGGCGCCTTCGAACAGCCTGCCGTCTTCAGAAACAATGACTTACCTGGGGTAATGCTGGGTTCGGCCGCGCAGCGGCTGATCCATCGCTATGCTGTCAAACCCTGCGAGCGTGCAGTGGTGTTGGCGGGTCATGATCTGGCCCGACGCGTGACGCTCGATCTAATCGCGGCCGGAGTCGAGATAGCCGCATACGTAGAGTTGCGGGAAACGGCCGATTGTCGTTGGGCGGAACAACGCGGAATCCCCGTCTACCGTGGGTATTGCGTGTATGAGGCATACGGCAAGAAATCGGTCGAGGGGGTCGAGGTTTGTCTCTGGGATGGCCAAGGTCGGGCCGATGTGACGAGAAAACACCGCATCGCCTGTGATGGCGTCGTGATGTCGGTGGGCTGGGCACCCGCAGCCGCACTGCTTTACCAATCGGGTTGCCAGATGCGGTTCGACGAGACTCGCCAGCAGTTCCTTCCAGCTCGACTGGCGGAAGGGATCTACGCGGCTGGGCGCGTCAACGGAAATTTTGGCCTCGAGGCTGCGCTGGCCGACGGTGAACGTGCCGCGCGAAATGCGCTGGGGCTGGCGATTGGCAGCGACAGAGTCGATGATGCTGGCTACAGCCACCCTTGGCCTATCATAGACCACCCTCGAGGCAAAAATTTCATCGATTTCGATGAAGACCTGCAACTTGAGGATTTCGCCAACGCCATCCAAGAAAGCTTCGACAACATCGAGCTTTTGAAGCGGTTTACCACGGTGGGCATGGGGCCAAGCCAGGGCAAGCACTCCAATATGAATGCCATAAGAGTGCTGTCGCGCATCCGAAACCAACCCATTGCGGAAGTCGGAACCACCACGTCGCGGCCATTTTTCCATCCCGTGCCACTTGGGTTGCTCGCGGGGCGCAGTTTCGACCCCGAACGATTGACTCCGCTTCATGCGTGGCATCTCGCCCACGAAGCGACGTGGGTGTCACTGGGGGGGTGGCAAAGACCGGCGTTTTATGGGTCTGACCGGGCTTCGGCCATCGTGGACGAGGTTATGGCCGTGCGCACTGCCGCAGGCTTGATCGATCTTAGTACGCTGGGTAAATTTGAAATTCGCGGTCCGCAAGCCGGGCTTTTCCTTGAACGTTTCTACACTGGACATTACCAGAACCAGGCCATAGGCAGCACCCGCTACGCCATGCTTTTGGACGAAACCGGCGTGATGGTAGACGACGGCATCGTCGCGCGTCTGGCTGAAGATTTCTACTACGTCACGGCAAGCACTTCGAATGCGGCGGCCGTGTACCGGGAAATGACGCGCTGCCAGCAGATCTGGGGGCTGGATGCGACCATCATCAATCTGACTGGCAGCTATGGGGCACTCAATCTCGCTGGACCGCTGGCACCACAAATACTTGCTGCTCTGCTTTCGAAACATCGACTAGAGCGCCTGAATGGGGCGGAGCAACTGGAAATCGCTGGCGTGGTCTGTCGGCTCCTCCATGTGCGCTTCGTTTCTGAGATTGCCTACGAGATCCACGCCCCGGCACGAGCCATGCTTGCGTTGTGGGAAGCCATTCATTCGGAAGGCGCGCCGCATGGGTTGAAGCCTTTCGGAATCGAGGCACAACGCGTGCTCCGCTTGGAAATGGGGCATTTCATCATCGGACACGACACCGACGGTCTGACCCATCCCTTCGAGGTCGGGCTCGACTGGGCACTCGCCCATGACAAGCCAGATTACCTAGGCTACCGCAGTCTGCGCATACTCAAGCGAAAGCCACTCAAAAAACGTCTGGTGGGCTTCACCCTTACCCAGCCCCCCGACGTGCTGCCGGATGAGTGCTGTCTAGTGCTGCGTGACGGTGCCATCGTAGGGCGCGTAACCAGCATTGCCCATAGCCCGACTTTGAACCGGACGATTGGCTTGGCCTACGTCGCAGCCGAAGACGCCGTCCCTGGTGCGACTTTCGTCATTCGACATCAGCATGGCATGGACATTCTGGCGACCGTCGTGCCACGCCCCTTTGTCGGAGAAGCTCGATGACCCTGATCAAAACGAGTGAGGCTTGCCGTTTTGGGGTCAAGGGCCAGGCTGCCGCCTCATGGTTGACCGCCTATGGCTTGGAGCTACCGGATACCCCAAACAGCTGGTGTGCCTTGGATGCCGAAAATCGCGTGTTGCGTCTGGGGCGCAGCGAGTTCATGGTCGAAGGACCGGTAAGTGGCAAGTTGGAAAACGTTTGGACGGAAGGTCTGGAACGCCTCTACCGGGTGCCACGCTACGATGCTGGCTTCGTCCTGGAGGGTGCGGCCGTGTCGGAGCTGCTGTCACGTGTCTGTACGCTCGACACCCGTCCCGAGGTCATGGGGAACCGGTTGCTATTCACCTTCGTTGCGGGCGTGGTCGCGATATTGGCCTGCGAAACCAGCCAGTGCTACCGGCTTTGGTGTGACGCGGGCTATGGCAACTACATGCAACGGACATTATGGGAGATTCTCGATTCAATCACGTTGAGGGAAGGGAGCGCCACATGAAGACACTCGAGGAAGCACAACGGTTTCTCAAGCAACACGAGGTCAAATACATTCTTGCGCAATTTGTCGACATTCATGGTGTAGCCAAAGTCAAATCGGTGCCCGTGTCCCATCTAGAGGATATTCTGACCACGGGGGCGGGTTTTGCCGGTGGAGCCATCTGGGGAATGGCGATCCCGCCGCACGGGCCCGATTACATGGCAGTCGGTGATCTTTCGACATTGGGGCTCGTGCCCTGGCAACCTGGCTATGCACGCATCATTTGCGATGGCCATGTCGATGGCAAGCCGTATGAGTATGATTCCCGTGTGGTGCTCAAGCGGCAGATAGCCCGCCTCAACGAGCATGGCTGGATCCTCAATACCGGTTTAGAGCCCGAATTCTCTTTGCTCAAGAAAGATGAACTGGGGCGGTTACATCCGAGTGATCCCACCGATACACTCGAAAAGCCTTGCTACGATTACAAAGGCATACGTCGCAATGCCGTTTATCTGGAGCGCTTGACGCAGAGTCTGCAGGCTGCCGGACTCGATGTGTATCAAATCGACCACGAAGACTCCAACGGGCAGTACGAGATCAATTACACCTATGCAGACTGCCTCAAGAGCGCGGACAACTTCATCCTCTTCAAGATGGCAGCTTCCGAGATCGCCAACGAAATGGGCATGATTTGTTCATTCATGCCCAAGCCCTTCAGTAACCGTCCGGGCAATGGCATGCACATGCACATGTCGCTTTCCGATGGCAAGACCAATCTGTTTCATGACGACAGCGATCCAAATGGAAATGGCTTGACCCCATTGGCCTACCATTTCCTGGGCGGGCTGCTGGCCCATGCTCCTGCGCTTACTGCGATTGCAGCTCCTACGGTGAATTCCTACAAGCGTCTGGTCGTCGGACGTTCCCTCACCGGCGCGACCTGGGCGCCTGCTTACATTTCGTATGGCAACAACAACCGGTCCACCATGGCCCGTATCCCTTATGGGCGGATCGAGCTCAGGCTGCCGGATGGAAGTTGCAATCCCTATCTGGTGACGGCTGCCGTAATCGCAGCCGGTCTCGATGGCATTCGCCGTGAGCTGCATCCTGGTCCCGCACAAAACATCAACATGTATGACTTGACTCCCGCAGAGCTCAAGAAAAAGAAAATCAACATCCTCCCCCAAAACCTGCACGAAGCCTTGAGCGCGCTCGAGCAAGACAAAGTCATCCAGCACGCTTTGGGGGATGGGCTTGCGGAGGAATTCATCCGTCTCAAGCGCATGGAATGGGTGGATTACATGCGACATGTTTCGGATTGGGAAATTCAGCGCTACCTCGAATTTTATTGACTACATCAAACCAGATTTGGAGAAAGCATCACCATGTGTGGAATCGTCGGATTACTCGTCAAAAAACCCACGTTGCGCCCTCGATTGGGCGAGTTCATGCTGCCGATGTTGATTGGTATGACAGAACGCGGCCCAGATTCTGCTGGCCTTGCCGTCTATACGACACCTGTCGGCCAGGACCAGCGCAAATTCAGCCTGTATGCCTTCGATCCTGATTTCAATTGGCAAAAGCTCGCGCATGACTTCAAGCAACATTTGGGCAGCACGGTCAGTATCACGCCGCGTGCCAACCATGCCATCCTCACCACCCACCTGGAGCCGGATACGGTGAAGATTTGGCTCAAGGAAAACTATCCCGCACTTCATCTACTGTCGGTAGGACAGCTGATGGACATCTACAAGGATATCGGCACGCCGGCCCAAGTCGCAGCACGCTATGATTTTGCGAGCCTTAAGGGTTCGCATCTGGTAGGCCATACCCGTATGGCAACCGAATCGGCCGTCACGCCCTCGCATGCCCACCCGTTTACGGCTGGGGAAGATTTCGCGCTGGTGCATAACGGTTCGCTGTCCAATCCGTACAGCATCCGGCGCAAGCTCGAGCCTTTGGGGATCGAGTTCGAGACTGACAATGATACCGAGGCAGCTTGCCGATTTCTGCAGTGGCGTCTGCGCGAAGGCGACGATCTCGAGACCGCTCTGAAGGCTGGTTTCGAAGAGCTGGACGGGTTCTATACCTTTCTGATCGGCACGCGTGACGAACTCGCGTTGGTGCGAGACGCTTTTGCCTGCAAGCCGGCAGTGGTGGCGGAAACGGATGATTATGTGGCGATCGCTTCCGAGTTTCGTTCTCTCGCCCATCTCCCGGACGTCAATAACGCCCATCTGTTCGAACCCATGCCAGAGGAACTTTATGTATGGAAAGTCTAGACCTCAGGAAGATCAGTGTGCGCGAGCTCAATCGTTTTTTGCACCAAGAGGTGCCTGCGCGCAACATTCGTGCAATCGAAATCCTCAATCCGGATGGCAAGCACAACCTGGCTTGCGGCATGGATGCCCCGGTCAAGATCGATATTCGTGGCCATGGGGGCTACTATGTCGGCGGCATGAACAAGCAGGCCGAAATCACCGTGCATGGCAACGTCGGCTGGGGGGTGGCCGAAAACATGATGTCGGGCTGCGTTCGAGTCAAAGGTTTCGCTTCGGAGTCTGCCGGCGCTTCGGGTCATGGGGGAACCCTCATCATCGAAGGGGATGCCAGCCTGCGATGTGGTATCTCGATGAAAGGCATAGACATCGTGGTGGGCGGCAGTGTAGGCAATTTTTCCTGCTTCATGGCGCAGGCGGGTCGTCTGGTGGTATGTGGCGATGCGGGTGACGGCTTGGGTGATTCGCTTTATGAAGCCGTGATCTACGTCAGGGGCAAGATCAAATCTTTGGGCGCCGACGCACGCGAAGAGCCCATGACCGAGGCCGACTACGCCGCCGTGAAAGAACTGCTCGATCGTGCGGGTTTCGATTGCGATCCCAAGGAATTCAAGCGTGTAGCGTCGGCCAAAACGCTCTATAACTGGAACGCCGATGCAAATCAAGAATACTGATTGAGGAAAATCACCATGAGCAAAAGACTCGTATTGGAAGAAAGCGCCAGTTTCAACCGAAAGGTGATCGAATACATCCACCGCGCTTCGGCGACTGGACTGTATGAGATTCGTGGCATGGGGGCCAAGCGTAGCCTGCCGAGTTTTGACGATTTGGTGTTCTTGGCGGCTTCGGCTTCACGTTATCCTCTCGAAGGCTATCGGGAAAAGTGCGTGACCAAAACGGTACTGGGTACTCGCTTTGCCAAAAAGCCAATTGAACTCGACATACCGATCACGATTGCGGGTATGAGTTTTGGCGCCCTTTCAGCCAATGTCAAAGAGGCGCTGGGAAGAGCAGCCACCGAGATGGGGACCTCGACCACCACGGGGGATGGAGGGATGACCCCGGAAGAGCGCCTCTCCTCCAAAACACTGGTCTATCAATGTCTACCTTCGCGTTATGGGTTCAATCCGGATGATTTGAGAAAAGCAGATGCGATCGAGTTGGTGATCGGACAGGGGGCCAAGCCGGGAGGGGGCGGAATGTTGTTGGGGCAAAAAGTGTCCGAACGCGTTGCCAAAATGCGCACCTTGCCGGTAGGGGTCGATCAACGTTCCGCTTGTCGCCATCCCGACTGGACGGGTCCAGACGATCTCGCCATCAAGATTCAGGAGTTACGCGAGATCACCGAATGGGAAAAGCCGGTGTATGTCAAAATTGGAGCCACCCGCACGTTCAACGATGTCAAGCTGGCGGTGCATGCGGGTGCCGATGTGATCGTGGTGGACGGTATGCAAGGGGGCACGGCGGCAACCCAGACCGTGTTCATCGAACATGTCGGTATTCCAACGCTGGCCGCGTTAAGGCAAGCCGTCGATGCACTGGAGGACATGAACATGCGAGGCAAGGTCCAGCTTATCATCTCGGGTGGGATACGCACCGGTGCCGATGTCGCCAAGGCTTTGGCCATGGGGGCAGACGCCGTCGCGATTGGGCAAGGCATCCTCTATTCCCTGGGCTGCAATAGTCCCACTTATGTGCAAAATGGCGAGCACTTCTCGGCCGAAGCTGAATATGCCACGCTCAACACGGCACCGGGTTACTGCCATCACTGTCATACGGGGAAATGCCCGGTTGGAATCACCACGCAAGACGAGCTTTTGGAACAACGCTTAGACCCTGCCGTGGGCGCCAAGCGTGTCAAGAATTATCTCAAAACGCTCAACATGGAACTGACGACGGTGGCACGCGCGTGTGGCAAATCCAATGTCCACCACCTCGAGCGAGAGGACCTGGTTGCCTTGACCGTCGAGGCTGCGGCTATGGCGCGCATTCCGCTGGCAGGCACAGACTGGATACCAGGGATGGAAGGAAGGCGGTTCTAGCAAGCGTGGATTTCTTGATCGATGCGAGAGAAACCGTTTCACGCTTCTTGATTTCGGTGCATGTGCACCAGGCAGGTGCGCGCGTAAGGCATGCTCTACATACGGGTGAGATTGCCTGACCCGTTCATCTATATTGGTGTCTTGGGCCATTTGCGCTCCCTACAATCGCCTTATCGACGCGATCATACGCTTGCCCCTACCCCTATTACTGTCTCCGCCACATGGCACGAGTATTGCTTGAGATCAATCGCAGAATCCATGCGCCTTTGATTTCACATCTCCTCCCTTGGCGGGCCGTAGCGCCCGCTCTTTTTTTGGCCCGACACGCCGCGGCAGCGGCGGGTCTGCACCCCTCTGGAGCATGACGCCAGAATCTGGTGCATGGGTTGGGTCGGAGGGTAAACGCGGCAGCGCGCCCGAATGGGCTTATCGCTTTGTTTTTGAATCACAATCCTGGAGTGGCACAAGGATTGCTTGAAGCAGGTCGAATGGAATTCGTGGAAGATACATGCTCCGGGTATTGCTGGTCGACCAGAACAAGAGGCGTTCGACGCCCTTGAAACAGGCGCTGGAGCAAGCGGGCTATGCGGTGGTGGGGCGTATTCCGAGCAGTGCGAACCTCAACGAGGTGGTGCCGCGGCTGCAACCGGACGTCATCATCATCGACACCGATTCACCCAGCCGTGACACGCTGGAACACATCGTGCTGGCGAGCCGCGATGAACCACGACCCATCGTGATGTTCGCGCATGATGGGGATACGGAGAAAATCCGCTCGGCGACACGGGCGGGGGTGTGCGCCTATGTGGTGGGAGGGCTGGAGAGTGCGCGCAGTCAGCCCATCCTCGATGCGGCGATCGCCTTAATCGAGGAATACTAGGCAAAGAAGGCCAAGTTGGATGCGGCAAATCTCAAGCTCAGTGAGCGCAAGCTGATCGAGCGCGCCAAGGGCGTGCTGATGAAGCAGCGTGGTTTGGGTGAGGAAGAGGCCTACGCCCTGATGCGCAAGATGGCGATGGACAGGAA
>JANZZG010000066.1 GCA_026419515.1 Methylophilaceae bacterium
GCGGCGCCGGTAGCCCTCCACCACCGCCATGACTGCATCCACCGGCGCCTTGCGGCAAGATGCCTGCTCAACTCGCCTGTCGATCAGACCAGCCAGCCCTTCCTCTTCATAACGCCTGATATAGCGCCGGAAACTACGCTCACACACCCCCAGCAGCCGGGCCGCCTCCTGTTGCGTCAGCCGCCCTTTTTGCCAACCTTCATACGCTTCTTCAAACCTCATCTGCCGTAACTCCTGTAGCAACCGCGTCCGTCTCATCCGGCACCTCCTCGGCACCAGTTAAACCGGACAAACCTCGTGCTACAACCCCGGACAGTTTATTTGCTCTCTACAGACATCGGTACAATAACCATCTGATCCGTCATAGGTTGTGCTACAATAGCGCCAGCATGGGTTCTGCAAAAAAGGTTTACATCAAGACGTTCGGCTGCCAGATGAACGAGTACGATTCGTCGCGCATGTCGGACTTGATGCGCGCAACCGAAGGGATGGAGCAGACTGACCGGCCTGAAGAAGCAGACCTCATTCTGATCAATACTTGTTCGGTCCGTGATAAACCGCAGGAAAAAGTCTTCAGCCAACTCGGCCAGTTCAGGCCTCTCAAGCAGAAAAACCCGAATCTGCTCATCGGCGTCGGTGGCTGCGTTGCCAGCCAGGAAGGCGAAGCCATCGTGGCACGGGCGCCTTTCGTCGATCTGGTGTTCGGGCCTCAAACCTTGCACCGCCTGCCGGAAATGATCGCCGCCAGGCGTCGTTCCGGTAGTGCTCAGGTCGACATCAGCTTCCCCGAAATCGAAAAATTCGACCGCCTGCCGCCACCTCGTGTGGAGGGGGCAGCCGCATTCCTCTCCGTGATGGAGGGCTGCAGCAAGTATTGCACGTTTTGTGTGGTTCCCTATACGCGCGGCGAAGAGGTGTCCCGGCCGTTCGACGACGTGCTGACCGAAGCCGCCCAGCTCGCCGAGCAAGGGGTGAAGGAAATCACCCTGCTCGGGCAAAACGTCAACGCCTACCATGGAGTGATGAGCACGGGCGAAACCGCTGACTTGGCCATGCTGCTGGAATATCTGGCTGAAATCCCTGGCATCGAGCGCTTGCGCTTTACCACCTCGCACCCCAATGAAATGACACCTTCCCTGATCGAGGCTTTTGCCCGCATTCCAAAACTGGTGTCGCATCTGCACCTGCCGGTGCAGGCTGGCTCCGACCGCATCCTGGCTGCCATGAAGCGCAATTACACGGCGCTGCAGTACAAGTCTCTGACCCGCAAGCTGCGCGCAGCCCGGCCCGATCTGCATCTGTCGTCCGATTTCATCGTCGGCTTTCCCGGCGAAACAGAAGCCGATTTCGAAGCCACTATGCGGTTGGTCGAGGAGGTTGGGTTCGACTACAGTTTCAGCTTCATCTACAGTCCACGTCCTGGCACCCCTGCTTCCTACCTGCCAGATGACACGCCCTACGAAATCAAGCAAGCCCGGCTGGAACGCTTGCAAGCCCGTTTGGAGCAACTGGGCTACGAGAACAGCCGGAAAATGGTGGGCACCGTACAACGCGTCCTGGTCGAGGGTTTTTCCAAGAAAGATCCAGCCCAGCTTGCAGGTCGCACCGACAACAACCGGGTGGTCAATTTCGAGGGGGCCCATGGCCTGATCGGCCAATTCGTCCAAGTCACCATCACCGAAGCCCTGCCGCACAGTTTGCGCGGTCGACTCGTCAAAGAGACGACAGAACTTGAAAGTTGACTTCACTCCCGAAGACAATGGCCGTCTAGCGAATCTGTGTGGTTCGCTGGATGAGAATCTGAAGCAAATCGAGGCTGCGCTGGATGTTTCCATTGCGCGGCGAGGAGGCGTGTTCCATATCTCCGGCGACAAGCACCAGAGTGCGCTCGCTGCCCAGCTGCTGCAGAATTTCTACGCGCGTGCGCGCAAGCCGATATCTTTGGAGGACATCCAGCTCGGTCTGGTGGAAATCGGCAAGCTCGCCCCCGATACGATCTCCGCTGCCGCCATGCCGGTGTTGATGACGCGCCGCCACGACTTGCATGGCCGCACACCGCGTCAGGTGGAATATCTGCAGCAGATCCAGGAACACGACATCACTTTCGGCATCGGCCCGGCCGGTACTGGCAAAACGTATCTTGCCGTTGCCAGCGCGGTGGACGCCCTGACGCGCGACCGGGTGAAACGCATCGTGCTGGTGCGTCCCGCCGTGGAAGCCGGGGAGCGGCTGGGCTTTCTGCCGGGCGATCTGGTGCAGAAAGTCGATCCTTATCTGCGGCCGCTCTACGACGCGCTGTACGATCTCATGGGGTTCGATACCGTGCACAAGATGTTCGAGCGCAGTGCCATCGAAATCGCGCCCTTGGCTTACATGCGCGGGCGCACCCTGAACCAGAGCTTCATTATCCTGGACGAAGCGCAGAACACTACGCCAGAGCAGATGAAGATGTTTCTCACCCGCATCGGGTTCGGCACCAAAGTCGTCATCACCGGGGATGTCACGCAAATCGACCTGGCCCGCGGACAGAAAAGCGGTCTGGTGGTCGCCCAGCAGGTACTCAAGGAGGTGCGCGGCATCGCATTCACCCGCTTCCAGTCCGAAGATGTGGTGCGCCACCCTTTGGTGCAAAAAATCATCGATGCCTACGATCGATTCGACCAGCAAGAGTCATGAAACCCAAGTTATCGTTGGCGGTGCAGGTTGCCGTGGAAATGGGCGATCTGCCGACGCGGCATCAATTCCGCAAATGGGTGCTCGCCGCGCTGGCGCGCGATGCTGAGATCACCCTGCGATTGGTGGGGGAAGCGGAAGGACGAGCACTCAACCGCGACTATCGCGGCAAGGATTACGCCACCAACGTCCTGACCTTCCCGCTGGCCGACGAACCCATGCTCATGGGCGACATCGTACTCTGTGTGCCGGTGTTGGTCAAAGAAGCCGCGGAACAGCGCAAGCTGCTGGAGGCTCATTATGCCCATCTGGTGGTGCATGGCGTATTGCATTTACAAGGCTACGACCATGAAAGCGAAGAAGAAGCCATCGTGATGGAAGCGAAAGAAACCCAAATCCTCACCGATTTGGGGTATGCTGATCCCTATCTCGTCTCGGAGGTTGTCCCGACACATGGCGGATGACGATCATCCCAAGCGGAACTGGCTTGAGCGCATTTCCCACCTGCTGTTACGCGAACCGGAGGATCGCGAGCAGCTGATCGAACTGCTGCATTCCTCCTTCGAAAGAAACCTGCTGGATGCAGATGCCCTCGCCATGATCGAGGGCGTATTGCAGGTCTCCGAAATGCAGGTGCGGGACATCATGATCCCACGCTCGCAGATGGATGTGATCGACATTACCGACGAGCCGGAAAAATTCATTCCCTTCGTCATCGAAACCGCCCATTCACGTTTTCCCGTCATCGGCGAAAACAAGGACGACGTCATCGGCATCCTGCTGGCCAAGGATTTGCTGCGCTATTACGCAGGTGGCGATTTCGATTTGCGCGACATGCTGCGCCCGGCCGTGTTCATCCCGGAATCCAAGCGCCTCAATATGCTGCTCAAGGAATTTCGTAGCAACCGCAACCACATCGCCATCGTGGTGGACGAATATGGCGGGGTGTCGGGCATGGTGACGATCGAGGATGTGCTGGAACAGATCGTCGGCGACATCGAGGATGAATACGACTATGATGAAACCGAGGACAATATCTTTCAGGATGCCAGTGGAAGATATCGGGTCAAGGCACTGACTGAAATCTCCGATTTCAACCAGGCTATGGGCACCCAGCTGAGCGACGAGGAGTTTTCCACCATCGGTGGATTGGTGGTCAGCAAGTTTGGCCGACTCCCCAAGCGCGGCGAGTCGATCAGCTTCGATGGACTAAAATTCACCGTGCTGCGTGCCGACAGCCGCCGTGTGTACACATTGCTCTTGGAAAAACTCCCCCAGATGGCAACTGGAACTTAACCTGAGGCATGAAATCAAACTCTCATGCTTTCTTTAAACTGGGGGGTGCCCATGAGACTTCCGACCGCCTTGATCTTGCTGGCCACTTCTAGCGTGGCATTGGCTGAGATCGAAACCATTCCCACCGACGAAACCGCTTTTCTCGAAACCATTCCTCATGTGGCGCCGTCCAAGGTTGTCGAGCTACTGGGGGAACCCGAAAAAACCATCACCATCAGGGATGAAGACAGCGGTGAAGAAATCGGTGCCATCGTTTATTACCGCTACCTCAACACCAACAGTGAAGGCGAATACTACAAAACGACCGAACTGGATTATTTGAGGGGGCGACTGATGATGGTGGTGTTCAGCAATACTGAGCTAGAGACGGCCGACGACTCGGCGACACTCTTCCTTGGGGGAGAGTGCGCCGCAACCTGCTGATTCTACGTAGGAAACCTTCGGTACCCAACACCGCGGCGAACAACGCTCGCGTTCAAAAGCACCTCACAACTCGGAAGTGCAGTATGGGCAGCGCGTTGCCTTGACGGGTATGCTACTGATACAGCGCGGGCATTCCTTGGTGGCAGGCTCGACGGAAGTTTGCTGTGCCGTCCGCAACCGGTTCATGGCGCGGATCAGCATGAACACCGCAAAGGCCACGATGAGAAAACTGATCACCGAATTGATGAACAGGCCGTAGTTCAGTGTCACCGCCCCCGCTTCCTTGGCCGCCTTCACTGAAACATAAGGGGCGGCGGTCGCACCTTCCTTGAGTACCAGGAACAGGTTGGAAAAATCCACATTGCCGAGCAGCAGACCGATGGGCGGCATGATGATGTCGTCCACCAGCGACTTGACGATGGCGCCGAAAGCGGCACCAATGATGACTCCCACTGCCATGTCCACGACGTTGCCGCGCATGGCGAACTGCTTGAATTCATCGAGCATGGTCATTCTCCCCGTTGTCGTCAGAAACTGCATGTAGCGCTAAGAAACCTGAACAACCTGCCATGCGGCCGGATGGGAGCGTGGCGGGTTTTGGGTCTCCGGCCGCTGCGTTGCAGCTTAACGTTCGCTGCATTCACGCAAGCCTACGCTGCAACCAGGGGGTGCCACTCCTTCGCCTAACGCCTTGTGATGTCTCGGTTGCTGCACTCCGTGCGCGTAGCCACAGCTCGCAACGGTTTTTCAAGGCCTCCTTAAGCTATAATCCTAGCAGCTTCCAATCTCAACACAAGCCACCTTGAACCGAACTCTGCTGATGCGTCATGGTGCCGCCCTGCTGTTGGGGGCTGCCAGCGTCTTCGGCTACGCGCCATTCTACCTCTATCCGCTGACCCTCCTGGCGCTTGCCGGGCTGTTCCGCCTCTGGCACGACGCAACCACCCCAGCCATGGCCGCATGGCTGGGATTCGGATTCGGCCTCGGGCTGTTCGGCACCGGTGTTTCCTGGATCTACATCAGCCTGCATGATTTCGGCGGCATGCCCATGCTGCCGGCCGCTTTTGCCACGGCGCTATTCTGCGCCTTCCTCGCCCTGTTCCCGGCCTTGGTGGGCTACCTCGCCGTCCGTGTCTTTCCACGACAACGGGCTGTAGCCATTCCTTTGATCTGGGCAGCGATGGAATGGGGGCGCGAGTGGATACTGACCGGTTTCCCCTGGCTGGCCGTGGGCTATTCGCAAATCCCTTACAGCCCGCTTTCGGGCATCGCGCCGGTGTTCGGCATTCATGGGGTTTCCCTGGCCACCGCCGCATGCGCGGCGGTCATCGCAGCGTGGCTGGCGGGGCGGCTGGCCGCCAAACGTCTCCTGCTCCTGTTGGGCAGCTTTTGGCTGATTGGCTCTGCCCTGCTGCACGTCGAATGGAGTACCCCACAGGGTCCCCCCCTGTCTTTCAGCCTGTTACAAGGCAACATCGCCCAAGATCTGAAGTGGCGTGAAGACATGCTACAGCATACCCTTCATACCTATCAGAAGATGGTGCAAGCAAGCCGAGCCAAGCTCATCGTGCTGCCTGAAATGGCTTTCCCGGTACTCCTGGAAAATCTCCCCCAAGGCTATCTCGATGCGCTGGCCCACCATGCCCGCAGCCTGGGAGGCAATCTATTGGTCGGCGTACCGGAAGCAGCGCGTCACAATGGCACAACCCTCTACTTCAACAGCATGCTAAGCTACGGCACCGCACCCACCCAGGTTTACCGCAAGTCGCACCTGGTGCCTTTCGGCGAATTCATTCCGTTCAAGCCGGTCTTCGGCTGGATTTATCGGGAACTGCTGCACATCCCGCTGGCCGACCTCGCGCCGGGCTCGAAAAATCCCACGCCGATGACGCTCAGTGGCCAGAAAGTCGCGCTCAACATCTGCTATGAGGACGTATTTGGTAACGAAATCATCCGTCAGTTGCCGGAAGCGACCCTGCTGGTCAACGTCAGCAACGATGCCTGGTACGGAAACTCGCTGGCCGCCCATCAGCACCTGCAAATGTCGCAAGCACGTGCCCTGGAGACATCGCGGGTGATGCTGCGCGCCACCAATACCGGTGCTACTGCTGCCATCGGCCGGGACGGCAGGGTGATCGCCGAGCTGCCGCATTTCACCACGGCTGCACTCGAAGGAGAAGCGCAAGGCTACGTCGGTGCCACTCCCTACGTACGCTGGGGCAATGTCCCAGCCATCAGTCTGATTTTCCTTGCACTCGGGGTTTTGTGGGGGCGTAGAAACAAGTAAAATCAACGAATTTTACGAATCATCCACTATAGCCGACATGCTGACTTTCCAACAAATCATCCTCAATCTTCAGCAATATTGGGACAAGCAGGGCTGTGCCCTGTTGCAGCCCTATGACATGGAAGTCGGCGCCGGCACCAGCCACACCGCCACCTTTCTGCGTGCGCTGGGTCCGGAACCTTGGAAAGCGGCCTATGTCCAGCCCAGCCGTCGCCCCAAGGATGGTCGTTATGGCGAAAATCCCAATCGGCTGCAGCATTACTACCAATATCAGGTCGTGCTCAAACCAGCGCCGGCCAACATCCTGCAACTATATTTGGGCTCGCTGGAAGCGCTGGGCCTGGATCTCAAGCAGAATGACATCCGCTTCGTCGAGGACGATTGGGAAAACCCCACGCTGGGGGCCTGGGGACTAGGCTGGGAAGTATGGTTGAACGGCATGGAAATCACCCAGTTCACCTATTTCCAGCAGGTTGGCGGCCTCGACTGCAAACCCATCACCGGCGAAATCACGTATGGGCTGGAGCGGCTCGCCATGTACCTGCAAGGCGTGGAAAACGTATTCGACCTCACCTACGCCCCCGGCCTCAAATATGGCGACGTGTTCCACCAGAACGAAGTCGAGCAGTCCGCCTACAATTTCGAACACAGCAATGTGGAATTCTTGCTGCAGGCATTCGCTGCGCACGAGAGCAGCGCCAAGTACCTGATGGAACAGAAACTTGCCCTGCCTGCCTATGAACAAGTCCTCAAGGCTGCCCATACTTTCAATTTGCTGGATGCGCGCGGAGCCATCTCTGTTACCGAGCGCGCCGCCTATATCGGCCGCATCCGCAACCTAGCCCGTAGCGTGGCGCAGAGCTATCTGGAAAGCCGCGCCAGGCTGGGCTTCCCCATGGCGCCCAAACCTTGGGCCGACGAGGTCCTCGCCAAGATGGAGGTCACAGCATGAGGATGGCGAGCCTGCTCGTTGAACTTTTGGTCGAGGAACTGCCCCCCAAAGCCCTCAAGAAACTGGGCGAAGCCTTTGCCTCCTCGCTGGCCGAAAGCCTGCACGCCCAAGGCCTTGCCGCCCCCGATTCAACCGTCACCCCTTATGCCACGCCGCGCCGCCTGGCAGTGCATATCAGCAAGGTGGCATCACAGGCTGCCGACAAGCCGTTGAGGCAAAAATTGATGCCCGTTTCCGTCGGGCTGGATGCGAATGGTCAGCCCACCCCTGCTCTACTCAAAAAGCTGGCGACGCTGGGCGTGGATGCGACGGCGCTTTCCAACCTCAGGCGCGAACAGGAAGGCAAAACGGAAATGCTGTACCTGGATTCCCTGGTCACTGGCATTTCCCTGGCAGAGGGCCTCCAAAAAGCCTTGGAAGAAACCCTGTCCAAGCTGCCCATCCCTAAGGTGATGAGTTATCAGCTGGCTGATGGCTGGAGCACCGTACACTTCGTGCGTCCAGCCCATGGCCTGGTGGCCCTCCATGGCAACGAAATAGTGCCAGTACACGTCTTGGGTCTGGTCAGTAGCAACCTCACCCAGGGTCACCGTTTCGAGGCCCGCAAACATCCCATAATGCTGCAAGATGCCGACCACTACGCCACCCAGCTGGAAAGCGAGGGGGCGGTAATCGCCAGCTTCGAGGCACGTCGCACCGAAATCGCGCGCCAGCTCGAGCAAGCCGCTGCCCGGGCTGGCAGTGGTCTCAAGCCAGTGAAAGACGATGCTCTGTTGGACGAAGTCACCGCGCTGGTGGAACGTCCCAATGTGTTGCTCGGCCAGTTCGATGCGCACTTCCTGGAAGTACCCCAGGAATGTCTCATCCTGACCATGAAAATCCACCAGAAATATTTCCCCTTGCTGGATGCTCATGGAAAACTGACCAACCGGTTTCTGTTGGTGTCCAATGTCCACCCGGCCGACCCTTCTGCCATCATCGCTGGCAATGAACGAGTGGTGCGCCCCCGCCTGGCGGATGCCAAATTCTTCTATGACCAGGACCGTAAAAAACCTCTGGAATCCCGTATTGCCGAGCTAGACCGGGTGGTCTACCACAATCGGCTGGGCAGCCAAGGCGAGCGTGTACGGCGCCTCTGTACCATCGCCCATACCGTCGGCCATGCCCTGGGCGGCGAACACCTGGCGCGCCAGGCCGAACAGGCGGCACGCCTGGCCAAAGCCGATCTGGTGACCGAAATGGTGGGCGAGTTTCCCGAGCTGCAGGGGGTCATGGGACGTTATTATGCCCAGCACGATGGGTTGGGCAACGACATCGCCATCGCCATCGAAGACCATTACAAGCCCCGTTTCGCTGGCGATGAATTGCCACGCAACAACATCGGCCTGGCAGTTGCCTTGGCCGACAAACTGGAGACGCTGGTGGGCCTGTTCGGCATCGGCGAAAAGCCCACCGGCGAAAAAGACCCTTACGCGCTCAGGCGGCATGCACTCGGCATCACCCGCATACTGACCGAAAAACAGCTCCCGCTACGTCTCGATGTGCTGTTGTCAGAAGTCGTCGGGACTTTCGGCAGCCGTATCGAGAATCCGACGGCCGCGCTCACCGATTTCATCTACGAGCGTCTGGCGGGCAGCCTGCGCGAGCAGGGTTATCGTGCGCAGGAAATCGATGCCGTGCTGGCGTTGCGTCCCCAACGACTTGCCGAAATAAAAGGCCGGCTGGAAGCGGTCCGTGCCTTCAGTACCATGCCCGAGTCGGAAAGTTTGTCCGCTGCCAACAAGCGCATCCGAAACATCTTGAAAAAGGCCGGAGATGAAGCGCTGCCAGAGCCCGATATCGCGTTGTTCGCGGAAGAAGCGGAAAAAGCCCTATTTTTCGCGATGCACGCCATCATCCCAGAGGTACGCTCCTTGCTCGCCAATGAGGACTACACCGATGCCCTGGCCAAGCTGGCCACCCTGCGCACGGCGGTCGACCGTTTCTTCGACCAGGTGATGGTGATGACGGACGAACCCCTGCTACGCCGCAATCGTCTTGCCTTGCTCAACGCGCTGGCGGACCTGATGAACGGCGTGGCCGATATCTCCAGGCTGGCGGCATGACACCGGTACCCTTATGAAACTGGTGATCCTCGACCGCGACGGCGTCATTAACCATGACAGCCCGCAGTTCATCAAGAACCCGGATGAATGGATTCCCATTCCCGGCAGTCTGGAGGCCATCGCCCTGCTCAACCAGGCCGGTTTCCGTGTGGTGATCGCTTCCAACCAGTCCGGCATTGGGCGTGGACTATTCGACATGGCCACCCTCAACGCCATCAACGACAAGATGCACCGCATGCTGGCCCAGGCCGGGGGCCGCATCGACGCCCTGTTCTACTGCCCCCACACCAACGAGGCCCACTGTGGCTGTCGCAAGCCCAAACCCGGCATGATCGAGGAGATTGCCCGACGTTTCGGCACCGACCTCGATGGCGTGCCCTGCGTGGGTGATTCGCTGCGCGACCTGCAAGCGGGTGCCCAGCTGGGTGCCTTGCCCATGCTGGTGCGTACCGGCAAGGGGGAGAAAACCCTGGCGGCTGGCGGCCTGCCACCCGGCACGCTGGTGTTCGCCAACCTGGCCGAAGCAGCGCGCCATATCATAGAACGCGGATGATCTACCTTCGATCCATCGTTTTCAATCTGGGCATGTGGATCATGGTGATTCCATATGCGCTACTCGCCCTGATCCTGATCCCGATGGCAGCGCCCCGGCGCTCATATATCATCGCTGGCTGGGCGCGCTTCGTCATGCGCTGGCTGGCACTGACCTGCAATCTGCGCTATCGCGTGATCGGCCGTGAACACATTCCGGACCGTCCCTGCATCATCCTGGCCAAGCACCAATCGGCCTGGGAAACGATTGCCTTCCAGGAAATCTTTCCGCCTCAAATTTGGGTGCTCAAACGCTCCCTGCTGCTGCTGCCATTTTTCGGCTGGGCATTGTGGGCGCTCCGGTCGATCGCCATCGACCGGTCGGCCGGCCGCGAGGCGCTCAAGCAACTGGTGGAGCAAGGCAAAGACCGACTCAACAGCGGTCTGTGCGTGGTGGTTTTTCCCGAAGGCACACGGGTCGCACCCGGCCAAAAGGGCAAATACCACATCGGCGGGGCTTGGCTCGCCACCCACGCCGGTGCGACAGTCATCCCTGTTGCCCACAATGCCGGGGAATTCTGGGGCCGCAATAGTCTGCTCAAGCGACCTGGCCTCATCACCGTCAGCATCGGCGCGCCCATCGATGCGACGGGCATGAAAGCCGACGTGCTGAACAAGCGCATCGAGGACTGGATCGAAAGCGAAATGCCACGCCTGAATGAGTACGTATAGCATCGTCATCGAGGGCCGGGAAATCCCTTACAGCCTCAAGACCAGTACGCGCAGGCGTACAGTGGGTATACGCATCGACCGCCACGGGCTGGCTGTCAGCATCCCGGCCACGATGCCCCGGCGCGACGTCCCCGCGGTACTGCTCAGACACGGGGATTGGATCACCCGCAAGCTCGCGCAACTCGCTGCAACACTGGCTGCCTCTCCGTCGCAGGAATGGCGGGATGGCGCGATCTTGCGCTATCTGGGGCAAGACATCCGGCTCTGTCTGCGCCAGGATCCCTGTGACCGCGCGATCGAGTTTGACGACGGCCGGCTTCATGTCGCTGTCGCTGACACTGCCGACAGCGCCGCCATCCGGCACTGTGTCAGCCTTTGGTATCGCAAACGGGCCCTGGCCGACTTCGGCCGTCGCCTCGAGAACCTCGCCGGCAGGCTGGGGGTTCCCACACCCCGCCTGTTTCTTTCCAATGCGAAGACCCGCTGGGGCAGTTGCAATGCAAAAGGCGACATCCGCCTCAACTGGCGTCTGATCCAGGCACCCCCTTACATCATCGATTATGTGGTCGCCCACGAGCTCGCCCATCTGAAGGAAATGAACCACAGCCCAAGATTCTGGGACTGGGTCGGCATGCTGTGCCCGGAGTATCGGACCACGCGGCAGGAACTCAAAGCACTCTCGGCAAAGCTGTGGTTGCCGTAAACCGGGCACCTCTTGCAATCATCCATATCGTGCAGCCGGTTCGATTCAGACTTTAGCGCAAGCGCAGCGCGTTGAGCACCACCACCAGAGAGCTCACCGACATCCCCAAGGCTGCCAGCCAAGGGGAAAGATATCCGCTGGCGGCAAAAGGCAGCGCCACCAGGTTGTAGGCCAGGGCCCACAGAAAATTCTGCCGGACCACCTTCATGGTGAAACGGCTCATGAAACGGGCATGGGCGATTTCCATCAGGTTCTCGGACAATAGCACCACGTCCCCCGAAGCACGGGCCATCTGGGTCCCCCCTCCCATGGCGATGGAGACCGGCGCACCCGCCAGCACCGGAGCATCGTTGATGCCATCCCCCACCATGGCGACGATTTCGCCGCGAGCCTGCAATTCATTGAGGGCAGCAAGCTTGTCCTCCGGGGTCAACCCAGCGCGCCACATATCGATCCCGAGCTGAGCGGCAAAATGTGCTACCGCTGGCGCTGCATCCCCACTCAGGATGGAGACCTTGACACCAGCGCGCTGCAAGGCAGCGACCAGTTCCCTGGCTTGTGGCCGCAGCGTATCAGCCAGCACAAAGGCCGCCAGGACGCGGCTCTCGTCACACAACCAGATCAGCGTCGCCCCCGGCGGCAACTCAGCGGTCTCGAGTCGGGGAAGGGAAATGTCTGGCGTCAAACCCGCGTTGCCCAGCGTATAACGGCGGCCTTCGACCGTCCCAAACACGCCATGGCCGGGTTGGTTTCCGGCATTGTCCACTGCCGGCAGGGGGCGGCCTTGCATGGCATCGAGAAAACTTTGCGCCAGCGGATGTTCGGACGCCTGTTCCAGGCTGGCTGCGATGCGCAGACAGGCAGCGGCATCGCGGTCGGCCAGCGGAATGGTTTGCACCAGCACCGGCTTGCCCTGGGTCAGGGTGCCGGTCTTGTCGAATACGAAATGCGTGGCCCGTGCCAGGGTTTCGAGGGCGTGGCCGCGTGTCAGCAGCACGCCGCGCGCGACCAGATGGGAGCCCGCGGCCGCAAAAGCGGCCGGCGCAGCCAGAGACAAGGCGCAGGGGCAGCTCACCACCAGGACTGCCAGCACGATGCCGAAGCTCCGTGCCGGATCCAGCACCCACCAGGCCAGACCGACCACCGCCACCAGAATCAGCAGGACATAGGTGAACCATGCCGCCACCCGGTCCGCCAGCTGCGCCAGACGCGGCTTTTCGGCCTGTGCGCGGTCCAGTAGACGGGCGATCCCGGCAAGCACGGTATTCTCGCCGACGCCGGTCACGCGTATGGTCAGAGGGCTTTCATAATTGATGCTACCGGCGATCACCTTGTCCCCCACGGCCTTGGGCAGCGGATGGCTCTCACCGGTCAGCAGGGATTCGTCCACGCTGCTCGCACCATCTGCCACCACGCCATCGGCCGCGATGGTCTCTCCGGGTCGCGCCAGGATCAATTCGCCCTCCGCGAGATCCATCACCGGCACCAGTTCCTGCCTGCCATCCCGTATCCGGGTCGCCATCGCGGGCGCCAGTCTCAGCAGGTTTTCCGCCGCCTCCACCGATTTCTCGCGTGCCCCGCGCTCCAGAAAGCGGGTGGCGAGCAGAAAGAACACCAGCATGGTGATGGTGTCGTAATAGGCGGCGCCGTGACCTTGCACCGTTGCCCATACGCTACCGAAAAAACCGGCCACGATGCCGAGCGATATGGGCACATCCATGTTAACCCGGCCGCGACGCAGCACGCTCCATGCCGATTGATAGAACGGCAGCGCGGCATACAGCACCGCCGGCACGGTGAGCAGCAGGCTGAACCAGCGCAGCAACGCAAAGGTCGCGGCTTCCATGCCCTGTGCCTCGCCGGCATAAAGTGCTACTGCCAGCATCATCACCTGCCCGGCGGAGAGGCCGGCGACGGCCATGCGGCGATAATCCAGCTTGCGCCGCTGCTGACGCAGCTCTTCCTGCTGCTGCACGTTGAACGGGTGGGCATGGTAGCCCAGCTTGCGCACTTCGGCGAGGATGGTCGACAGCTTGATGACGCGATCATCCCAGGTGATGCGCGCACGGTGCGACGCATAGTTGACCGATGCGGCACGCACGCCCGGCAACTGGCGCAAATGGCGCTCATTGAGCCAGATGCAGGCAGCGCAGGTGATGCCTTCCAGAATCAGCGCCGCCTGCTTGATACTGCCGCCTTCGTCGTGCACGAAGCTTTTCTGGACTTCCGGGTGGTCATAGAGGTCGAGCTTGCGCAACTCTTCTGGAACCAGTTCCTCGGCAGTCTTCGGCAATTCGGTGCGGTAACGGTAATAGTCTTCGAGACCGTTGGCGACGATGGCTTCCGCCACGGCCAGGCAGCCATGGCAACACAGGTCGCGCTCCTCGTTCAGGATACGCAGATGAAAATCAACCCCTTCAGGGATCGGCAGCCCGCAGTGATAACAAGACTGAGGGATATTCATTCGGGTGCGACGACGAATGGCCGTTGGAATAGATAAGTCTCTTGAGCCCGTTCCACATATATTTCGGCCATCCATTTCCCGGCATTTGTCAGATGGAGTGTGGTGGCATAGCGTCCCTCGCCCACGGGGTCGAGTTGCACCCGACGATCATCACGACTGTTGGCCAAACGCCACAGGTTCAAGGTCACGCGCGCTCCGAGCAATGGTTGGCCTTGCCGGTCCTTGGCCACGAGCCCCACTTTCGAAGCGACCCCTTGGCGTAAGGCATCGAAACCTTCGAGCTCGAAACTCCAGCCCAGCTTGCGCTGCTGTTCGATACGTTGCATATGAGGTTCATACAATTTGTTGCGGTCATGGGGCAGGGCGCCCGGAAAGCCGCTATGTATTTTGGTGTGTCGGGAAGAATTCGGTACGAACCAATCGAACACGAAATCCGGCACACCATGCATCGCGATCGACAACAGCAGGGCATTGAAAACAGCCAGAGTGGCAAAAAACGCGATCAGCAACTTGGGGGCCCAATGCATACGTCCGGTATTGCGTCGCATCCCACCAAACACCCCCAACACCCCCGCTGCTGCAATGAATACTGCGAGATGGATCGCAAGCACGTCACCTTCGAACCCATGGGCCATGCTAAGGCCGAGGTAAGCGAGAAATGGCAGCCCCCCAGAGAGCACGGCCGCCCAGTAGTTGGATATACCCAGACGGCGGGCCAGGAAATATAAGGCGACGACGGTCAAAAGACCGCCGAACAACGTTTCGGTGTATGTCATGTTTTAGCTCGGTAGAATCAATTGTGCGTTTCGTGCCCTCGGTGCGCGGAATAAAAATTGACCTTGCGCACCATCTTCTGTTCCGGTTCGGAAAGAGGAACGATCTCGAATTCGAATTCACGGATATGCTTCGCCATTTCTGCATCCAGATCCACCCGGATCGGCAACCGTAAGTCCTTGCCGGAACGGATGACGACAGGATGGTCTTCTGCGCCTGTGTCGAGTGCCTCTTCGGGGATTCCCCGAACACGGATGACATAGCGTTCCTCATGTTCAGTCTTGTTGACGATGTGCATCTTGTACCGATTGCGAATGCGGTCGTCGGACAACTGCACGTATAGCGGTTGCCGTTCCTGCTCGACGGTCACCTCCAGCAGACTCCGCGTGGCAATGCGGTAGCCCAGGAAGCCGACCATGAGGGCGAGCACCAGCCCGTTGACGAGCACTCGCGTACGTCGCCACACGATGCGCGGCTTTGTAGGCTTGGCGCTGTGCAGATTGTTTTCGGAATCATAGCGGATCAGGCCGCGTTCCCAGCCCAGGGAATCCATGATGGTGTTGCAGGCGTCGATACACAAGCCACAGGAAATGCACTGGTATTGCAACCCGTGACGGATGTCCACGCCAGTGGGACAGACTTGAACACAATAACCACAATCGACGCAATCACCATGCCCCTTGGCGTGGCGCTCCTCCCGTGTTTTCAAGCCTTTTTGGGGCAAGGCACGCCCACTGCGGCCCTCGCCCCGCCGTACATCATAATTGGGTGCCAGTGTGTCGTGGTCATACATTACGCTCTGGAAACGGGCATAAGGGCAGATGTGGGTGCAGACTTGCTCGCGGGCGATGGCCCCCGCTACGTAGGTCGAGATGGTAATGAGGGTGACCGCCAAGTAAGCCGTGGAATGCGCCGTTCCATGAAAAAAATCGTGGAGGAATTGAGGCGCATGAGTGAAATAAGCGACGAAAGTGAAAGCCGTCCAGAAAGAAATCAGTAGCATCAAAGCATGAGAGCCCCCTACTTTGAGCACTTTTTCTGCATTCCACGGCTGTTTGGCCAGACGCATACGCGCAGGTCGTTCCCCCTGAATGAGACGCTCGATCAGCATGAAACAGTCTAGCCACAGGGTCTGGAAACAAAAATAACCGCACCACGCACGTCCAATCAACTCCGTGACGAAAAACAAAAAGGTTGCCGCGATGAACAGCAATAGGGCGAGCCAAAACACATCTTGCGGATACACCACCAGGTCGAAAATGAAAAAACGCCGGCTCCCCAAATCGAACATGATGGCTTGATCTGGCGCGCTGGCTCGTGTCCAAGGGACCCACGGCAGAGAAAAAAACACGGTATAGGCCAACATCAAAACACCGGTCTTGAAATTGCGAAAACGCCCCCGTACGGATCGGGTATAGATGGGAATACGCTTCTGAAAAAGCGGACCGGAAAAATGGGCAGAGGATTCAGACATGGACAAACCGGTGGTGAAACGAAAAAGGCTCACGTTTATAACGCGAGCCTTCCTGAATGACAACCCGGGCTGCTGAAAAATTACTTGCCGCCGCCCAGCGTATCGTGAACGTACACGGTCAGCACTTTGATTTGCTCCGGCGAAAGGCGGCCTCCCCATGCAGGCATCTTGCCACGGCTCAAGCCATTGGTGATGACCTCCGAAACCGCCTTGACTTTCGCAACCTGGTCAGGTGCACCCGGCACATCGGCCCACAGCCATATTTTGTCGGTCAGATTAGCTGAACCCATTTCTGGAATGCCCTTGGCATCAGGACCATGGCAGGCCGCACACATGCCTTCACCATGGAAAATGGCGTCCCCCGCCTTAGCGGCTTCGGCATCATGCGGCTCACCCGAAAGACTCAATACATAATTGGCCACTTGTGCGATCTGCTCGTCGTTGATCTGGCTTCCACCCTTGGGCGGCATGATGCCGTGGCGCCCGATCGTGATGGTTTCCTGGATCTTTTCGTAAGTGCCGCCAAAAATCCAGCTATCATCTACCAGATTGGGGGCCAGTCCGAGCTTGCCTTGGCCACCGGCCATGTGACAGGCCGCACAATTCTCGGAGAACAACGTCTTGCCGGCAGACTGCACGAACTGCATCAATTCGGCATTCTTGGAAATTTCCTCGAACGGCGTGGCGGCCACCTTGTCGAACCACGGCTTCTGGGCTGCGACCGCTTCATTGGTTTCTTTCATCAGCTTGGCACGCATGTTCCAATGGGTAGTCTTGGTCTCCCCTTTGTTATTGACATAGGTGATGGTATTGCCCATTCCTTTGGTAAACGATTTACCCATCGGCCATGCCGGATAGATGATCCAATACACGACCGAAAAAATGATCGTGATATAAAATGCCCATAGCCACCAATTGGGCAATGGATTGGTCAGTTCGGCCAAATCTTCATCCCAGACGTGACCCGTGGTGTTTTTGCTTGCGTTGTCACTCATGATTCATGTCCCTCGATTTAGTCATCTTGCAAAGGAATGTGCTTGTGGCGCTCCAGGCGCTCCCCACGCTTCCTGTCCCCAAAGACATACAACAAAATGAGGCAAAACACCGTAAAGAAAATCACCAACGCCAAAGGCTTGGTATTTTCAAATTTGGTGAACCACATTAGCCATTCCATTGAGCGGTGTCCTCTTAACGGAATTGCACGAAGTAGTCATCGTCGAATTTGGAGAAATCGACCATCGTGCCCAACACTTGGAGATAGGCCACCAGCGCATCCATTTCGGTGATGTCATTCGGATTGTTGTCATAATTGCCACTGACTGCCTGCGCACGCAGATTGGCTTCGGCGTCCTCTATCCGCAGCATCTTGGCCACCTCCTCTCCGAAGGTCTGAACATTCTGTCGGTATTCAGCTTCCCCCTTGGAGTAAGGCACTCCCGTAATCCTTAACGCCGACATTCGGTCCGCTATGTCCGAAGTGTCAAGCGGAGACATCAACCACGGGTAGTTCGGCATCACTGATTCTGGCACCATGGAACGTGGCGCAATCAAATGCTGCACGTGCCAATCATTGGAGTACTTGCCGCCCACCCGCGCCAGGTCTGGGCCAGTGCGCTTCGATCCCCACTGGAAGGGATGGTCATATTTAGATTCTGCTGCCAATGAATAATGTCCGTAACGCAACGCTTCGTCGCGGAACGGACGGATCATCTGCGAGTGGCAGGTATAGCAGCCTTCGCGGATGTAAATGTCGCGCCCGCGCAATTCCAGCGGCGTATAGGGACGGATCATTTCCTTGCCGTCCGCGGTCTTGACAGTCTCCACCGTGTCCTTGATGAAGAACAGGGGAACGATTTCGACCAGGCCGCCGACACTGATGGCCAGCATGGTCAGGACCATCAGCAGACCCAAATTACGTTCAATCTTGTCGTGTTTCATTTCAGCTCCCGTATTCTCAACGTGTCCGTCAGGCGGCCGCAGGAACTGCGCCAGCGGGCTCGACCTTGCCCTGCCTGATGGTCTTGGCCATGTTGTAGCACATGACCAGCACCCCCGTCAGGAAAAACACGCCCCCGATCCCACGCATCACGTAGAACGGATGCATTGCGGCGACCGATTCGACGAATGAGTACTGCAAATTGCCGAAGTCATCGAAAGCGCGCCACATCAGACCCTGCATGATGCCGGAAATCCACATCGCAGTGATGTAGAGCAGGATGCCGATCGTTGCCAGCCAGAAATGCACATTGATCAGCTTGTCGCTATACATCCGCGTATTCCACAGCTTGGGCACCATGTGATAGAGCGCACCGAAAGAGATCATCGCCACCCAGCCCAGTGCGCCGGAGTGCACATGCCCCACGGTCCAGTCGGTGTAGTGCGACAGCGCATTGACGTCCTTCAAGGACATCATTGGGCCCTCGAAGGTGGACATGCCATAGAACGACAAGGACACGATCAAGAAGCGCATCACGGGGTCGGTGCGCAGCTTGTCCCACGCGCCCGACAATGTCATGATGCCGTTGATCATGCCCCCCCAGGAAGGCAACAGCAGCATGATGGAGAAAGTCGCAGCCAGGGTGGACGTCCAGTCCGGGATCGCCGTCCAGTGCAGGTGGTGGGTGCCTGCCCACATGTACATGAAGATCAGCGCCCAGAAATGGACGATGGACAATCGGTAGGAATATACCGGGCGCCCCGCCTGTTTGGGCACGAAGTAATACATCATGCCGAGGAAGGCAGCCGTCAGGTAGAAGCCGACCGCGTTGTGACCATACCACCATTGCGTCATGGCGTCCTGCGCTCCCGCAAACAGAGAGTAGGAATAGGGGGACGTCAGGCTCACGGGAATGGCCAGATTATTGAAAATGTGCAGCAAGGCTACCGCCAACAGGAAAGCGATGAAGAACCAGTTGGCCACATAGATATGAGATTCCTTGCGCTTCATCAGGGTGCCTACGAAATTGACGATATAAGCAACCCACACGATCGCGATCAGGATGTCGATCTGCCAGTTCATTTCGGCATATTCCCTGCCTTGGGAAAAACCCAACACGTGATTGAGCGCGGCAAGCACGATGATCGCCTGCCACCCCCAGAACGTAAAGTTCGCCAGCCCATCACTGAACAGCCGGGCCTGACAGGTTCGCTGCACGATGTAATAGGAAGTGGCAAACAAGATACTACCCCCAAACCCGAAAATCACCGCGCCGGTATGCACCGGACGTAGCCGGCCGAACGTGATGTAAGGGATGTCGAAATTCAGAACAGGAAACGCCAGCTCGAACGCGATATACACGCCGACCAGCATTCCCACGACAGCCCAAACCAGGGTCATGATGGCGAATTTACGAATGACTTCGTAATTGTATTGTTCATTCGCCGTGACGCTTGCTGTTGTCATTAGCTCTCTCCCGTTGATACATCGATGAATTCATCGTGCCAGCCACGCCACGCACCCCTGTGACGAACTGACGCACCCATTTGGCATGAGTATATTCTAGTCCGCGTAATCCGACAAGCATGTCTTATTCATTTAGTAACATACCAAAATCATGGGCAATATCCTCAACACTTTGTCCATGATTCAGATAAAGGCGCAGAATGCCTTTTTTGTCATAAACATAGATGCCTGCACTATGATCGATCGTATAACCGGAGCGTGATCCGGTTTCTTGCTTGGTATGAAAAATCTTGAATTGATGCGCCACATCATTCGTTGTTTTTTCGTCACCGCGCAATCCGATGAAGCCTGGATTGAATGACGGAACATAGCGGTTCAATACTTCGGGAGTATCGCGTGCTGGGTCCAGTGTCACAAACAGTACCTGAACTTGCTTGCCACGCTCACCCAGATCACGAACCGCCCGCGCAAGGTTGGCGAGGGTGGTCGGGCACACATCGGGGCAGTGCGTATAACCGAAAAACAGGGCCACCACCTTGCCATGAAAATCGGACAGACGACGTACCTGACCATGACTGTCCGGTAACACCAAGTCTCCACCCAATTTCGCCCCAGTAATGTCAGTACCTCTAAAAGCAGGCGCCGCATCCTGGCGTGGGCCAGAGCATGCTACCAGAAACAACACTACAACAAAAACGAATGTGCGCATCCATGACCTCCTTGATCAGGAATCCTCTGAATCACCTGCTGTGCGGCCGGAGAGTGAAGTGGCGGGATATTTGGGCTCCGGGTCGCTACGCTGCGGCTGAACGTTCGCTACATTCACGCAAGCCTGCGCCACATCCTGCGGTTGTCGCTTCGTGCGCAAACCTTCATGCCGCTCGCTACGGTTATTTTGGGTTTCCTTAAAGGTACTCTAGCACAAGGATGGCCGGCAAAAAAAATCCCCTCAACCGAGGGGATTTCGGGAAGGACTCCAACGCCAGGGTCAGAACTTCTTGCCCACGCCCAGGCTGAATACCCATGGATCAATATCGAGCTCGTCAATCTTCCTGTAGCCCGCACCTGCATTGATTTCGACATCCGTATCAATCCACGCTTTCTTGATATCAGCATTGATCAGCCAACCATCCTTCAGGTTGACGTCAAACCCCGCCTGAATGGCCGGCCCCACGCTCCAGTGATCGACCCGAATCGGCAAACCGGGGATCCCTTTGGTCGTCGCCAGACTGTTGTCCATGAACTTGGTGACGTTCAGGCCAACGCCTACATACGGGTCGAACATCTGATCCGGCATGAAGTGCCATTGCACCGTCAGGGTCGGGGGCAGCAAATTGACCTCGCCCAAGTTCTGATTGCCCAGCGTAGAACCCGCTGCCTTGGTAATGGAAACGTCATGCTTGGTGCCCGTCGCAAGAATCAGCTCGACGGCGATATTCTTGGTGATGTAGTAGGAAAAATCGATTTCAGGAATCGTGTTGCTATCGACTTTCAGTTCCGCGCCCTGACTCAAGACAGGCCCCACATTCTGATTGGTGTATTTACCCAGGCTGCTATCCTCGCTGGGATTGATGTGAGTGGCACGCAAACGCACGACGAAATCACCCGCCTCCGCCATCGCGAAAGAAGGAGCAAAAACAGCGGCGATCGCCAATGCTAGTACGGTTTTTCTCATTTGAAGCGCCTCCGGAAAATATAAATGGATAGAAATATCTTCAATTCGAATTCTACAAAAAAGCCTGAACTCTTCGCAACATAAATTTACAACGCTAATTCTTCATCACTTCAAGTGTCTCATATTTACAACATCAAAAAGGCAAAGGAAAAAAGAAATAATGATCCAGCAACAGGCAGGCAAACAATACCGTCAAATAAAATATGGAAAAACGGAAAGTCGATTGCGCCAAAGCATCGCTATATTCCCGGTAGAGTTTGACGGCATAGAGGAGAAACACGATATTGAGCACTACTGCCGCAATCAAATAAATCCAGCCGCTCATACCGCTTCCACTCGGCATCATTGCCACGGTCACCAGAATGATCGTATAAAGCAGGATGTGCAGGCGAGTAAATTCCTCGCCATGCGTCACCGGCAACATGGGCAGGCCGGATTTGGCATATTCATGGCGGCGGTACAGTGCCAATGCCCAGAAATGCGGCGGTGTCCATGCGAAAATGATGAGGAAGAGAATCAGCGCTTCCGGACCTATGGTGTTGGTGACCGCAGCCCAGCCCAGTACTGGCGGCATGGCACCCGATGCCCCCCCGATGACGATGTTGAGCGGCGTGGCGGGCTTGAGAAAGATGGTATAGATCACGGCATAGCCGATGAAGGTGGCAAAAGTCAGCCACATCGTGAGTGGATTGACGTAATAGTAAAGGATCCCCAGGCCGATCAAGCCCACGACCGTCGCGAACAAAGCCGTCTGCATCGAACTGACCTGCCCGGTCGGCAGCGGGCGCGCGCGCGTCCTGGCCATGCGCGCATCAATTTCCTGTTCGATCAGACAATTGAAAGCAGCGGCCGCACCCGAGGATAGTGCGATACCCACGGTAGCGGCCAGCAGCAGGGGCCAAGGCACCATGCCTGGGGAGGCAAGGAACATGCCGATCATGGCAGTAAATACGATCAGCGCCGTCACCCGCGGCTTGCACATGATGAAGAAACTACGGCAGTGGATGCCGATGCGTTGCAGGTTCATACTCAACGTCGCACCCGTCACGATCGCTCTCCCCTTGC
The DNA here is from genome assembly GCA_026419515.1 of Methylophilaceae bacterium. Taxonomy (GTDB): domain Bacteria; phylum Pseudomonadota; class Gammaproteobacteria; order Burkholderiales; family Methylophilaceae; genus JANZZG01. The sequence continues at coordinate 22,558 of JANZZG010000066.1, forward strand.
GATTTTTGAGTGTATCACCACCAGCGCCGACAGTAACAGCGCTGCCCCAGCATTGTGGGCTACCGCCAGTGGTAGCGGCAAACCGAGCAGCACGTTGCCGATACCCAACCCAATCTGCACCAGCAACAGCCCGAGTAGGATCCACCCCCATGGCCGCATACCAGAAACCTTAAGTAGAGCGCTAGCCAGCCATCCCAAATACAGCAGGATCACCAGTGCCCCTAAGCGGTGCACCATATGAATGGCACTCAACGCAGCCAACGGCAACGGGCTGCCATCTGCACCGACACCCAACTCACGCACCAGATGAAAGCCATTGACGAAATCCATTTCAGGCCACCACTGTCCCTGGCAGGTCGGAAAATCGGCACACGCCAGCGCAGCGTAGTTGGAACTGGTCCATCCTCCCAGGGCGATCTGGCAGACCAATAGCAGCAGGCCCGCTGGCACTCCAATCCGCAACGATCTTGAGACTGGATGCAACTCAAACGGCTGGCACCTCGCGACCAGCCACACCAGCACACCAAGCGTGGCCATCCCCCCTAGCAGGTGAAGCGTCACGATCACCGGCTTGAGCAGCAGCGTCACCGTCCACATGCCCAGCGCCGCCTGGAATACCACCAGGACGAGCAACAATGAGGGTAGTAAAGGCGAGCCAGCCAGCCGACCCCGACCGAGCCATGCAGTGATGCAGATGACCAGTATCAGCAAGCCCAACGTGCCGGCAAGGTAACGGTGCGCCATTTCTTTCCATGCCTTGTGGGGGTCCAAAGGTTTGTCCGGGAAAGCCGCCTGCGCCGCCTCGCTGTGCGGTACCATGAGGTGTCCGTAGCAGCCCGGCCAGTCCGGGCAGCTCAACCCGGCGTCGGAAAGCCGGACATAGGCCCCCAGCACCACGACGCAAAACGCCAGGCACGCAGCCACCAGAGCCAACCGATCATGAAATTTTTGCATCACCCCACCCACGAATAAGTCAGTAAGCGCACCAAGTCCTTACGAACACCAGCAGGCTCGAAACCCGATGGGTAACGCATCATCAGGTAACCTAATGGATCGACCAAAAAAACCTCACCGGTAGCCCCCCGGACAGGAAATCCGGCAGCCATGGCTTGGGCGCCACTCATAATCAGCAAATCAGGGTATTGTCGCCGTATCGGGGCGATGGTTTTTTCATCCCAATTTCCATCGATGACCCAGATGCGCTGTAGACGGTCGATATCCTTGGCCATGGAAACATGGAGCTGACGCAGCTGTTGCAAGGTGATGAGACATTCATTGGCACACAGGGGGTCGGTGACATAGACCATGCGCCACTTGCCATGCCAGTCCAGAGCGGATGACGCCTGTAGTTTTCGCGGTGGTTGTAGGAGCTGGCCATAGCTTTTCCCTTCCAGCCGGTGACCGGAGACATAAAGACAAAACCCCACGACCACCGGCAACGCGAACACGCCCAGCAACAACAGGAACATCAGACGACCTTTGTATTGTGGCGTCATGGCTCGACCCTCTTGAAATTCACGAATAGCCAGATGGCTACCACCGCAATCGCGAACCCCCACCATTGCCAAGCGTAGCCGATATGGGTTTCAATACGCTCGGCGGGTCTAGCCCAGTTGCGCACGAAGCCTCCCGCAGTACTGGAGGCATCCAACCGTAACACGAACGGGTAAATTTCCAACCCGGACACTTTGGCATAACGTGCCATGTCCATGTTCTCCCAAACCGTTTGCCAAATCGTGGTGACAGGTGGTGGTGCCAGCTCATAGAACTTGGTGGAAGGGAGCCAGACAAAGCCAATCACTTCCACCTTGCCGGCTGGTGTATCCACGGATGGCAAACGACTGCGATCCCCCATTGGAATCCAGCCACGGTCCACCAGTAACACCGTACTTGCCCCTTCGACTCGAAACGGCGTGATGACATGGTACCCTGCCATGCCATTTTCTACCTGGTTGTCGAGCAATATCTGAAATTTCGGGTCGTAGTAGCCCGTCGCGCGAATGCGCCGGTAACGCCACGACTCGGGGTCGGTGATCCGGTCCGGCAATGCCACCGGCGCCTCGGCAAGACGCGCGTCGAACGTCGCCTGCAACGTTTTTTTCTGCTCAGCCTTGTCGTATTGCCAGAAGCCCAGCTTCGCCATGCCCACTACCAGCAGTGCGGCAGCGATCGTTGGCAGCAATGGAGGGCGGAAAACATATTTCATGGATTGCACCACCCAGGATCACGTCGCATAATCGGTAAACACGCATCCCAAGGAGCATCCAAAATGCTGACCAAGGCTGTCATCGTTTTCATGTTGCTACTGATACTGGCCAGCTTGTTCTCCGCCTTGTTCTACATGTTCCAAGACAAAGGACAAGGCGACCGCACGGCAAAAGCACTCACACTCCGCATCTCTTTGTCTATCGGTTTGTTTTTTTTGCTACTAATCGCCTATAAACTGGGACTGTTCGGCTGGCCGTCATAAAAAAGGCGATGCTGCATGGCCAGCATCGCCCAGTGCCTGCGCTACATCGTCATAACCAGTAAACCAGCACGAACAGCAGCAGCCAGACCACATCCACAAAGTGCCAATACCAAGCTACGCCTTCGAACGCGAAATGGTGGTCAGGCCTGAAATGCCCTTTCATACTGCGCAGCAATATCACGATGAGCATGATGGTGCCCAATGTGACATGGAAACCGTGAAAGCCAGTCAACATGAAAAAGGTTGCCCCATATGCCCCCGTGCCCAACGTGAGGCCCATCTCGGTGTAAGCATGGTGGTACTCGTAAGCCTGCAAGCCAAGGAACAGTATCCCCAATGCGATCGTCAGAAACAAGCCGATGACGAGCTGTCTGCGGTTGTCCTTGAGCAACCCCCAATGTGCCCACGTCACCGTAGCGCCGGAACTCAACAAGATCAGAGTGTTGAGAGCCGGAATCCCCCATGCCGCCATAGGGGTGAACTGGGGGGGCTTGTACTCCATCCCGAGCACCATGCCGCCTGGCCCTGCAGTCGGCCAAGTTCCGAGGAAATCTTTGTACATCGTGAAGTTAGGATCGAAGCTGGCGAGTTCTGGCACCGAAATGTTGCGCATGTAGAACAATGCGCCGAAGAAAGCCGCAAAAAAAGCCACTTCGGACGATATGAACACAATCATCCCGATGCGGAAGGAACGGTCTTCCCATGCTTTGTACTTACCGCTCTCGCTTTCATCTATGATGCTGCCAAACCAGCCGAACAGCACGTATAGCACGCACAGGAAGCCCAGCAGCAGCATCCAAAGCCCAACCGCATAATGATTGATATTGAAAATGAAACCCGCGGCCATCAACAACAAGCCTACCGACAAAATGAACGGATAAAGGCTCGGGTTGGGCACGTAGTAGTGTGATGCTTCGGTCGCCATACTCAACTCCCTTTCTGGTTGTGCTTTCGTCGCCGCTCCCTTACCGGAAGCACGGCGCTCCCCTCCTCGGCCGCTTATTGCACGGCACGGTAAAACGCATACGATAAAGTGATCGTCTGCACGTTTTCTGGCAAATCAGGGCTCACGTAAAACGTCAGTGGCATTTCCTTGGTTTCTCCCGGCTTAAGCTCCTGGCGCTGAAAGCAAAAGCATTCGATTTTCTTGAAATACTGTGCTGCTTGTCCGGGACTGACACTGGGGACTGCCTGCCCTGCCACCGGTTGGTTGGTGATGTTGCGGGCAAAATAACTCGTCAACTCGACTTGTCCTGGATGGACCCTCACACTGCTTTGCCGAGGGTGGAACTCCCACGACAAGCCCGGCATGGTGTTTCCCACAAACTCCACCGTCACCCAGCGTGAGGTATCCACTCTCGTGGCGTGTTCCACTTGTGCCGCAGCATTCCCGGTCTTGCCGTTGAACCCGGTGACTCGGCAGATTACGTCGTAGAGCGGTACCAAGGCAAAAGCGAAAACACATGCCGCCGCGACCACCCCAAGGAGCTTGCGTACCAACCGTCGATTCGCGATCTCTCGTTCAGTGGCATCCATCATCGCGCCACCCAATACATGGCCAACAAATACCACCCTATGGCCAAGGTCCCTAGAATCCAGGCCAGCCGCACAGTGGCCCGGGATTTTGGTCGTGGTTGCGTCATGCCAAGAACAGATCCACCCCTAAATCTGCCGTTGCGTCACTTGACCACGGGCTGAACGGTAAAACTGTGATAAGGAGGCGGCGAGGACAGCGTCCACTCCAACCCCTCTGCGCCTTCCCATGGTTTGTCCGCAGCCTTTTCACCCTGCCCGCGAATGCAGCTGACAATGTTGTAAACAAAGATCAACTGTGACAATCCCAATATGAAGGCGCCAATGCTCGAGATCATATTGAACTCCGCGAATTGGAGCGCGTAATCCGGGATGCGCCGTGGCATGCCGGCCAGACCCAGGAAAAACTGGGGCATGAAAGTCAGGTTGAACGCGATGGCCGTCAGCCAGAAGTGCAGCTTACCCAGTTTTTCACTATACATACGGCCGGTCATCTTGGGCAGCCAAAAATAAGTACCCGCCATCATTCCCATCATGCCACCAGCGAACAAGGTGTAATGGAAGTGCGCCACCACGAAGTAGGAGTGGTGGTATTGGGCGTCCGCCGCCACGTCGGCCAGTACTAGACCGGTCAGGCCACCGATGCCGAACAGGATGATCCACCCCGTCGCAAACAGCATCGGGGTCTCGAAGCTCATCGCACCTCTCCACATGGTGGCGATCCAGCAAAAGAACAGCACCGCCAGTGGCAGAGAAATCGACATCGTGCTGTACATGAAATACAACAGCGCCGGCACCGGCATGCCTACCGTAAAGACATGGTGGGCCCATACCACCAACGACAGAATGCCGATCGCCCAGAAAGAATACACCTGGGCCTTGTAACCGTAAGTCGGCTTGCGGGAGAACGCCGACAGGATGTGCGGAATGAAGCCCCATACCGGCAACAGCAGGATATATACCTCGGGGTGCCCGAAGAACCAGAACAGGTGCTGGAACAGGATGGGGTCGCCGCCCCCGGCTGCATTAAAGAAATGGGTACCGAAATGACGATCCGTCAGCAACATGGTCACTGCACCGGCCAGCACTGGAATCGTGGCGATCAGCAAGAAAGCGGTGATCAGCCAGCCCCAGGCAAACAGGGGCAATTTCATCATGGTCATGCCGGGCGCGCGCATGTTGAAGATGGTGACGATGATGTTGATGGAACCCATCACCGAAGAAATGCCCAACAGGTGTACCGCAAAAATCGCAAAATCGACACCAATGCCTTCCTGCACCGAAAGGGGCGCATAGAACGTCCACCCGGTAGCGATGGCTCCATCTCCGATCCCGAATAGCGCCAGTATGAATGGCAGCGTGAGCAGGATGGCGGCGGGTGGCAACAGCCAGAAGCCCCAGTTGTTGAGTCGTGGCAATGCCATGTCAGGCGCTCCGATCTGCAACGGAATCAGCCAGTTGGCGAACCCCGTGGCGGCCGGCATCAGTGCCGCGAATATCATGATCAATGCATGCACACCAATCAACTGATTGAAGAATTCGGGCCGCATCAACTGCATGCCGGGTTGGAACAACTCGGCACGCACCGCCAAAGCCATGGCCCCTCCCACCATGAACATGATGAGCGCGAAAACCAAGTACATCGTTCCGATGTCCTTGTGGTTGGTGGTGGTCAACCAGCGCATGATCCCGGTCGGGTGATGATCATGGTGCGCCTCATGAGCCTGTGCTGCAGTCGTCATTTCCCCTCTCCTCTATATATCAAGTCCTAGCGCAGCGCCTTGACCTGCGCCGGCTGAAGCAGATCCCCCATGGCATTGCCAAAGGCATTGCGTTCATAAGTCACCACCGCGGCGATTTCCACGTCGTTCAAGACTCCTTTCCAAGCCGGCATGACCCGGAACCCGTTGAACACACGGTCCAGGTGACTATCCTTGATCAACTTGCCTTCGGCATCGAAATTGGGGCCATTGACGATCTTGCTGCCGGCCAACGGCGGGAATGCGGGTGGCACTCCTTTGCCATCCACCTGATGACAAACCGAACAGTTCTTTTCATAGACCTCCTTGCCGAGCGCCATCAGGTCCTCCTTACTCCACTCTTTTTCCGCGACGGCAGATGCCGCGGCCAACTCGGCCTTCTTGGACTCGGCCCATTTCTTGAACTCGTCCTCGGAAACGGCATTCACCACCACCGGCATGAACCCATGCCCTTTACCACAAAGTTCCTTACACTGCCCTTTGTAGGTCCCGGGTTCATCTATCCTCGCCCAAGTCTCACGTAAAAACCCGGGAATGGCGTCGCGCGCCACTCCGAATTGCGGTACCCACCAGGTATGAATTACGTCATTGGAGGTGAGCAGAATGCGTACCTTCTTGCCCACTGGCAATACCACTGGATTGTCCACCTCCAGCAAATAATCCGGCCCTTTTTCGGCTTGATTGTAGATCTGTTCCTGGGGCGTTTTCAGGTTGCTGACGAACTTGATGCCCTTGGCGTCACCATCCATGTACTCATACTGCCAGCGCCACTGCATACCGGTGACCTTGATCACCATGTCGGCATTGTTTTTGGTATCTTCCATGGTGATCACACTGTGATAAGCGGGAATGCCCATCAGGATGAAATCGATATACAACAGCAAGGCGAAGGGGACCAGCGTCCAGAAAACCTGGGCCTTGGTACTCGGACCGGTGAAATTGGCAGGTTTGTACCCCTTGTCCTTGCGGTGATGGATGATGGAATAGATCATGATGCCCAGCACCACGAGGAAGATGACCATGCAGATCAACATGAATTTGTTGTGCACGTGGAGGGTATCCTCCGCGAGCGGGGTCACCGGCTTAGGAAAATTCCAAACGAACTCGGCATATGCGACTTTCGACCAGAAAGCCAACGCAATCGCCGCCCCCATTGCTTTGAATCGCTTCAAGGCCATACTCACTCCCCGATCTCCCCATAATGATGATGAGTGGCGCCAATGCGCCGTTTCAGCTGACTGGCCAGCGCCTGACGCGCTTCATTGTCCATATATCGCCCGAATTCGACTTGCTTGCCACGCGAACGCAGCCACAGCTTGTGTTCGCCACCCGGCATCTTTTTCAGCACGACATACGTCCAGTAGCGGTTAAATACGACCCGGCTGATGTTGTTGTAAAAACGCCGTTCGATGGCCAGATCATTGCCCGCGATGGTGATGCTTTCATAATCCGTGGAGTGACGATGAACCACATAAAAAGCGACACCCAGCGCGAGCAGCTCCAAACCGGCGAAGGGGAAAACCAACCACGCCCCCGCCAGCGTGAAGCCGGTTGCAACTACCAGAGGAAACAATGCGATGGCAATGAAAACCCCGATTTTCTGGGATGGGGTCAGAGAACAATTGGGCCTTGCCGTGATGCTATAGTCTATTTTTCCCGTCGCACCCGATTCACTGACCACGCCATGCACCTCACTGGGTTGAACCGCCGCACCTATGCGACAAGTTGTCGCATGCCACCGAAATTAACACACCCATTTTTGAGGTGTCAACAACGTTTTTATCGAGATATCAATATCTTGAAATTATGTTGGGTGAGGAAGCAGGCATCATGGGCCAATAGGCAATGAAAATCCTTCGATGCCACATTTGAGGCCCGCCAGTCTGTTGGCCGCCACCATGGCCGCAGACAAATCGCTTCCCTGAACCAGCGCCCCGATCAAGCCGGCATTGAAGGTATCCCCCGCGCCCAGCGTGTCCACGACACCCATGGGCGGGGGAAAAGCTGGGCTGTGTATCTCCTCTCCCCGGCGCGACCGCGCATAAGCCCCGTCTTCACCCCAGGCGACCACGAGATCGGCATCGGGTGCGGCACCTCGCAGCCAGGCCAGAAAATCTCGAGGGCAAGTGTAGCCGCACTGTCTGGCATATCCTTGAGCGCATATCAGTAACGTGGGGGCCGGCAACACGGCCTCCAGCCCCGGGCGCCGTTTCTCCAATTCCAGAGAAAGCGGGATCGTCGGTTTGCTGTGGCGCACATGCGCCAGCATGGTCAGCAATTCGGGAACGTTGCGCCCTTCGAAATGCACCCAGTCATAATGGGTCAAATCCAATGAAAGAAACTGCCGTGCAGTCAGTTCGGGCAGATCGCGGTAGTGCACGATGGTTCGTGCCGAACCACTCAGATAAATACTGGAAGTCGGTGGCTTCCCTGCCAGGCGCGGACATGCTGCGCAATCTACCGCGTGACGTCGGAAATCCTGCTCGATGATGGCCGTCTCCGGCGCATCCGCCAACACCCCGTAAAACGTGCAACGATGGCCCATCTGTGCCAGCACCACGGCCGTATTGGCAGCATTGCCACCACGACATACGCGCAGGGATTGCGCACGCATTTCTTCGTTTTCCTGCGGATAATGGTCCAGTCGAAAAACGAGGTCGAGCGTGGCGGTTCCCACCAGCAGAATATTGGCCATCGATTTTGCCTGTTAGACGCTATGAACCGTTCCGATTACAATTAAAGCCTTTAGGTTTTGGAGAAGCAAGATGGCAATGGCCAACACCATGGCCGACCGTGATGGTCTGATCTGGTATGACGGCAAGATGGTTCCGTGGCGCGAAGCCACCACCCACGTCCTCACCCACACCCTGCACTATGGCATGGGCGTGTTCGAAGGCGTGCGCGCCTACAAGACACGGCAGGGAACCGCGATCTTTCGCTTGAAGGAACATACCGACCGCCTGTTTCGTTCAGCCCACATCCTTGGCATGAAAATGCCCTTCGACAAGGCTACGCTGATGGAAGCCCAAAAAGCCGCCGTGCGCGAAAACAAGCTGGAATCGGGTTATCTGCGGCCAATGGCGTTTTACGGCGCGGAAGCCATGGGCATTTCTGCCAAGACCCTATCCACCCACGTCATCGTGGCGGCCTGGGCATGGGGCGCCTATCTCGGCAAGGAAGCGCTGGAACACGGCATCCGTGTCAAGACTTCCTCGTTCGCCCGACACCATGTCAACATCACCATGTGTAAAGCCAAGGCCAATGGCAATTACATGAATTCCATCCTGGCACATCAAGAGGCGGCGCAGGATGGCTATGACGAAGCACTGCTGCTGGATGTGGACGGTTTCGTCGCGGAAGGCTCGGGAGAGAATATCTTCATCGTTCGCAACGGCAAGCTTTATACACCTGACTTGACCAGCGCACTGGAAGGCATCACGCGCGACACCATCATCCAGCTGGCTGAAGAAATGGGGTTGAAAGTGATCGAGAAGCGCATCACGCGAGATGAGGTGTATTCGGCCGACGAGGCTTTCTTCACCGGCACCGCGGCGGAAGTGACCCCCATCCGCGAACTAGACAACCGTACCATCGGCAGCGGTCGCCGCGGTCCCATCACTGAAAAACTGCAGGCCAAATTTTTCGAAGTGGTGACGGGGCAATCTGCTGCACATGCCCATTGGCTCACTTGGGTATAGGAGACATCATGGCGCATCAGACACGCTTGGTCGAAATCACGCCCAAGGATTTGCCCCTGCATTGTCCGACCGATCAGGTCGCGTTGTGGTGCTCACACCCGCGCATCTTTCTGGACATCGCCACCACCGGGGAAGCGCAATGCCCCTATTGTGGCACTCTTTACCGGCTAAAGTCGGGTGAAACGGTCACTCCGCATTGAGCGTGCGCGCGGTTCTGCCGAGAACTGGGTAGTGACGCCCTCATCCACCTCATCCATAAGCATGAACTCGTTCACATAAGCCATTATGGGATACCGCCTTTCCAGAATCATGACCCGCACCGGCGACGATGGGAGCACTGGCCTAGGCGATGGTACGCGTACTGGGAAGGAGGCACTCCGCATCGAAGCCCTCGGCGAACTCGACGAACTGAATGCATGCCTTGGCGTGCTGAGGGCTGAACCGTTGCCGGATTCGGTGCACACTTTGCTGACTGCCATCCAGCACGACCTATTCGATCTGGGAGGTGAACTGAGCATCCCAGGACAGCGCTTGGTGGGGGAAAATCGCACTGCGTGGTTGGAAAGCCATCTGGATGCGATGAATGCCACACTCCCCCCCCTCAAAGAATTCATTCTCCCCGGTGGATCGCGTCCTGCTGCGTTGTGTCATCAAGCACGCACGGTCTGCCGTCGCGCCGAACGCAGCCTGGTCCGGTTGTCTCGTGGAGAAGACGTCGCCCCTGCCGCCCTGAAATACCTCAATCGCCTCTCCGATTTGCTGTTCGTGCTGGCGCGCTTCCTGAACAAGGCCGCAGATCAACCGGACATCCTCTGGCAACGCAACCGTTGAAAGCGGTGGTCTTTTTAAATATTAGCATTTCATGATACACTCGAATCGTACTTTGAAACGCCACTTTCAGTGAGGCGCAACGAATGGATGCCCCGGCCACCACACCGCAACAAGACGCACCGCTTTATCAAAAACGGATCCCCATCTACACCCGTACCGTCAAGGGACGCTTCCGCAACTTCAAGACGGGAATCCTACTGTTGGCCTACGCCGTCTATTTTTCTCTGCCTTGGATTCCCTGGGAGCGACCCAGCGGCTCGCACCAAGCCATATTGTTCGACCTGGTCTCTCGCCGCTTCTTCATATTCGATATCGTGATCTATCCGCAGGACATCTTCCTGCTCGCCTTGCTGCTGTTCATCGCCGCCACCTTGCTGTTTTTCGTCACCGGCTTGATCGGACGCGCCTGGTGCGGGTACTTCTGCTTCCAGACTTTATGGACGGATGCCTTCATGTTGATCGAGCATTTCATCCAAGGAGAGCGCCCGGCTCGCATGCGTTTGGCCAAGCAACCCTGGAATCTGGAAAAAATTCTCAAGGTCGGTGGGGCAAGGGCCTTGATGCTGCTGATTTCGTTCTGGACGGCTTTCACTTTCGTCGCCTATTTCAACCACACGCCGGAATACCTGTTCCGCTTTTTCTCCGGCGATCTCATTTCGACCGCTTATTTCGCCGTCGCCACCCTGACCGTCACGACCTTCATCGCTGGCGCACTAGCACGCGAACAAGTATGCATCTACATGTGCCCGTATGCCCGCTTCCAGAGTGTGATGTACGAGCCCGACACGCTCGTGCCCGCCTACGATTTCCAGCGTGGGGAAGGTACGGCAGGACGTGTCGCTGTCAAGGCTGGCCTACACACCCGGGAGGAACGTCATGCCAAGGGACACGGTGACTGTATCGACTGTGGTTACTGCGTCCAGGTCTGCCCCACCGGGGTGGACATCCGCAAGGGGCTTCAATATCAGTGCATCTCCTGTGGACTGTGCATCGATGCCTGCAACACCATCATGGATTCGCTGGGCTGGGAACGGGGCTTGATCCGTTACGACTCGGAGCGCAACCTGAATCGAAAACCGCCTGGCAAGCCGCACCTCGATTTCCTGCGCCTCAAAGTGCTCGGCTATCTGGCCGCCCTTGCCATCATGACGGGCATGTTGTTCTACACCTATGCCTCGCGCACCGATTTCGAAGTGCGCGTCATGCAGGTTCGGCAACCCTTATATGTGGTCCTGTCCGATGGGAAAGTACGCAATCGTTATGACATCCATTTGGTCAACAAGACCCTCGCAGAGGAGCGCTACGAAATCACGGTAGAGGGGATCCCCTCGCACGCGGTGACGTTGGGGTCGGTCGATCATCCGGTGTACATTCCCAGTGGAAAGGATTTACGTATTCCCGTCAAAGTCGATTTGGACACGGACGAGGTCACGAGAATCGAAGGGTTCGATTTTGTAATCACTCCGCAATCCGACCCGACCAAGCGGGAAATCCGTCATGTCAGCTTCGATCATCCAGGGAAGCACTGAGTGCAGCGGATCCGTTTGGCTTCACCGCAGCTCGGTGCCCCCCCAGAGCGTATTCAGATCCTCGAATTTCCATTTCGCAGGATCCTCGATGGAAACGATCTTGTCCTGCGCCCCCGGCAGGGAGAGGTCCACGAGCTCGGGCGGGATGCGCAGGTTCGATTTGGTTGAGTAAAACACCTTCACCTTGGGCGTGAGCAGTGATTTCTCCGTCTGGTCGGTCACCACACCCAGCCGCCCCGAGCGCAGCCTCACCAGGGAGCCGATCGGATAAATGCCGATGCTCTTCACGAACGCTTTGAAAATGCGCTCATCGAAGTGGCCCTGGCACCATTCGTTCATGCGGCGCAGCGATTCGGCAGGATCCCAGCCCGCCTTGTAGGGCCGGTTGGAAGTAATGGCGTCATAGACGTCGCAGACCGCCCCCATCTTGGCGAACACACTGATCTGATCACCCTTCAGGCGGTGCGGATAACCCGTGCCATCCATCTTTTCGTGATGATGCAGGCAGACATCGAGCGGAATGTCGCCAGCGGTTTTGGCCTCCACCAGCATTTTGTAGCCGGCTTCCGGATGCTGCTTCATGATGGCGAACTCCTCGTCGGTCAGCTTGCCGGGCTTGTTGAGCACCTCCATCGGCATCACGGCTTTGCCCAGATCGTGCAGCAGTCCACCCATGCCCGCCTCACGGGTATCGTGTTCGCTCATGCCCAGCTGGCGCGCCAGCGCCACCATCAGGGCACAGACCGCCACGGAGTGCATGTAGGTATATTCATCCGCCGTCTTCAGCCGCGCGATGCTGATCAAGGCGCCTGCGTTCCTGGCGACAGAGGAAGAAATCTCGTCCACCATCGCATTGGCCACTTCGGAATTGACCGCCTTGCCCATGCGTGCCTCGTTGAACATGGACAGCATGGCACGCTTGGATTCAGCATAGATCTTGGCGGCCCGTGCCATTTCTTCCTCGATGGAAACCGGCTTGGGGGGTGAGACCTTGCGGCCTGGCGCGGGCGGAGGAGAAGAAGCTGCCGGCTCGGCTTCCTGCTGGGGCGTCGGAGCGGGGACGTCTGGTTCCACGTCCAACCCCTTGGAAGTATCAATGATCACCTCGGTGATGGCGGATTGCTGAAGCAACCGGATATCCTCGGGATCACGGATGACGAATTTGCTGCGCCAGAAAGGGTGATCCATCCATGCCCCGCAAATTTCCTGCAAGTACATCCCCGGGCGCAACTGCGTGACTTGGATACGCTTGAGCATCTCAAGGATTATAATCGGGCAAGGCAATCGTGACCACGGTAAAGTAACATGGACGGACGGCTTTCGACTGGAGTGGCCGGACTGGACGATATCCTTCACGGCGGTTTGATTCCTCACGCAAGCTACCTGCTGCGTGGCGGGCCGGGCACCGGCAAGACGACGCTGGGCCTGCACTACCTGGCCGCCGGTGTGGCCGCCGGGGAACGCTGCCTGTTCATCACCATGGAGGAATCCGAGGCGCGCATACGCGCCAACGCCGCCGCGCGCGGGATCGATATCTCCGCGGCCGCCATCCTCGACATCAGCCCCAGCTCCGGCTTTTTTGCCGAAGCGGAATCCTATGACATCTTCACGCCCGCCGAGGTCGAACGCGAACCCATCACCCGGCGCATCGTCGAGCACATCGAAAAAATCAGGCCGGAACGCGTCTTTCTCGACCCGATGACGCAATTCCGCTACCTGTCTGCCGATGCCTTCCAGTTCCGCCGCCAGGTGGTGTCCTTCCTGCGCTTTCTGATCGAAAAGGGTGCCACCATCCTGTTCACCTCGGAAAACAGCGCCACCGTCCCCGACGACGATCTGCAATTCTTGAGCGACGGCGTCATCGACATCACGCTGGGGCCCCATGGCCGCGCCATCGAGGTCACCAAGTTCCGCGGTTCGGATTTCCAGCGCGGCCAGCATACCGTCAAGCTGGTCGATGCCGGCTTCATGGTATTCCCGCGGCTGGAACCCAATGTCCAGCCGGCCGATTTCGATTTCGAAATCATTCCCTCCGGCATCCCGGAACTGGACGCCATGCTCAACGGCGGCATCGAGCGGGGCACCGTGACGCTCATCACGGGACCTTCCGGCGTGGGCAAGACCACGCTGGGCATGCAGTTCATCAAGGAGGCGGCGGCGCGCGGAGAGCGCTCCGTGCTCTATTGTTTCGAGGAGGAACAGCCCCTGCTGCTGGCGCGCTGCGACGGCATCGGCCTGCCGGTGCGCGCGATGATGACCCGGGGAACGCTGTCCATCCACAAGATAGAACCCTTGCGCTACACCCCGGACGAATTCGCCGACCGGGTGCGCCGGGAGATCGCGCAGAACGGCACGCGAGTGGTCATGCTGGACAGTGTCGCCGGCTACAGGTTGGCCCTGCGCGGCGAGAACCTGCGCGAGCGCATGCACGCGCTGGCCAAGTATCTGCAGAACATCGGCATCGCCGTCATCATCATCAACGAGCAGGAAACCATCGTCGGTGAATTCAAAGCCACCGAAGTCGGCCTGAGCTATCTGGCGGACACTTTGATCTTCCTGCGGTTCCTGGAAATGGACGGCGAATTACGCAAGGCGGTCGGCGTGCTCAAAAAACGTCTGAGCAATTTCGAGAAATCGCTGCGCGAATACATCATCACACCGCAAGGGGTCAAGGTCGGCCCCCCATTGAAAGGGGTGCGAGGCATCTTGGGCGGCATCCCAGAACTGATTGGTGGCGGAAAGCGCTGAGCGATGCCCATCTTGGCACACATTCGCGCCAGAACCTCGGTGTCGCCCCGCCGGTCATGCCAACCTGACCTATGACGAACACATAAGTCGGAACCGATGGCAAAGATTCTACTCGTCCTACACAACAAGGCCAACCGGCGTCTGCTCAAGGCATGGCTCGCGGATCGCCACGAGATCGTGGAGGCGGAGCATCTCGAAGCTCTACCCGATTTAGAGCTATGCATCCTGGACGCGATCAAGGCGGATGCGCTGGAACAGGACATCGCGGCCCTCAAGGCTTCGGTTGCGCCCTTGTTCCTGCCTGTCCTGCTGATCGTGCACCGCGAGGACGTCGGCCTGGCGACCCGGCATCTGTGGGCCTCGGTCGATGAACTGATCATCACCCCCATCAGCCGTATCGAGCTGCAGGCCCGCATCCAGCAGCTGCTGCAAACCCGGTCGCTCTCCAAACAGCTCCAGGCACTGGGGGACTTGCAGGCCCATGACAAGCTGCAAAAAGCGTTCCTGCAAACGGTCGAACTCATCACCAAACTCAGCCAGATACGCGACCCCTACACCTATGGCCATCAGCACCGTGTCGCCGAAATCGCCGTGGAGATCGGCCGAGCAATGGGGCTGGACGAGCAGCAGCTCCTTGGCCTCAGGGTGAGCGGGCTGCTGCATGACGTGGGCAAGGCGGCGATCCCCAGCGAACTCCTTTCCAAACCCGGTAGAATCAGCGCCATCGAAAAGGAATTGCTCAAATACCACACGCAAGCGGGGTACGAGGTATTGCAGAATGTCGATTTTCCCTGGCCCGTGGCGCAGGTCGCCTACCAGCACCACGAACGCATGGACGGCAGCGGCTATCCGAGGGGGCTCAAGGGCGAGGAGATTCTGCCGGAGGCGCGCATCATGGCCGTCGCGGACGTCATCGAAGCCATGTCCGCGCACCGCCCCTACCGGCCAGCGCTGGGAATGGAACAGGCGCTGCGGGAAATCGAGACCAACAGGGGCAGCAAATACGACGCCACCGCAGTGGATGCGGCGCTCAAAATCTTCCGCAGCGGGGAGATGACGCTTCCGGAGCCGGGATCTGCATAGGCTCGAGGCAACCCTCGTGGTGCCGGGAGGGGGAGTCGAACCCCCACACTCTCACGAGCGGCGGATTTTGAGTCCGCTGCGTCTACCAATTCCGCCATCCCGGCCAGGATGTTCACA
>JANZZG010000044.1 GCA_026419515.1 Methylophilaceae bacterium
TCGACGGACGGCTGGCCATCTTCCATGGCCCGCGTTGTCTGGCGCGCTGCGATGCGGATGGGCAGTTGCTGGACGCAGGGGTTAAGGTCGCCGCGTAGGTCCGCCGCAGCGCCCGCCGTGGAAGGGGAAGCCGCTCCGGGCCAAGCCCTTCGCACCTCTCCCTCCCACGGCAAGCGGGCAGTTTATGTGCTACAGCTCCGGACAAATCTATTTGTTGCTAACAACCCCAGCAGCTTCCAGCTGCGCCAATACCGCCTCAAACAGCTTCTTGGCTATCCCAGCCTGCACCAGCCGCTTGCGGAAACGCACCAGCACGGTCTCGTCAGGAATGGCATCGGCCAAAGACAACCCGAGAAAGCGCCGAAAGGACAGACGGTCCTTGCACTGGGCTTCGCATTGCGGGTCAGACAGGTCATACCACTGCTGCAAGAGCAGCATCTTGAAGCAAACCAGCGCATCGCAGGAGGAATTGCCCGTGGCCCCATACAGCTTCGGCCAATAGGCGTCAAAAGCCGCCCAATCGACCAGGCCGGCAACCTTCACCAGAAAGTGGTCACTTGATACGTGCAGCTCCAGCGCTTCGTCACCAAAGGATTTCTGCGGTTGCACACGGCCCAGCATGGTCAAGCTCCTCTTCAATTCTCCCGTGTGCTCATTCTATCAAACCAATACTAATGTCATTGGTTGAGCAGAGGTTTCAAGAGAATAAGCCATTCAAGTTGTGTTGAAATATCACGATATACTTGAACAAGCCCACATAGTTGTATGATTTTGGGTGACAAGCTCAATACTTTTGGCTATGATGACTTCGGGTGTTTACGGAGGTTCGGAATGGGGCGTTTTCTCTTATGTGTGACTCTGGCAATTTCTCTATTGCCTTTGCCTGTCCTCGCTGAATATCCTAAAAAGCACACGGCTTTCCAGAAGCATCAAAAGCAGTCGGTGCAGAAAAAAGCACTTCGTCAAGCCAAAGCGTATCGTAAGGCAAGCCCCAAGCACATTATCAGCACGATTCGCTCTGACCGAGCATACCGTAGCCGTGCTGGAGAGCCTCGTCATGCACATGGAAGCGAATCTGTATTTTCCACGCAAAGTGGCGAATTGCAGTTGGGATCGACCAAGGCGTTGATTGTCAACCAGAATACGGGTGAAGTCTTGTATGCCAAAAGCATCTATGTCCCTACGCCAATTGCCTCTTTGACCAAGTTGATGATGGCCATGGTGTTACTAGACCAACATCTGCCCATGGATGAGATGATTACGATTAGCGAAAGCGATGTCGATACACTCAAAGGAACAAGTTCTCGTTTGCGTGTCGGTACGCAACTATCGCGCCACGATTTGTTGCAGCTTGCTCTAATGTCTTCAGAAAACCGTGCTGCTTCGGCTCTGGCTCGTACCACGCCGCAGGGTATGGCAGCTTTTGTTGCTGCCATGAATGCCAAGGCCGCAGCGCTCGGCATGAAGCAAACACGTTTTGCCGATCCTACGGGCTTGAACAGTGAGAACGTTTCGACCGCCGAGGATTTGGTCAAGTTGGTCAAGGCAGCTTATGAATATCCGGAAATCCGTGCCATCACGACGACGCCCAAGTATGAGGTTGCGATAAATGGGTTCCCGCGTCCCATGGAATATCGCAACACCAACATACTGGTACGCAATGGAGAGTGGGATATTGGTTTGTCCAAAACCGGTTTCATTAATGAAGCGGGTCGTTGTTTGGTCATGCAGGCGCAAATTGCCGGGCAGCCACTGATCATCGTCTTGCTGGATTCTTGGGGAAAGAACACGCGCATTGGGGATGCGCAGCGCATCCGGAAGTGGGTTGAGAGTAGTAGTGGGGCGCGTAAATTGGGTTGATGGGCCCACACCCTTGCAGCTTTATGAAAAATCCAGGATTCCCCTGGCTTTTTCGATTTCGGGGCTTCTACTGTGGAGGAGTTGATGTGTTTTTCCTGCTTTTCGAGGCTTTCGTAGCGAGCAATGCCATTGCTTGTTCGAAGGTGAGAGCATCGACCTTCGTATCTTTGGGAAGGGAAACGATGAGCTTCCCGTACCGAATATAGGGCCCGTAGCGTCCGGAAAAAATGGCGATACGACCACCGTTGGGATGTTCACCCAATTCTCGTAGTGGTGCTTTTTTGCTTGATGCTTGCGCCAACAGTTCGAGCGCACGGGAAAGGCTGATGTCAAAGATATTGTCGGATTTCGGGATTGATTTATAGGTGCCGTTATGGCTGAGATAAGGACCGAATCGCCCGATATTCGCAATGATTTTTTTGCCAGTGTCGGGATGTGCGCCGATTTCACGCGGCAGGGCGAGTAATTGAAGTGCAATCTCGCGAGTGACGCCGGCCTGGAAGATCGCGGGTGGGATACTGATACGTTTGGGCTTTTTCTGGGAAGGGTCATTGTGGCCTATTTGCAGATAAGGACCATAAGGGCCGTGCAGCAATAGAATATCTTGACCGCTTTTGGGGTCTTGTCCCAGACTGACGGGTTCTTTCCCAGACTGACTGTCGTCAATGTTACGGGTGTAGTCGCACTCCGGATATGCAGTACAGCCAATGAAACTGCCTCGTTTGCCCAGCTTTTTGGAGAGCGGCTTGCCACATAGGGGGCATGGTTCGCTCAAAATCTCACTGCCAGGCCGTTCCACCGTGCTTTTGATAGCGAGTTGATGACTGAAGTCCCGCCAAAATTCCCGTAGCACGGGAATCCATTCACGCTTGCCTATTGCAATTTCATCGAGTGCGTTTTCCAGATTGGCAGTAAAGCCATAATCAACGTATTGACCGAAGTGTTCGGTGAGGAACTTATTGACGATGCGGCCCACGTCGGTGGGCTTGAAGCGCTTGTTTTCGAGTATTGCGTAGCCACGTTCCTGTAGGGTTGCAATGATGCTGGCGTAGGTAGAAGGCCGACCAATGCCGTATTCTTCCAGTGCTTTCACCAAGCTGGCTTCGGAATAGCGTGGGGGCGGTTCGGTAAAGTGCTGTTCCCCCCAAATTTTCAGTACGTCCAGTATTTCGCCTGGTTCGAGAAGAGGTAGAGCACGTTCGTTTTCTTCCTCGACATCGTCTTGCGCTTCTATGTAGACCGCGATGAAGCCAGGAAACAATAATGTTTGGCCAGTGGCACGAAACAAATTGGCCTCCGATCCCACTGCCAGGTCGACACTGACGGCATCGAACTTGGCTGCAGTCATCTGGCAGGCCAGTGCCCGTTTCCAGATCATTTCGTAAAGACGGAATTGTTCTGGCGTGAGGTGGTTACGTAAGCTGTCCGGCGTACGTCGGATGTCGGTGGGGCGGATGGCTTCATGGGCTTCTTGAGCGTTTTTGGTCTTGGTTTTATAGAGTATGGGCGATTTAGGAAGGTATTCGGATGAGAAATTGGCTTTGATGTAATCACGAATCTGCGAAACCGCCTCGCTTGCCAAATGAACGGAGTCAGTACGCATATAGGTGATGAGTCCTACGATCCCTTCTGCGCCAATATTGATGCCTTCGTAGAGCTGTTGGGCAATACGCATGGTTTGTGAGGTGGTAAACCCCAGCTTGCGCACGGCTTCTTGTTGCAGTGTAGAAGTCGTGAAGGGTGCCGCTGGACTGCGGCTCTTTTGCTTTTTTTCGATGCGCAACACGGTGGCCTTGCCACCACTCGCCAACAATAGTTTGCCGACGATATCGGCCTGCTGTTGTTGGCTGGTGATGGTGAATTGTTCTAC
Source organism: Methylophilaceae bacterium (assembly GCA_026419515.1). GTDB lineage: Bacteria > Pseudomonadota > Gammaproteobacteria > Burkholderiales > Methylophilaceae > JANZZG01. The sequence goes on from JANZZG010000044.1 coordinate 3,731, forward strand.
TTTGATACCATCGAGCTGGATCAATTTCGCATTGAATTCTTGCCCTTGCTTACGACTTTGTAAGTGGATGGTCCAATATTCCCGAGATGCAAAAGCCTCGATTTCCTGTTCACGCTCGACGATCAGACGCAGTGCCGGGCTTTGCACACGACCTGCAGACAAGCCACGACGGATTTTCTTCCATAGCAGTGGCGACAAGTTGAACCCCACTAAGTAATCCAATGCGCGACGCGCCTGCTGCGCATTGACCAAAGACATGGAAATGTCTCGCGGTTCTTCAAGGGCATGCTGCACTGCGTTTTGGGTGATTTCATGGAAGACCACCCGCTTGAGCAATTTGTCTTTGAGCAGTTTTTTGCTTTTCAGGATTTCGGCGATATGCCAAGAAATCGCTTCCCCTTCACGATCGGGGTCCGTGGCAAGATAAATGACATTGCTCGATTTGACGGCTTGGGTGATTGTTTCGATGTGTCTGGCATTGCGTGGGATCACCTCGTACCGCATGGCGAAGTCGTGCTCCGGATCGACTGCGCCGCTCTTGGGGATCAGGTCGCGTACATGGCCATAGGAAGCCAGCACTTCGAAATCCTTGCCCAAGTATTTCTTCAGCGTTTTGGCTTTCGAAGGCGATTCGACGATCAGCAGTTTATGCATGAAGTCCGGCGACGATAAAACGAAGAAAGAGCGCCAGATGATAAGAGCAAATCTTACAAAAGAGCAAGGCTGGGCGAAAGTTTGTTCAAGCCACCTTGCGATGGAATTCGATACGGGTTCCTGTTGTGTTCCCTAGACGTAGGGCTACTTCTTGATCCAATTCGCCAAACATGGGGTCTTCTTCACTGGATGGGGACGAGAGATTGCGGAAATCGAATAATCGCGGGTCGGCCAGATGGGAAGGAGCGACATTGGTCAGCGCACGGAATATCATGCCGGTACGTCCCGGAAATTCCCTCTCCCATTCTTGTAGCATGGCTTTGATTTTCTGACGTTGTAGATTTTCTTGTGAACCACATAAATCGCAGGGAATGATAGGAAAGTCCATGCCCCGAGCATAAGCTGCGATATCTTTTTCAGCGCAGTAGGCCAGTGGCCGAATGACGATGAAGTCGCCTTTGTCCGTCGCAAGCTTGGGTGGCATGGCTTTGAGTTTGGCACCGAAAAACATGTTTAGAAATAGTGTCTGCACGATATCGTCACGATGGTGACCGAGCGCAATTTTATTGCAGCGCAATTCCTGCGCAGTGCGGTAGATGATGCCGCGCCGTAGGCGCGAGCACAGTGAACACATGGTTTTGCCTTCAGGTACATTCTGTTTCACGATGGAATAAGTGTCGGCTTCGACGATGCGGTAATCGACGCCCAGCTTTTCCAGATATGTCGGCAATACATCTGCGGGGAACCCCGGTTGTTTCTGGTCCAAGTTCATGGCAATCAACCGAAAATTGATCGGTGCCCGCTCTTGGAGAGCGAGCAGCATCATGAGTAGGGTATGCGAATCCTTGCCCCCACTCATGCAGACGAGTATGGTGTCGCCTTCCTCGATCATGTTGTAATCGCCGATGGCTTTCCCAACCTGATTCAAGAGTTTTTTACGCAAACGCAAAAAGGCATTGGAGGCGTGTTCAGGGTAATGTTGCATGGGTCATTACAGATTTAATGAGCGCCCCCCATCAACGGCAATGACTTGGCCCGTGATGAAAGGCGCATCTTGAATCAAAAAACGTACTGCTTTGGCGACGTCCTCTGGTTCACCGAGGCGTTTGAGCAAAGTCTGTGCGATGACACGCTGACGATACACCTCGTCGAACTGCGGGTTGTCTTCCGGCCATAATACGGGACCTGGCGCTACGGCATTGACGCGCACCTCGGGGGCCAGTTCATGGGCGAGTGAGCGCGTTAATGCAGTCAGTCCCGCTTTGGCCACGTTGTATACGACATAGCCTTTTTTGGGGCGTTCTACGTGCATGTCTGTGATGTTGATGATACAACCTTTCTGTTTGCGCAATTCCGTGGCGGCTGCTTGCGATAGAAACAGTGGCGCTTTGAGGTTGGATCCGACCAGATCATTCCATTCTGCCTCACCGATCGTTCCGATTTCTGTGGGATAGTAACTCGAGGCATTGTTAATCAACACATCCAGCCGACCATATTGACGAATGGTCTCTTGTACCAAGCTAGATAGCTTGGCGAGATTGTGCAAGTCCCCTTGGATGATGGCGACGGATTGTGGACGTTGGGCATTGAGTTCGGCCTGCAGGGCGTGGGCCTCCTGCACCGAGCTGCGATAATGGACCATCAGCCTGGCTCCGTTTTGGTGCAGGAGGCGACTGATTGCCGCGCCCACGCGACGCGCGCCACCCGTGATGAGGACGACTTTGTCTTGAAGAGTATGACTCAATGCTACGCTCACGCTAAAAAAGTGCTAATGTAGCACAACCTATGCGTTTTCTTCCTCTTCCTTCCTCTGAAGCGCTTGACCGGAGTGCACGTCTGACCCGCTTGATTCGCACGGAGATTGAATCGGCGGGTGGATGGATCGGTTTCGATCGGTACATGTCACTTGCTTTATATACCCCGGGATTGGGCTACTACAGCGCGGAAACCGACAAGTTTGGAAGCATGGGTGATTTTGTCACAGCGCCTGAAATTTCCCCTTTGTTTGGACGATGCCTGGCCAAGCAAATCGCCCAAGTGTTGTCTGAGATAGGCGGAGACATACTGGAATTGGGGGCTGGTCGCGGTAGATTGGCTGTTGACTTGTTGATCGAGCTGGAGCAACGGGGATGCGCCCCAGAACGATATTTCATTCTGGAAATCAGTTCTTTTCTGCAAAATGAGCAGAAAAAACTCATAGAATCCAATCTGAGTAAAGCTACTGCGCAGAAAGTGGTTTGGCTGGATGCATTACCTGAACATTTTTCTGGAGTCGTATTGGGGAATGAACTGTTGGATGCTTTGCCGGTGCACATTGTGGCTGTAAAACCCGATGGCCTCTATGTTCGGGGGGTAGCGTGGGAAAACGAGGCTTTTGCATGGAAAGATCAACGCTTGGAAAAAGGGGAGGTTTTCGAAGCTGCCAGCCGACTTGGGTTATCGGCCGGTTACGTGAGTGAGATCGGACTGGCCTCACAGGCACTCATGGCGCGTATGGCGGAAATGCTGGAAGAGGGTGTGATTTTGATGCTGGATTATGGTTTCCCTCAACGTGAATACTATCATCCGCAACGGGTGGAAGGTACGTTGATGTGTCACTATCGCCATTATGCCCACGGGAATCCTTTGTTGTATCCAGGATTGCAGGATATTACCGCCCATGTTGATTTCAGCGCGGTGGCGGCAGCCGCTTGTGCGCATGGCGCAGCATTGATGGGGTTTACCACACAGGCGCAATTTTTGATCAATTGCGGCATGATAGATCTACTTTCAGAGACGTCTCCTTCGGATGACACTTATTTGCCGCAGGTCGCTCAGGTTCAGAAATTGCTCTCACCTTCTGAAATGGGTGAGTTATTCAAGGTGCTTGCGGTAGGTAAAGGAATCTGTATTCCGCTGATTGGTTTTAGCCAAGGGGACAGGTGCCATGTTCTCTAGCAAAACTCTGAAAACCCGTTGCGAGCGGCTTGGGGGCTACGCGCATAAAGCGCAGCGACCAAGACGCGACAAGGCGTTAGGCGAAGAAGTGCGCACCGCGCAACGCCACTATCCGAATACGTAGTCGATGATGCAGGGGTTTCCTCGCATGTGGGGGGCATCCCCATGCCAGCGCGAAGCGATTTTGCGTGACGTTGAGGCCGTATGTGCCGTTGCGCAACATGAGCGCACAGGTTCAAAGCGTGGTGGGTTTTGGGGTGTAGCGTACATGGCAGAAAACGAGCGGGGTAGGTCGGGCAGGTATAATCGAGCCATGAGCCACAATGGATAAAGGATAGGCCTATGCGTTACTGGCTGATGAAGTCCGAGCCTTCGGAATTCTCTATCGACGATCTCGCTGCTGCTCCAAACCAGACGGTGGATTGGTATGGTGTGCGCAATTACCAGGCACGCAATTTCATGCGTGACCAGATGAGAGTGGGGGATGGGGTATTGTTCTACCACTCCAGTTGTGCCGAACCAGGCATTGTAGGTATCGCCGAGGTGTGTAGGGAGGCTTATCCCGATCGTACCCAGTTTATTCCTGGGCATAAGTATTTCGATCCCAAGGCTACACCAGAGAACCCGCGCTGGTTCAACGTGGACGTAAGACTCGTGCGCAAGACACGGCTGCTGAGTCTGAAGGAGTTGCGTGCAACGCCGGAATTGGCCAATTTGCGTGTCTTACAACGTGGCAATCGGTTGTCGATCACGCCGGTCGATCCGCGCGAATGGAATTGCATCATCAACCTATTGGGTTGATCGAGGTCCCGTTGTCCCGTGCATTGTCAGCGGTTGCTGGGGGCTTCAGTGTGCCAATAATTTCATTCCTTCATCCAGCAGATAGTCCACGAAACGCTGTCCAATAAGGGAAAGAGGACGATCTGCCAAGGAAACGATTTTCCAAGTGGAATGGATAGGTAATCCCTCACAGTCCACTTCTACCACACCTGCAGCCTCGCGCAAGGCATGGCGGGAGATGATGGAAATGCCCAGCCCCCCTGCTACTGCTTGTTTGATCGCTTCATTGCTGCCTATTTCCATCCTGACGGACAATTTCATGCGTGCATTTGCAAAGAATTCGTCTATCGCCATTCGTGTTCCTGAGCCTGCTTCTCTGAGCAACATCCGTTCGCTTCCCAGTTCATTTAGCCGAACTCGTTTCTTGTGTGTAAAAGTATGCGATTCAGGAACGATCAAGACCAGCGGGTTGTCCACGAATGGACGTACGTTAAGTGCCATTTCTTCAGGCGGGCGTGACATGAACGTCAGATCGTCCAGTCCCTCTTTCAAGCGCTCCACGATACGCTGGCGGTTGGCAACCTCAATGCTTACATCCACGCCAGGATAGCTTTTGCAAAACGGCCCCAGTAGTCGTGGAATGAGATATTGGGCAGTGCTGACGACGCCCAGCCGCAATCGGCCCTTGCGTAACCCCTTGAGATCATCGATTCTCGCCTCGAAGTCACTCCAGGCATGCGACATGAGCAGACAGGCCTGATAAAGTGCTTCTCCCGCCGCCGTCAACCGATGATTACGGCCGCCTCTTTCAAAAAGAGGGAGTCCGACTTGTTCCGCCAGCTGCTTGAGCTGAATCGAAACGGTTGGTTGTGTGCAATGCAGCTCGCGCGCCGCAGTGGTGACTCCCCCATTTCTCACGACAGCCTCAAAAATTTCCAATTGTCGCAGTGTGACGTGCATGATCAATTCCTCGCTGTTGCATATCATAGAAATAGATCTATCATAAAAATATAAACTATTTATTTGTATAAATTCAAAAATTATAGGATCATTCCGGCGCCACAAATTCCGTGTGTTACTGAATGAATTTATCTGCAATACAAAACTTGTTGGATCCCCCCATTCTGTTTTTTTTTCTGGGGTGCCTGATGGCCATGGTGCGCTCCAACATTGATATCCCGCCTGCCATCACACGCTTTTTTTCCCTGTATTTATTGATGGCGATAGGATTCAAGGGGGGTGTCGCCTTGTCGACCAGCCCTCTTGGAATGACAGCGCTTGCTACCCTGGCTGGCGCACTTGTGTTGGCCGTCCTATTGCCACTGCTGGCCTATGCATTTCTCGTACGGCAACTTTCCGCTTTCGATGCAGCAGCAGTTGCCGCCGCCTATGGCTCAGTCAGCGCCATCACTTTCATCACCGCAACACAATATCTGGAGCGGCAAGGTGTAGCATTCGGCGGACATATGATGGTTGCCATGGTTCTGATGGAATCTCCCGCCATCGTGATGGCCATTCTGCTGGCGCAGCATGCCCGCCAGAGAACCAATTCAGCTTTGCCTCCTAATCCTGAGATACGGAGTAACTTTGGTGGTGTCCTCAGGGAGGCGCTCACCGACGGTTCACAACTCCTACTCCTAGGCAGCCTAATGATCGGGGCAATCGTCGGGCTGGATGGTAAGAAAATCATGGATCCGTTCACTGGCCAAATTTTCAAAGGTATTCTGGCTTTCTTTATGCTGGAGATGGGGCTTACGGTGGTACGTAAAGGCCAGGAGCTGGAACGCGGATTTCACAATCTGATTCCTTTCGGGATTCTGATGCCGCTGGTCGGTGCTATCCTCTCCACTCTCATCGCCATAGCGCTCAGGCTAGGGCAGGGGGATGCCTTGCTACTGGTGGTTCTGGGCGCGAGTGCCTCCTATATCGTGGTCCCTGCCGTGCTTCGTCATGCAATTCCGGAGGCCAATCCTAGTATTTATTTCGGTTCAGCTTTGGTGGTGACTTTCCCTTTCAACATCGTGTTTGGCATCCCTCTTTACCACTGGGTTCTGACTCGCATGCTTTGAGCTAAGGAAATCAATCATGAACATACCAGAAGGCCTAACACAGCCGTTGATCCGCCACACGCAAAGCGAGATCCTGTTTCAGACTGAACCCAAGCCGATACGATACAGCACTGGATTGGGTCCTCTGGCCACACACTACGATGCATTTCTAGTCGACCAGTGGGGTGTATTACACAATGGGCATGCGGCTTGTCCCGAGGCAGTGCAATGCCTCAGACGGCTGACTCGGGCCGGCAAGCAGGTGGTCATCATCAGCAACTCAGGGAAACGCTCCGAAAGCAACGAAATTCGTCTTGATAAGCTTGGCATTCCACGCGACAGCTATGCCCACTTAGTAACCTCCGGTGAGATCGCTTGGCAGATGCTGGCTACCGGTCGCGGCATTTTTCGTACATTCATGGACGTCCCTGGCCTGCTGCTGACCAGTGATCGTCCGGAGGAATTTTCTCGTGGGCTGGGTGTTTGCTTCGTGGATCACGTCGAACAGGCTGGTTTCATTCTGTTAGCCGGGATCAATGACGAGCTGGTACCGTCGTTTTATGACCATGTGATAAAACGGGGACTGGAGAAAAATCTGCCGATGGTCTGTGTCAACCCGGATTTGACGAGGATCACCCCTTACGGTTTGCAAGCCGGCGCAGGAGCCATTGCGCAGACCTACCAGAAGCGGGGTGGTAGCGTTCATTACATCGGCAAGCCTCATCCAGAAATCTATCGATATTGCCTAGACCTACTCCCCGGCATTCCAACATCCAGGGTTCTTGCTGTCGGGGATTCCATTCACCATGATGTTGTCGGAGGTCATATGGCTGGACTAGATACGCTTTTGACATTACAGGGTGTGCATGTCGATGATTTCGTTGATACCACAAACCCCGACGAAATTATTCGTCGGATCAGAAAACTGACAGATTCTTTTGGCGCGGTTCCAGATTGGGTAGTACCTGGTTTTCGGTGGTAAAACACGATGGGCACAATGATCAAACCGATACGTCACCTCAGTCATCTCGATGTACTCGAATCCGAGGCCATCCACATTCTGCGCGAGGTCGCGGGCCAGTGCAAAAAACCTGCGCTTCTCTTTTCTGGAGGTAAGGATTCAGTGTGTCTGCTGAGGCTCGCAGAAAAAGCTTTCCGACCTGGGCGTTTTCCTTTTCCTTTGTTGCACATCGATACTGGCCACAATTATCCCGAGGTCATCGAGTTTCGTGACAGACGGGCAGCAGAGTTAGGTGAAGAGTTGATCGTGCGAACGCTGGACGCATCCATCCAGCGAGGCAGTGTCCGACTCAGGTCAGCTACTGAGTCGAGAAATCGGTATCAGTCCATCACCTTACTCGAAGCGATCCAGGAGTTCGGTTTTGACGCCTGCATCGGAGGAGCGCGGCGGGATGAAGAAAAAGCGCGTGCCAAGGAGCGAATTTTTTCATTCCGTGACGAGTTTGGCCAATGGGACCCCAAGAACCAGCGACCGGAACTTTGGAGCCTTTATAACGCATCCAGCTTTCCAGGAGAGCATGTCCGGGTGTTTCCGATCTCCAACTGGACCGAGCTCGACGTCTGGCAATACATCCAGCGGGAGCGACTGGAATTGCCCTCGATTTATTTCGCGCATCGCAGAACCGTCGTCCTGCGTGGAAAATCGATTATTCCCGTAACTCCTCTGACGCCACCGCGTCCTGGGGAAAAAACTTGCGAACTGCAGGTCCGGTTTCGTACCGTAGGCGACATGACTTGCACTGCTCCGGTCATTTCCGAAGCCGATACGGTAGAGAAAATCATTGCCGAAACAGCGATCAGCCGGGTTACCGAGCGGGGTGAAACTCGTCTTGATGACCAGACTTCGGATACTGCGATGGAACAAAGAAAGAAGGAGGGATATTTCTAGGAAACCTCTGAATAACCTGCTGCGTAGTCGAATGGCGGCGAGGCGTGTTTTTTGCTTCGGCCGCGGGTTGCAACAGCTTAACGTTGGTTACGCTCACGCAAGCTACCGCCGCAACCTGCGGTTGTCGCTCCTTTGCTAACGCTCTGCTTGGTCTTGGTCGTTTCCGCGTGTGCGTAAGCTTCAAAGCTACTTGCAACGGTTTTTCAAGGTTTCTTTAGCAAGAGCAAGTTTTCTGGGCGGTTGATCATCAACCCTTAGCCCAAGAACAACTTGTATGCAGGATTTGCGCTCTCATCCCAGTAGGCATAGCCAAGTTGGTTCAAGAACGCCTTGAAAGCGCGTTTTTCTCCCTGGGGCACCTGTATTCCGACCAACACGCGGCCATAGTCGGCGCCGTGATTGCGATAATGGAACAAGCTGATGTTCCAACCTTTGCTCATACTCTCCAGAAAATGCATCAATGCACCCGGCCGCTCGGGGAATTCAAAACGGTAGACTAGCTCATCCTTGACCTGTGGTGCGTGGCCACCCACCAAATGACGGATATGCAGCTTAGCCATTTCATCTTCAGTGAGATCCAATGTAGCCAGACCATTTTTCCGGAGCGTCTCTACCAGCTTGATGGATTCGGTGCGGTTGGCTACCTGGACACCGACGAATACATGAGCTTCTTTGGGGTCGGAGTAGCGGTAGTTGAATTCAGTAATGTTGCGTGGGCCCAGTAAGCGACAGAACTTCTTGAAACTACCAGGCCGTTCCGGGATGGTGACGGCCAGTACCGCTTCGCGTTGTTCACCCAGCTCGGCGCGTTCGGCGACATGGCGCAAGCGGTCGAAATTCATGTTGGCGCCACTTGCCACGGCGATCACGGTTTTGCCCCTTAGATGATGACGAGCCAAGTATTCCTTGGCGCCGGCGATGGCCAAGGCCCCTGCTGGCTCCAAAATGGAACGCGTGTCTTCGAACACGTCCTTGATTGCAGCACAGATGGCGTCTGTATCCACCAACACCATGTCGTCGACATATTGCTGACAAAGACGGAAGGTTTCTTCACCAACTTGCTTGACGGCAGCGCCATCGGCAAACAGTCCGATCTGCTCCAGCCGGACTCGCTTGCCGGCAGCCAATGATTGGGTCATGGCGGCAGCGTCCACCGTCTCTACCCCAATGATTTGGATTTCAGGCCGTAGCCGTTTGATGTAAGCGGCAACACCGGCGATAAGCCCGCCACCGCCAACGGCACAGAACACGGCGTGGATGGGGTCAGAGCATTGGCGCAGGATTTCCATGCCGATGGTGCCCTGTCCAGCGATGACATCGGGGTCGTCGAAGGGATGGACGAAAACCAGACGGTCACGTTTTTCCAGCATATGGGCATGTGTACTCGCCTCGTCATATGAGTCACCCGCTAGCACCACCTCGGCACCATGACCAGCGACTGCAGCGACTTTGATTTGTGGCGTGGTGGTTGGCATCACGATGACTGCACGGCACCCAAGTTTTCGTGCAGCCAGTGCGACGCCTTGTGCGTGGTTGCCGGCAGAAGCACAGATGACGCCGCGTCTTCTTTGGGCGGGTGTCAGTCGCACCATTTTGTTGTAAGCCCCGCGTAGTTTGAAAGAAAACACTGGCTGCATGTCCTCCCGCTTGAGTAGGAAGCGATTGCCGGTACGCAGTGACAAGGAGTGTGCCTCCTCCAGAGGGGTTTCTTCGGCTACGTCATAAACGCGCGCAGTCAGAATTTTCTCCAGATAATCGTTTTCCATGACGGCAGGCGCATGTTGTATCATGAAGACTTGCGGTGATTATAGAGAAAATTTGGAACACACTATGGCAACACAGGACGAGCTCAAGCAGCAGGTGGCCAAAAAGGCCGTGGAATACGTCAAAGGGGGCATCATCGGGGTGGGGACCGGCTCCACCACCAATTATTTCATCGATGAATTGGCCAAGGTCAAACACAAAATCGAGGGGGCTGTCGCCAGTTCCGAAGCCACGGCTCGGCGTTTGCGTGAACATGGTATCAAGGTGGTGGATCTGAACAGCGTCAATGTCGGCGATATGGAAATCTATGTCGATGGGGCAGACGAAATTACCGAGCACCTGCACATGATCAAAGGAGGTGGAGGGGCGCTGACACGCGAAAAAATCGTTGCCGCCGTGGCCGAAAAATTCATCTGTATTTGTGACGCGAGCAAATTCGTTACAGTACTGGGTAGGTTCCCTTTGCCGGTAGAAGTATTACCCATGGCACGTAGCTATGTTGCCCGTGAACTGGTCAAGCTGGGTGGGCAGCCCAAACTACGTGATTTCATCACGGACAATGGCAATGTGATCTTGGATGTGCACGGATTGACCATCGTCAACCCAGTCGAGATGGAGGCTCGGATCAACCAAATCGTGGGGGTGGTGGCGAATGGATTGTTTGCCGCGCGCCCGGCGGATATTCTGTTACTGGCGACCGAGGAGGGCGTCAAGACCATAACGAGGTAACATTGTTGTCACATTGGCGCAATACAATGCGGTTTTCCTAGCGGAGAAGATAAACATGCAATCCGAACATACTTTCAAACAGTACGATGCCGAATTGGAGGCCGTGCGTTCCAAAGTGTTGCAAATGGGCGGGCTGGTCGAAGAGCAGATCGCCAACGCTGTTGATGCTCTAATGGAGGCCGATATTGCGCTTGCGAGCAAAGTGATCGATCGCGACCATGCCGTCAATGCGCTGGAAGTCGCCATCGACGAGGCATGTACCACCATCATTGCCCGTCGCCAGCCAACGGCGGGTGATCTTCGTATGATCATGATGATGGTCAAGACCATCACTGATCTCGAGCGTATTGGGGACGAGGCGACTAAGATTGCCCGGGTGGCGCACAAAATTTATGAGACCGATCGTCTTTATTCTCCGCGTTTCAATGAGATCAAGACGATGACTGCACAGGTACGTGAAATGCTGCGTATGGCGCTGGATGCCTTTGCTCGGCTGGACGTCACCCATACAGTGGAAGTGGCGCGCCAGGATATGCAGGTGGATGATAATTTCCGTGCCGTGACACGCCAGCTCATCACTTTCATGCTGGAAGACCCGCGCACCATTTCCATGTCGCTGGAAGTGATGTTCGTTGCCAAAGCACTCGAGCGTATGGGGGATCATGCCAAGAATATTGCCGAATACGTGGTGTACATGGTCAAAGGCAAAGACGTCCGGCATGTCACCGTGCAGGAAATGGAGAAAGAAACCCTTCAGTAGCGAGGGGATGGCTTGAAGGCCGCCGACCTTCCTCTGCTGACCGACATTGCTGCGGTCGACCTCGGCTCCAACAGCTTCCATTTGCAAATGGCGCGTGTAGTGGACGATCAGCTGTTCATGCACGATTCGCTGCGCGAGGTGGTACGCTTGGGGGCGGGGCTCGACCAAAACAAAATGCTTTCCCAAGACGCGATACAGCGCGCAGTGGCGTGTCTGCGTCGTTTCGGCGAACGACTCCGTGGGTTGGATCCACATGGCGTGCGTGCCGTCGCCACCAATACTTTCCGGGTCGCGCGTAATGCAGGCGAACTGCTGGAACGTGCCCAACATGCACTCGGGTTTCCCATCGAAATCATCGCAGGTCGCGAAGAAGCGCGCATGATTTTCCTTGGTGTTTCGCACAGTTTGCCGCCTTACGCGGGGAGGCGCTTGGTGGTCGATATCGGTGGTGGCTCTACCGAATTCATCATCGGCCAGGCGTTCGAACCACAGCAAATGGAAAGCCTGTACATGGGTTGTGTGAGCTACAGCCTTCGGTTTTTCAGTGACGGAAAACTATCTGAAGACAACTTGCGTCGTGCCGAGATAGCGGCGCGCACCGAGATCCAAAGCATTCGGCATGGTTTTTATGCGGGTCACTGGCAGGAAGCCGTTGGTTCATCCGGTACGGCACGCGCGCTGGGGGAAATGATGCGGCTCAATGGCATATCGGATGGGACCATCACCCGCAGCGGCCTAGCAGAACTGAAAGCCTGGTTCCTCAAGGCCAAAGACGTTCGCAAACTGAATGTGCCTGGGTTGTCAGAGGAGCGCAAGGCCGTGATTGCAGGCGGTTTTGCCATCATGACCGCGGCGTTTGCGGAATTGGGCATCGAGCGTATGACGGTGGCCAGTGGTGCGTTGCGTGAGGGGGTGCTCTACGAACTGCTTGGCCGCATGCACCATCAGGATACGCGTGAAGTCACGGTACGTCAGTTCCAGCGACGTTATCATGTGGATGGACAGCAAGCGCGAAGGGTTCAGGCATTGGCGCTGGACTTGCTGGAACAGATCGCACCCCGTCTGGAAATGGAATGGCTAGAGGCGAGGCAGTATCTAAGCTGGGCAGCGCGCCTGCATGAAATCGGCATCTCCATTGCTCACCCCGGTTATCACAAGCACTCTGCGTACATCATCGAAAATGCTGACATGCCTGGTTTTTCCAGGCGCGACCAGCAAATCCTCAGTCTGCTGCTACGTGCCCAACGCCGTGCCCTGACCAAATTGCCCAAGTTCCCGACTCATGACGACCATTGGGCGTTGATCATGATACTCAGGCTGGCAGTGCTATTTCACCGCAATCGCATGGACGTCCGGCCACCCCGCATGCGATTGGATTGGAATGATAGCCGACGTTTTGTCCTGAAACTAGAGGAAAACTGGCTCAAAAACAATCCGTTGACCGAAGCGGAGTTGACGGTGGAGAGTGCATATTGGAAAGACGTCGGTTTCAGCTTGATCCTGGAGTGAGTGAGCGCTGGAAGCAAGACGTTGGAACGCGATATTAGGGGGTGGGGTCGGTAATCATTGTTCGCGTGCTTGTTCCCGTGCAAATTCAGCCAGCAAGAATTCCTGTGCGCTGAATGGTCGAGCACGCCCTGGCTTTTTTTGTCGATAACTGCCGTCGGGCTGCATTTCCCACGCTTGCAGATTGTCTTTGAGATAGGGTTGTAGCCCCTCTTTGAGCACTCGCTTTTTGAGTTTGGGGTCGAGCACTGGAAAACAGGTTTCGATACGGCGGAAAAAATTGCGGTACATCCAGTCGGCACTGGCTAGATAAATGTCCTGAGCGCCTTCGTTATGGAAATAGAAGATGCGCGAATGCTCGAGAAAGCGTCCGACGATGGAGCGCACGCGTATGTTTTCCGATATGCCGGGGATGCCAGGTCGCAGGGCGCATACGCCACGTACGATGAGATCAATTTGTACGCCGGCCATGGAAGCCATATACAAGGCTCGAATGATGTCTGGATCGAGCAGCGCGTTCATCTTGGCGATGATTCTGCCCTTTTTCCCGGCTTTGGCGATTTCCGTTTCACGCTGGATCGCCTTGATCAACCGCTGATGGAGGGTGAACGGCGACTGCCATAGGTAACGTAGCTTGGTAGCTTTGCCTAGTCCAGTGAGCTGGATGAACACGTCATTGACGTCCGCACAGATGTCTGGGTGACAGGTGAGCAGACCGAAATCGGTATAAAGGCGTGCGGTACGCTGATGATAATTGCCTGTCGACAGGTGGACATAGCGGCACAACCTGCCTTCTTCGCGGCGTACCACCATGGCCATTTTGGCATGTGTCTTATGGCCTACCACCCCATATACGACGTGCGCGCCCACTTCTTCCAGACGTGCTGCCCAGTTGATATTGGCCTCTTCATCGAAACGCGCCATCAGTTCGACTACCACGGTGACTTCCTTGCCGCTACGGGCGGCGTCGATCAGGGCTTGCATCAGGGTGGAATCAGAACTGGTGCGGTAGACGGTTTGCTTGATCGCCAGCACGTCCGGGTCGGCAGCAGCCTGCTGGATGAAGTCCACCACCGGGTTGAATGACTGGTAGGGGAGATGGATCAAGATATCGCCTTTGCGAATTGCTTTGAAAATGTCGGGCTCTTTGCTGACTTCCTTGGGCAGGGCGGGTATATGGGGTGTAAACTTGAGGTCGGGCCGGTCAACCCAATCAGGAATCCGCATCAGGCGTACCAGGTTGACCGGTCCATGCACCTGGTAAAGATCCTCCGGACCAAGGCCGAATTGCTCCAGCAAAAAGGCAGACATTTCCGCAGGGCAATTGTCTGCAATTTCCAGGCGCACCTCGTCTCCGAATTGGCGATGGGTCAGCTCCCCCTGTAGGGCTTGGCGTAAGTCTTTCACTTCCTCTTCATCGACATAGAGGTCGCTGTTCCGTGTGACCCGAAATTGATAGCAGCCCCTGACCGTCATTCCAGAAAACAATTCGCCCACATGTGCATGCAGGATGGATGACAAAAACACGAAACCATACTCGTGACCGGCGATATCGCTCGGCATACGGATCACACGCGGCAATGCACGCGGTGCCTGCACGATGGCGATGCCAGAGTTGCGGCCAAAGGCATCTTTGCCTTCCAGTTCCACCGCGAAATTCAGGCTTTTATTGAGTACGCGCGGAAAAGGGTGTGCCGGGTCGAGCCCGATAGGGGTCAACACCGGCATTAGTTCACTGAAAAAGTAATTGCGGATCCACTGCTGCTGTACCTCGTTCCAGTGGGTGCGACGCAAAAAGCAGATATCCTCGGCACGCAGCTGAGGGATCAATATCTCGTTGAAAACCTTGTACTGGTGGGCGACGATCTCATGCGCCACTTTGCTTACCTGGGCATAGACCTGACGTGGGGTTAAGCCATCCGCAGCGGTGAAAGTGCTGTTGTATTGGATCTGTCTTTTAAGTCCTGCTACGCGCACCTCGAAGAATTCGTCCATGTTGCTGCTGACGATGCATAGAAACCTCAGCCGCTCCAACAAGGGGTTGCGCGTATCTTCGGCTTGGGCCAATACACGCCGATTGAACTCCAGAATGCCAAGTTCCCGGTTGAGGTAGTATTCCGGAGAATTCAATTTGTTCATTAGCGATGTCATAGAGTCATGAGTCTATGACAAGAATATGAAGTTTTCATTACGGCGTATAGCCCGCCGGTTTTTCTGCACCCTCGCCAAAAAAGTAGGCCTCGGTTTGTTCCGCGAGATATTTGCGTGCCTGTGGATCAGCGAGATTCAGCCGGTGCTCATTGATGAGCATGGTTTGGTATCTTTTCCAGCCTTCCCAGGCTTCTTTAGAGACATTCTCGAAAATGCGCTTACCCAATTCGCCCGGATAGGGAGCAAAATCCAGACCTTCTGCTTCGCGTCCGAGCTTGACGCATTTGACCATTCTCGCCATATTTTCTCCTTTCCAACGTATGGTAGGTTCTTTCAATCATAGCCTAAAGCGGAGCAGATTGGCGAGCACACCGAGGGCGGCCAGACACCACACGATCACGGCTCCCGATGGCAGGTCGAATGCCGACGATAATACCAGGCCCAGGACATAGGCCACTGCACCCACCCCATAGCCGCCCGCCACTTGCCAAGCTATAGGCCAGCGACGCACCGTGAGTGCAGGGAGAATCAGACTGGAGAATACTAAATAAATGCCAACCAGCTGTACTGAAATGGTCACTGCGAGTGCGAACAGCAAGTAAAAGCCGGTAGGCCCCAACTTCTCCCGCAGGCCAAACCACACACCGAGAATGACGGGGGTACACAGCGCGGCGAGTGTCAGCTGTGTCGTATTCACCCATAGGATCTGGCCCGTTAGCACCTCATTCAAACGTTCGGCGCCATGGGGAGTTTTTGCCAGCAACAGGATACTCGCACTGGCCGCCAATATGAATATCGCACCAATCAGGGCTTCCTGTACCTCGGGCCAATGTTTTTCCATCCATCTCACCAACAGTGCACCCAATAGCGCTGAGCAAAATGCAGCTGCTTGGATCAGCCAGGTTCGCGTATCCCATCCCAAAAAATTGGCGAGGATAGTCCCAAGTCCAGCGATTTGTACTACGGCGAGATCAATGAAAATGATGCCACGTCTGAGTACCTCTCTTCCCAGCGGTACGTGCGTGGCCAGCACGAGTAAACCGGCGAGGAGGGCGGGGCCCATGATGGTGGGGTCGAAAACATCGAGATTCATTTGGGAGCCTGTATTTCGTGAAGATACCCCATGGTGCGGGGACAAACTATGCGAAGGTCACTGGGTAGGCAGGATGGCATCATTGGGCCAAATGTCATTTCAGCGCCTCCAGCAAACGTTGCAGCGTATCGTCAAACAAAGAAGTCAGATTTCGGGCTCGCTCGCTGCCGCCTACCGTGAAAGGCAACACCACGGCTGGAATCTTGGCCCGCTCGGCGAGCCAAACGGATGCGCGTTGTGGGTCGTAAGCGGTGCGTATCACCATTCTGGCGGGCTGCTGCTGCAACTTTGTCAATACTTTTGCTAGGTGGGTGCTGGTCGGCTCCACTCCAGGGTTGGGTTCCAGTGTCGCCACTACTTTCATGCCAAGCCATGATGCAAGGTAGGGGAACGCGTTGTGATGTGTCACGACGGCAATGCCCTTGAGTGGAGCAGCCTGGGTTTCCCATTGCATGATCGCCGCTTGCCAGCGTTGCACGAATTCATGTCCACGGGTTTGGTAAAACGTGGCATTGGAAGGGTCGAGTTCGGTAAGACGCTGGGTTAGCGCAGTGGCTACTTTTAGGATGTTGCGTGGGTCGGTATGGATGTGTGGATTCCCTCGAGCATGCACATCACCCTCGGAACGGTCTATTCGTTGCGGGATTTCCAAAGGATTCACGTAATTGCCCGCTTCGAAATAGCCGGGTTTGCTGGGCTGAATGGCATTGTTTGCAGCTTGGCGCAAAATCATGGGTAACCAACCATCCTCCAAACCCAGGCCGGTGCATATGAGGAGGTCGGCAGTACGTGCCTTGGCGATGAGGCTGGGTCTTGCCTGTATATGGTGCACATCCTGTAGGGCATGGGTTGCGGTGTATACATTCAACTGGTCTCCTCCCAGTTCGTGTGCCAATGCCCCCCATTCCGGCTCGCAAGCGAAAACGTTGAGGGCATGAGCGGGTCGTGTCAGGGTGGCCAAGAACGCGATCAACAGTAGAACCGGAACATTTTTCATGCAACAACTCCTCAATACTGGTGAGCACCATGGGCTCCCAGGCTCATGATGTATTGGATGAAGAACTGATTGTCGATGGTGTTTTCCCGCGAGCGGTCGTGAGCCAATTGCAGCCGGAGACGACTGAATTCACTGGGGCTGTAATCCATCATCCAACTAATGCGTTGGGGGACATACCCATCGAAATCTAGAACGGGGTTATTGCTTGCATAATCCACGCTACCATGCGCTAGACGGTCATAGCGTAGACCGATGCGCCAGTTCGGCATGAATTTGTAGATCCCTTGCAGGTACCAACCCGATTGATTGGCGCGATAACGGTCCGCTAAAGAAGTGGCATCGACGTCATAGACGAGGGTACCTGATTCGCGGCGGAGCAGATATTCACCTTGCAGTTTGAAATAAGTAGAACTCATGTTGCCATGGGGGGCCCATTTCCAGACGAAATCAGCGACCCAGATACGGCTGGTTCCGGTGAATTGATTGGTGACGAAGTTGCCTGCGGTATCGAGATTATCCGAAAGGCGCTGCTGGGGTGAAACGTGCAAATAGGAAAGACCGGCCCGCCAGCTATTGCTCGTATCTATATCGCCTCCAATGTGCCCGAACAGACTACCCATGGCGCTGCCGTTCTTGTTTTTGCCCGACGTGCCCGCAATCCGGCCACGCCCAGCTTCTAGACCGACTTCCAAGAATAAGTCCGTCGGGGCGACCCATTTCATTTGTACGCCATCATCACCGTATTGGCCGCCAAGAAAGGCTTGGTAAACGAGGGGGCTATCGATGAAATCCCACATGTGGGGATGTTGTGGGTTGAGATAGCCAATACCTGAATAAAAGCGACCGCCTTTGAGCGTGATACCACCTGGTAATGCAGTCGTTTGGATGAAGGCCTCCTCAATGTCGATGCTATTGTCCGGTGCAAGCGCCAATAGTAGCCCCCCGTAGAAATACGGGTCGATGTTGGCATAAATTCCGAGCTCTGATTCCCCCAGTCCAAACCCGCGTTCACCAGGTCCGATTTCACCGCCCGTCTGAAATCCAGTGATATGGTCATTGGATTCTTGTGAGCGATTGACATACAAGCCGGAAAGAATGAGAGAAATGCTTGGATTGAAGATATTGCGGGATGACTCCAGGGTGTTGTTGCGCATCCGGGCGGAGGAAGCTTCGATGCGAGCCATGTTCTGTTCGGGTAGCTGAGTATTTTTCAAGAGTTGTTCGAGCTGATTTTCCAGCGAGCGGATACGTGCCTCGTAGGAGGCGCGCATTTGCTGCATTTCGGCACGGATTTTCTCGAGCTCTTCACTATCGTTGGCGATTGCTTGTAGGGGGAAAGGGCAGACGAGCGCCAAAGCGCACGCCCACAGGGAGTGATGTCTGAACATGATGATCCTCTCGTCGAACGAAAACGCCCCAAACCAAGACCTGGCTTGGCCGACCTGAAATGACTCGAAACTAGACGAGGGAGAGGGGAGGAGCGCGAGCTGAATAAAGCTGGAGAGCCGTAATGCAATGACGGCATTTCTCGCCAGGGAGAAACACCTCAAGGGAAGGCGGTTCGCCCGTTTGCTGCAGCGCGGAGTGAACGACACCTTTTAACGCGGTGTAGGCTGCGCATTTGTCGCAAAACGGCGATGGGTACGATTTCTGGTCCTGTTCAGGGGCCTGCCGCTGTGAATCCACCCAATGCGAAATCGTGTGTTCAGTGACGGCTTGCTGTCCCAGAACGAATGTCAGCAAAAGTGAAAGGAGGAGCACAAACCGTAGGCGCTGCATGACCAGATTGTAAGAAATCCCCAGACGATTTTCAAAGCAAAAGAATCCAGTCGTTTTCGCGGTAGAATGTTCCCTGAATTTCAGCGCCTGTGCGCGTCCGGGTATTCATGAATTCTGCTCTTCCAGTCGTTTTGACTTTCGCTGCTACCGACCCCACCGGCGGAGCCGGCTTGCAGGCGGACGTCCTTACTTTGGCCAGTATCGGTTGTCACCCCGCTTCCGTGGTCACCGCCATTACCGTACAGGACACCCTTGGGGTGAATGACATCATGGTGTTCGACGCCGACTGGGTGGAGGAGCAGGCGCGCGCCGTGCTGGAGGACATGCAGGTCGCCGCCTTCAAGCTGGGCATGCTGGGTAGCGTGGAAAACATCACCGTGATTGCCGAAATCCTTTCCGACTACCCCGAAATCCCGCTGATCATGGATACCGTGCTGGCCTCCGGGCGCGGGGACGAATTGGCCACCGAGGAAATGCAAGAGGCCATGATCGACTTGCTGCTGCCGCAAGCCAGCCTGATCACGCCCAACAGCCTGGAGGCACGTCGCCTGGCTTTCATGAACGACGGCGAAGGTGCGGACGAACAGAACGCGGCGCTGGATGAAGCCGCCAGCCGCCTGCTTGCAATGGGTTGCGAGCACGTGTTGATCACCGGAACCCACGAGCGCACGCAGGAAGTCGTCAACACTCTATACAGCCAAACCGGTGAGATGCGTTCCTGGACCTGGGATCGATTGCCCGGCAGCTACCATGGGTCCGGCTGCACGCTGGCTGCAGCCATTGCGGCCTGCCTGGCGCATGGGCTGGACGTGGCGGAAGCCGTGGCGGAAGCACAGCAATACACTTGGGCCACACTCAGTAGCGCATTTCGTCTCGGCATGGGACAACACATCCCCGACCGCTTGTTCTGGGCACGCGAAGAAGGAGGGAGTAGTGGTGGCACGGGTTAGGGAAACCCTGAAAAATCGTTGCGAGCGATTGGAGGGCAAGACGCACGGAGCACAGCCACCGCGACATAACAAAGAGCCAGGCGGGGGAGCGGGCACCGCGCAACGCCGCCATCCGGCCACGCAGCAGGTCATTCAGAGGGTTCTTAAAGGTTTGTATGCCATCACGCCTGACCTCGAAGACACCGATTCGCTGTTGAAGCGGGTAGAAGCCGTATTGCGTGGCGGGGCCGCCCTGCTGCAATATCGTAACAAGACCGCTTCTTATGAACTGAAGCGCACACAGGCTGCTGCGCTCCTCGAGCTATGTAAGGCCTATGCCGTGCCTTTCATCATCAACGATCATGTTTCATTGTGTGTCGAGCTCGACGCCGATGGTGTACATCTTGGCCAGTCGGATGTGGGGATCGCGGCTGCACGTCAGCGATTGGGTGCACGCAAAATCATCGGCGCATCCTGTTACGATCGCCTCGATCTGGTCGCGCATGCCCAGGCCCAAGGGGCCACATACATCGCGCTGGGAGCTTGTTTCGACTCCAAAACCAAACCAGCGGCGACTCGTGTGTCACTTGATTTGTTTGGTCGGGCCAAAAGGTTTGGCCTTCCCGTAGTTGCCATTGGAGGTATTACCCCTCACAACGCGGCCAAGGTGATCGAAGCGGGGGCAGATGCTATAGCCGTCATCGGTGCACTGTTCGATGCCCCAGAGCCGGAACGAGCCGCTCAGACTTTTACCCACCTGTTTGTACATCGTCCTGACCATGATCTCACGTAATCACCAGTTGTTCGAACAATCCCAAAAGTGCATTCCTGGCGGCGTCAACTCGCCGGTACGTGCCTTTCGTGCAGTGGGCGGCACCCCCATCTTTTTCAAGCGTGGCCAGGGAGCCTACTTGTGGGATGAAGACGACAAGCGTTACATCGACTATGTCGGATCCTGGGGACCTATGATCCTCGGACATGCCCATCCCGCCGTGATCGAGGCCGTCCGGCAGGCTGCCGAGCAGGGTTTGTCGTTTGGTGCACCTACGGCCCGCGAACTCGAGATGGCAGAATTGCTCGTCAAACTGGTACCGAGCATGGAACAGGTGCGCTTGGTCAGCTCTGGCACCGAGGCGACCATGAGCGCCATCCGCTTGGCCAGGGGCTATACCGGGCGCAACAAGATCGTGAAATTCGAAGGGTGTTACCACGGCCATGCTGATGCCCTGCTGGTGAAAGCCGGCTCCGGCGCGCTCACCTTCGGTCAACCCAGCTCCGCGGGCGTGCCGCCCGAGGTCGCTGCCCATACGCTGACGCTACCCTACAATGATTGTGCTGCGGTACAAAGCCTTTTCGACCAGATCGGCGACGAAATCGCTTGTGTCATCGTAGAACCGGTGGCCGGCAACATGAACCTCGTCCTTCCCGCTCCCTCATTTTTGCAGACGTTGCGTGATCAATGCAGCCGGCATGGTGCGGTGCTGATCTTCGATGAAGTCATGACGGGCTTCCGCGTGGCACTTGGGGGGGCGCAAGCGCTGTATGGCATCACCCCCGATCTCACCACACTGGGCAAGGTCATCGGTGGGGGGTTGCCGGTTGGGGCATTTGGCGGACGGGCGGACATCATGGCCTGTCTGGCGCCAGTAGGCCCGGTATACCAAGCGGGGACGCTATCCGGAAATCCCGTCGCCGTTGCGGCCGGTTTGGCCACGCTCAGGCTGGTGCAGGAGCCGGGCTTCTACGACCGTCTTGCCGCAAGAACCCGCCAGTTCGTCGAAGGGCTGGTGGGCATAGCGCGCGAAAAAGGGGTTCCGTTCACGGCTCAGCATGTAGGTGGCATGTTCGGTTTTTATTTCAGCGCGGCTTGCCCTACCTCTTATGCAGAGGTCGTGCAGTGCGACAAGGCGGCATTCAACCGCTTCTTCCACGCGATGCTTAAGGCGGGTGCCTATTTGGCACCTTCTGCGTTCGAGGCTGGATTCGTATCTGCCGCTCATGGCGATGTAGAGATCGAGCAGACTCTGGATGCGGCGCGACGCAGTTTTTGATTCAAGTGGTTGCCGGTCCTCGACGTCAGTTCAACCTCGATTCCTTCGAGGTTGAACTGACGTCCCTTTGCAGGTACCATTCAAAAATTTCACTTTCAAATTCGATGTCGTCTGGAAGAATGGGCGGCAGGCCGGTGCGTCGACACCCTCGGTGGGCGTATCGTGCATTGGTGGACGAGGGATAGAGCAAGGCTAAGGCAATGCCAACAAGACAAGGCTTATACGATCCGGCAAATGAAAAGGACGCGTGCGGGGTCGGCTTCATTGCACATATCAAGAATCGCAAAAGTCACGACATCATCGAGCAGGGTCTGACCATACTCCGTAATCTGACACACCGCGGAGCCACTGGATATGACCCTAGGCTGGGAGACGGGGCTGGCATCCTGATCCAGCTCCCTGATGCGTTCATGCGCAAGGAAGCCACAAAGCTCGGTATTTCGTTGCCTGAAGTTGGCCAATATGCCGTCGGCATGGTTTTCTTGCCGCAGTCCGCCAATGGTCGCTTAGCCTGTGAGTCAGCGATTGAGCGCATCGTGTTCGAAGAAGGACAGGTCTGCCTCGGCTGGCGTGATGTGCCGCGTGACAACCGTAGTATTGCCGAAGCTGCCCGCGCCATCGAGCCAGTGATGCGCCAGGTGTTCATCGCGAGTCGGGCCCCCGACCCAGATGCGTTCGAGCGCAAACTGTTCGTGATTCGTAAACGTGTCGAGCATGCCGTACGTCACCTGAATCTCGAGGATGGCGAACAGTTCTACATTCCTTCGCTCTCTAGCCGCACCCTGGTTTACAAAGGAATGCTGCTGGCCGAAGAGGTTGGCACTTACTATCGAGATTTGCAGGATCCGGACATGGTGTCGGCATTGGCACTGGTGCACCAGCGCTTTTCGACCAACACTTTTCCGGCTTGGGATCTGGCGCATCCATTCCGCATGATTGCGCACAATGGCGAAATCAACACCGTGCGCGGCAACGTCAACTGGATGGCTGCGCGCCACAAAGCGATGAAATCGGCGATGTTGGGAGAAGATTTGGAAAAACTGTGGCCGCTGATCGACGAAGGCCAATCCGATTCCGCCTGTTTCGACAATGCGTTGGAGTTGCTGGTGGCCGGTGGCTATTCTTTGCCGCACGCCATGATGATGCTGATCCCCGAAGCCTGGGCCGGCAATGCCTTGATGGATGAAGACCGCCGTGCCTTCTATGAGTACCACGCCGCGCTGATGGAGCCGTGGGATGGCCCGGCAGCGGTGGCTTTCACCGATGGCCGCATGATCGGCGCCACGCTGGACCGCAACGGCTTGAGGCCGGCACGCTACCTGATCACCGACGACGATTACGTGATGATGGCCTCGGAAATGGGTGTGCTGACCTTCCCGGAAGAAAAGATCGTCAAGAAGTGGCGTCTGCAGCCGGGCAAGATGTTCCTGATTGACCTGGAACAAGGCCGTATCATCGACGATGAAGAAGTCAAGCGCGAGCTCGCACGAGCCAAGCCTTATCGTGCCTGGATCGAAAAGTCCCGTTATTTCTTGGGGGATCTGCCCAAAGTGGAGAGCGGGCTTGAATTGCAAGCCGACAGGCTGGATGTACAGCAGGCTTTTGGCTATACCCAAGAGGACCTCAAGTTCATTCTGATACCGATGGCGACCAACGGCGAGGAAGCGACCGGCTCTATGGGCACGGATAGCGCCCTGCCAGTACTTTCCAGCAAAGCCAAGCCGCTTTACAACTATTTCAAGCAGCAGTTCGCACAAGTCACCAACCCGCCGATCGACCCGATCCGGGAGGAAATCGTCATGTCGTTGGTGACCTTCATCGGCCCCAAACCCAATCTGCTGGGCATCGATGAGACCGATCCACCGCTACGTCTGGAAGCCAGCCAGCCGGTATTGATGCTAGACGAGCTGGCGCAGTTGCAGAACATTGCTGCGCTGACGGGCAACCGTTTCCGCTCGCTGGTGGCCGACATCACCTACCCAGTCTCGGCTGGCACCGAGGGTATGGGGGATGCCATCGAAGCACTATGCCAGTGGGCCGAGCAGGCGGTCAAAGAGGGTTACAACATCCTTATCCTGTCCGATCGCAACGTATCGGCCGATCGCATCGCGGTTCCTGCACTACTCGCGACCTCGGCCGTGCACCACCACTTGGTCAAGGCCGGCCTTAGGACCAGTACCGGATTGGTGGTCGATACCGGTTCCGCACGCGAAGTGCATCACTTCGCCCTGCTGGGCGGTTATGGTGCCGAAGCCGTGTGCCCGTGGCTGGCATTCGAGACCATTGCCAACCTTGACCTACCGGATGCGTATGCTGCGCAGAAGAATTTCGTCAAGGCAATCGGCAAGGGGCTGTACAAGGTCATGTCCAAAATGGGCATTTCTACCTATCAGTCTTATTGCGGCGCGCAGATCTTCGATGCGGTTGGTCTCAATTCCGCTTTCGTGAACAAGTATTTCCCTGGCACTTCCAGCAATGTCGAAGGCATTGGGTTGGAGCAGGTGGCCGAGGAGGCCTTGCGTATGCATCGCGATGCATTTGGGGATGACCCGGTGCTGGCGCACGCCTTGGATGCCGGTGGCGAATATGCCTTCCGGGTGCGTGGTGAGGAACACCTATGGACGCCGGATTCCATCGCCAAGCTGCAAAATGCCACGCGTACCGGCAAATACGAAACCTACCGGGAGTATGCGCGCCTCATCAACGATCAGAGCCGCCGTCATTTGACGTTGCGCGGACTGTTCGAAGTAAAGCCGGCTGGCGCACCGGTACCTTTGGAAGAAGTCGAACCTGCCAGCGAGATCGTCAAACGTTTCGCCACCGGCGCCATGTCGCTGGGCTCGATTTCCACCGAGGCTCATACTGTGCTGGCGATCGCCATGAATCGCATCGGGGGCAAGTCCAACACTGGCGAAGGGGGCGAAGACCCGGTGCGCTACATTCCGGTCGAACGGGATACCACGCTGGCCGCGCTGATCGGCAAATCCCGTGTGGAAGTCGATATTCCCCTGAAAAAGGGCGACTCCATGCGCTCCAAGATCAAGCAAGTGGCATCCGGCCGTTTCGGCGTCACCGCGGAATATTTGGTCAATGCCGACCAGATTCAAATCAAGATTGCGCAGGGCGCAAAGCCTGGGGAAGGCGGCCAGTTGCCGGGCGGCAAAGTATCCGAATACATCGCCAAACTGCGATTTTCGGTGCCGGGGGTGGGGTTGATCTCACCACCCCCGCACCATGACATTTATTCCATCGAGGATTTGGCCCAACTCATCCATGATCTGAAGAACGTCAACCCCTATGCCACGATCTCGGTCAAGTTGGTGGCAGAAACGGGGGTGGGGACGGTGGCAGCGGGTGTGGCCAAGGCCAAAGCCGACCATATCGTGATCGCCGGTTTCGATGGCGGCACCGGTGCCAGTCCCATCTCTTCCATCAAGCATGCCGGTAGCCCCTGGGAAATCGGCCTGGCGGAAACGCAGCAGACGCTCGTTTTGAACCAGCTGCGCGGCCGCGTGGCAGTGCAGGTTGATGGCCAGATGAAAACTGGTCGTGACGTGTTGATCGGCGCCTTGTTGGGCGCGGACGAATTCGGTTTCGCCACGGCGCCACTGGTGGTCGAAGGCTGCATCATGATGCGCAAGTGTCACCTTAACACTTGCCCGGTGGGTGTGGCGACGCAAGATCCAGTATTACGCCGCAAGTTTACTGGCCAGCCTGAACACGTGGTGAATTACTTTTTCTTCGTGGCAGAAGAAGTGCGTGAATACATGGCCCAGATGGGCATACGCAGGTTCCAGGATCTGATCGGGCGTACCGATTTGCTGGATATGAGGGCGGGGATCGATCACTGGAAGGCTGCTGGCCTCAATTTCAGCAAGATTTTCCATCAGCCTAAAATGCCGGCCGGTGTGGCCAGAAGTCATTGTGAAGAACAGGACCATGGCTTGGCGCAGGCATTGGACAACCAACTGATCGAGAAAGCCAAGCCTGCGCTCGAAAGGGGCGAAAAAGTGGTGATCGATATGCCCATCACCAATGTCAACCGCTCCTGCGGAGCCATGCTATCGGGCGAGGTGGCCCGGCGTCATGGCGCGGCCGGCCTGCCCGATGGTACCATCACCGTAAGACTGAGTGGGACGGCAGGCCAGAGTTTTGGCGCCTTCCTCATGAAGGGCATTACGTTCGAACTCACCGGCGAAGGCAATGATTACGTCGGCAAGGGCCTGTGTGGGGGGCGCATCGTGATCAAGCCCCCCCAGGCTTTCCGGGGTGAGCCGCACGAGAACATCATCGTCGGCAATACCGTGATGTATGGTGCCACCAGCGGGGAAAGTTATTTCCGTGGGGTTGCCGGGGAGCGTTTCTGTGTGCGCAATTCCGGCGCTTCCGCCGTGGTCGAAGGTGTGGGCAATCACGGCTGTGAATACATGACGGGCGGCACCGTGGTGGTATTGGGCACCACCGGTCTCAATTTTGCCGCTGGCATGTCGGGAGGGGTCGCTTATGTGCTGGACGAAGATGGTATGTTCGCCAAACGCTGCAACTTGAGTATGGTATCGTTGGAGAAGGTCGAGTCGGCTGACAAGTGTCGCGATACCGCGGGCGAACATTTCGGTCAACCGGACGAAATCACTCTCAAGGGATTGATCGAAAGGCATGCCGCTCTCACCGGCAGCACTCGTGCTAAAGCCATTCTGGCCGATTGGAACAACGCGCGCAGCAAATTCGTGAAAGTCCTGCCACATGAATACAAGCGTGTGCTCGAAGCGCGTGCCGCTGCCGCGCGGAAGGAAGCTGCATAATGGGTAAGCCAACCGGATTTCTGGAATTCAAGCGTCTGGAAGAGGGCTGTCTGCCCGTCGAGAAGCGCGTCAAAAACTATAAAGAGTTCGTCATTCACCTCTCCGACGAGGAAGCGAAGATACAAGGCGCACGCTGCATGGACTGCGGCATTCCGTTTTGCATGAATGGCTGCCCGATCAACAACATCATTCCGGACTGGAACGATTTGGTCTATCGTCAGGATTGGCAGGCCGCGATCGAGGTATTGCATTCGACCAACAATTTCCCGGATTTCACTGGCCGTATTTGCCCGGCCCCTTGCGAGGCTGCTTGTACCCTCAACATCAATGACGATCCGGTCGGCATCAAGTCCATCGAGCACGCCATCATCGACAAGGCGTGGGAGAATGGCTGGGTTCAACCGCAGATTCCACGGCACAAGACTGGCAAGAAAGTTGCCATCGTGGGCTCCGGCCCGGCCGGACTTGCAGCGGCGCAACAATTGGCACGTGTTGGCCACAGCGTGGTGGTGCTGGAAAAGAACGACCGCATCGGTGGGTTGTTGCGCTATGGCATCCCAGACTTCAAATTCGAGAAGCACCACCTCGACCGTCGCCTCGCACAGATGCGTGCCGAAGGGGTGGAGTTTCGTGTCAATCAGCATGTCGGCGAGGTTATCCAACCAGCTGACCTGCTCGCGGAATATGATGCCGTGATTCTGGCTGCGGGTGCCGAGCAACCACGCGACCTGCCAGTACCGGGGCGTGAGCTGAAAGGCATCCATTTCGCCATGGAATTCCTCACCCAGCAGAACCGGGTGGTGGCTGGCGACCACGTGCCGGATCAGATTCTTGCCACTGGCAAGCATGTGGTGGTGATCGGCGGTGGGGATACCGGTTCCGACTGCGTGGGGACGGCCAATCGCCAGGGGGCGGCTTCCGTCACTCAATTCGAGATCATGCCGCAGCCTCCAGAGCGGGAAAACCGTCTCCTGACCTGGCCCAACTGGCCGATCAAACTGCGTACCTCCAGCTCGCACGAAGAAGGTTGCGAGCGCGATTGGTCGGTGGTGACCAAGCGCTTCGAGGGCGAGAATGGCGAGGTCAAAAAGCTCATCGCCGCCCGCGTCGAATGGCGGGACGGCAAGATGATCGAACTACCCGGAACCGAGTTCGAGGTGCCGGCAGAGCGCGTGTTCCTCGCCATGGGATTCGTCGGGCCGGTGCAAAGGCTGTTGGACGCATTCGGTGTCGAGAAAGATGCACGTGGCAATGTCAAAGCGACCACCGAGGGTGCTGGCTGCTATGCGACCTCGGTGCCCAAGGTTTTCGCGGCGGGGGATGTGCGCCGTGGCCAGTCGCTGGTCGTCTGGGCCATCCGCGAAGGCCGCCAGTGCGCACGCGAGGTGGATGCCTTTTTGATGGGCACGAGCACCCTGCCGCGATGACCCATCTCAAAAACGACACCTTATTGCGTGCGCTGCTGCGCCAGCCCACCGAGTACACACCGGTCTGGATGATGCGCCAGGCGGGGCGTTATCTGCCGGAATACAACGAGACCCGTAAGCGCGCCGGTAGCTTCCTTGCGCTGTGCAAAAACCCCGACCTCGCCACCGAGGTCACTTTGCAACCGCTGGCGCGCTTCCCGTTGGATGCTGCCATTTTGTTTTCCGATATCCTCACCATCCCGGATGCTATGGGGCTGGGTCTGTACTTTGTCGAGGGTGAAGGGCCCAGGTTCGAGCGGCCACTGCGGGAGGAATGGGAAATCCGCGATCTCAGCGTACCGGATCCCTGGGAACATCTTGGTTATGTGATGGAGGCCGTCAGTCGAATCCGCAAGGCGTTGGATGGTGAAGTGCCTTTGATCGGTTTTGCGGGAAGTCCCTGGACTTTGGCGATTTACATGATCGAGGGTAGAGGCGGTACCGATTTTCTGCTCACCAAGAAAATGGCTTACGAGCGGCCCGACTTGCTCCATCATGTGCTCGACATCAATGCCCGGGCCATCACCGCTTACCTCAATGCCCAGATCGAAGCCGGCGCCCAGGCCGTGATGATTTTCGACTCCTGGGGCGGTGTGCTGTCACACGCAGCCTATCAAGAGTTCTCCTTGCGCTACATGGAGCAGATCGTCTCCGGCCTGTATCGCGAGCGCGAAGGCCGGCGCGTGCCCAGCATCGTGTTCACCAAAGGCGGGGGCCTGTGGCTGGAATCCCAAGCCGCCATCGGGGCTGATGCACTGGGGCTGGACTGGACGATCGACCTTGCTGCGGCACGCACGCGTGTCGGCGATAAAGTGGCGTTGCAAGGCAACATGGACCCGGCCGTCCTGCTGTCTACACCGGAAGCGATCGAGCGTGAAGTCGCCGCCATCCTCGCAAGCTACGGCAAGGGCAGCGGCCATGTGTTCAACCTGGGCCATGGCATCACCCAGTTCACCCCGCCGGAAAATGCAGCTTGCATGATTGAAGCTGTTCATAATTTTAGCCGCCAATATCACCAATAGCCTGAAGATGTTTTGAGCAAGCAATACCATTCCCGTTGAGTGTGCGCCGGCCGTGCCCGAAATCGCTGCGTTGCGCTCAAATTTCCAGCGGATCCACGTCCAGCGACCACCGCACCTTTCCCGCCGAAGGCAACGTGCGTACTTCATTCATCCATTGGTCGAGAAATTTTTGTAGCGCCTTGCGACTTTCCGCTTGTACCAGCAATTGTGCGCGTTCTAAGCCCTTGAGTCGTTGGAGCGTGGGGCGGACCGGGTCATACACTGTGACGCGACCTGCAATGGTATGAGCGAGTTGTACGGCCTCCTGTAGGAATTCCTGGACCGGCGCCAGTCGGGCCGCCTCGGCACGTAACACGGCCTGGAAACAATAGGGAGGCAAGCCGGCCATACGGCGCTCTTCCAGCTGGCTGGCGGCAAACTCGGTGAAGTCATGCCGTTTGAGCGCATGGAACAACACATGGTCGGGAAATGCGGTCTGGATCAGCACCTGCCCTGGTTTTTCGGCGCGCCCGGCACGTCCAGCAACCTGCATGAGCTGTGCGAACAACCGTTCAGCGGCCCGGAAATCAGCGCTGAACAGCGCACTATCGGTATCGAGCACGCCTACCAAAGTCAAGTTGGGAAAATCATGGCCCTTGGCCAGCATTTGTGTGCCCACCAAAATATCGACATGGCCGCCATGTACGTCCGACATCATGCCGGCCATGGCGCCCTTGCGTCGGGTACTGTCGCGATCCACGCGCAAAATGCGGGCCTGGGGGAATAGCCTGGCGAGCGTCGCTTCCACCCGCTGGGTGCCTTGGCCTGTGGGGCGTAGGTCGGGGTTGCCACAGCGGGGACATTGCAAGGGGATGCGCTGCTCGTGCCCGCAGTGGTGGCAGCACAGGCGCTTGTCCCGCAAGTGGACGACCAGATGCGCCGAGCATCGGGTACAGGGCGCCGTCCAGGCACAGGAAGAACAAAGCAGGACGGGCGCGTAGCCACGGCGGTTGATGAACAGCAGACTTTGCTCACCACGCGCCAGCCGCTGCCGTAGGGCCTCGAGCAAAAGGGGGGAAAACCCGTCGCGCAGCAGGCCAGCAGCTGCTGGGATGGTGTGGATTTCCGGCAGTCGCGCGGTTGCGATGGCGCGGCTGCCCAACGTCAGTAGCATGTAGCGGCCACACCGGGCATTGTGCCAGCTCTCCAGCGATGGCGTGGCCGAGCCCAGCAATATCGGAATGCCGGCCTGCTTGGCGCGCAGAATGGCGATGTCGCGTGCCGAATAGCGCATGCCGTCCTGCTGCTTGTAGGAAGCGTCGTGTTCTTCGTCGACCACGATCAATTTCAAGTGTGGCATGGGCGTGAACACCGCAAGACGGGTGCCGATCACGATGCGCGCGCGGCCAGACTCGGCCAGCCGCCAGTTGCGGAGCCGCTCGCCATCGTTCATCTGGCTGTGCAAGGACACCATCCTCTCGTGAGGAAAGCGGCTATGAAAGCGATGCTCCAGCTGTGGCGTGAGATTGATTTCCGGCACTAGCACCAGTACCTGTGCCGGGCTTTCGCGTAACGCCGTTTGCAGCAGACGCATGTAGACTTCGGTTTTGCCGCTACCGGTGATGCCATGCAGCAGGGCAACCTGGAAACGGCCCAGGCAGGCGGCCACCGCATCCACTGCTTGCTGCTGCTCTGGATTGAGCACCGGGCCTGGAGTCGGCTGCGACGGTGCGAAAGCTTCGGCTGTGTCAAGCACGACAGATTCCACCCACTGCTTTGCCAGGAGCGGTTTCACGGCTGCGCGCCACCCCGCGGATATTGCCGCCAGAGCAGATGCCTCCAGCGCTTCGGCCTGCGCCAAGGCGAGCCACAGTTTTCTTTGCAATACCGCCTGCCTGGGCAAGGCTTCTACCCCCGCCGCTCGGCCGGTGGCAGTCAGCCGGTAACCGAGGCGCCGTTCATGTGGTGCTGGACGAGGCGCGCGCAATGGCGCCGGTAACGCCGACACAATGGCCTGGCCGATCGGGGCATGATAATAGCTTGCTGCAAATCTCAGTATTTGCAATATTTCTTGCGAAAGTGGTGGCTCACTCTGAAACACTTCGAGCACCGGTTTGATGCGATCCTGGGGGAATTGCGAATGGTCGGTTTTTTCCAACACGATGCCGGCCAACCGACGTCGGCCGAACGGCACCAGTACCCGCTGGCCCACTTCAACGGAATGGCCGCCGTCGTGATAATCGAACAAAGTATCGAGCGGCACGTCGAGTGCCACGCGCAGGATCGTCATCGTATCGAGGTCGAGCAGCGTTAAAGGACAGAACTCGTTAAAATAACGCTTTCGTTTGGATTCTGCATCGCATTGAAAGCCCATCTTACCGAATTGTTGACGCAGGCAGCAAAAGCCATCGCCCCCGAGCTGGACGACGTCCCCATCCACATTGAGCGCCCCAAGGACGCGCGCCATGGGGATTACGCCAGCAATCTCGCCATGCTGCTGGCGCGAGGCTTGAAGCAGAACCCGCGTTCCATTGCCGAAGCGCTGGTTGAGACATTGCCGGCTTCGCCTGCGGTGGCTCGGGTGGAAGTAGCGGGGGCTGGCTTCATCAATTTCTTTCTGTCACCCGCTGCACATACCGCCGTCGTGCAGCGAATTCTCGCCCAGGGCGCAGCGTTCGGTCGTAGCCAGACGGGTCAGGGACGCAAGGTACTGGTTGAATTCGTCTCTGCCAACCCCACCGGGCCGTTACACGTGGGGCATGGGCGCGGCGCGGCGGTAGGCGATTGTTTGTGTCGTCTATTGGAGGCGACTGGCTGGGACGTCACGCGCGAGTTTTATTACAACGATGCCGGCCAGCAAATCGACAATCTCACGCTGTCCGTGCAGTTACGTTGCAAGGGAGTATCGCCTAAGGATCCGGCTTGGCCCGAGGATGGCTACCGCGGCGAATACATCACCGACGTGGCGCGCGCCTACATGGCGAGAGTCAGGGTCGATGCCGAAGACCAGCACGTCATTGGTAAGGGGGACCCCAACGACATGGAGGCGATTCGGCACTTCGCCGTCGCTTACTTGCGCCGGGAACAGGACCAGGACTTGAAGGCATTCGGCGTGCATTTCGACGGATTCGCGCTGGAGTCGGCGCTCTACGCGCAAGGTAAGGTTGAAGCCACGGTGCGCAAGCTGGTGGCGAGTGGCCACACCTACGAGCAGGACGATGCGCTATGGCTGAGGACCACGCATTTCGGCGATGACAAAGACCGCGTGATGCGTAAGCGCGAAGGTGGTTACACCTATTTCGTGCCCGATGTGGCCTATCACGTGGACAAATGGGAACGTGGGTTCACACGTGCCATCAACGAACAGGGCGCTGACCACCATAGCACCATCACCCGCGTGCGGGCCGGCTTGCAGGCGCTGGATATCGGTATACCAAAGGATTGGCCGGAATACGTCCTGCACCAGATGGTGACGGTCGTCAAAGGTGGGCAAGAAGTCAAGATATCGAAGCGCGCCGGCAGTTATGTCACCCTGCGCGACTTGATCGATCAGGTCGGGCGGGATGCCACGCGCTATTTTCTGGTTGCACGTCGTGCAGATTCACACCTGGTGTTCGATATCGATCTGGCGCTGGCGCAGACCAACGACAACCCGGTGTATTACATTCAATATGCCCATGCCCGTATCTGCAGCGTGCTGGAACAGTGGGGAGGGGACGTGGCCTGCCTGCGAGATGCCGGGCTCGAGCCATTGACTTCCTCCCACGAATTAACGTTGTCGCAGCGCCTAGCGGAATTCCCCGACGTGGTGGAGGCCGCGGCGCGTGAGCTCGCTCCGCATCTGGTGGCCCATTATCTCAAGGAACTGGCGGGAGATTTCCACAGTTATTACAACGCCCAGCCGTTTCTGGTAGAACGAGAAGACGTCAGGCACGCCCGTCTGGCCCTGATCACGGCCACGCGTCAGGTACTTGCCAACGGGCTCGACCTATTGGGCATCAGTGCCCCGGAGAAAATGTAATGACCAAGGATTACAAGCAACCCCCTCCCAAGCAAAAATCGGCTGGCAAGGGCAGTCCTTTTCTGGCCGGGCTGCTGGTGGGGCTGCTGCTCGGTATCGGCTTGTCGATCGGTGTGGTGGTGTATGTCAAGCAAGGCGACAGTCCCTTTCAGGACAAGGTGGCCAGCGCGCCCCAAATCACCGCGCCCGAGCCACCTTCGACGAAGACCGTGCCGGCCAACCCACCGTCGGCCGAAGTCGCGGCTGCCGACAAAAAAGAAAACCGCTTTACCTTTTATGGCATCCTGACTGGTTCCGAATCCCCGGTTTCGGAGCAAGAAATCAAACAGGCCGAACAGCAGAAACTGGCACGCGATGCCGGGGGTGAGCCGCCGCTTCACGAAAGCTACTTCCTACAGGTGGGCGCATACCAGACCGAGCAGGAAGCGGACAACATGAAAGCCAGACTGGCCTTGCTTGGTCTCGAGGCGGTAGTACAGACGGCCAACATCCCGGACAAAGGCATTTTGCACCGTGTGCGTGTCGGCCCCTTGGCCAATCTGGACGAGATCAACAAAGCGCGCACCGAGCTGGCGCGCAATGGTTTCGATGCCGATCTGATCAAAATCCGCAACAATGTCCCTGACCAATGAGGAACTGCCATGAAATCACTGATGACCGCATTGCTTCTCCTGTTTGCTTCTGCCACCTGCGCGGCCGAGCCCCGTGCGGGGGCGGAATATCTGCCAGTGCAGCCGGCCCTTCCGACGGACAGTCCCGACAAAATCGAAGTCACCGAGCTGTTCTGGTATGGCTGTCCGCATTGCCACCAGCTGGAACCGACGCTTGCCGCGTGGGTCAAGAAGCTCCCCAAGGACGTTGAATTCAAGCGTGTGCCCGGCATCGCCCGTCCCGACTGGGCGCCCGGTGCCAAGGCGTACTACACCATGGAAGCGCTGGGGCTGACCGAGAAACTACATGCCGCGCTGTTCGACGCCATTCACAAGCAGCGTGCCGTCAGGCCCAACGACGATGCCGGGCTGATCGACTGGATCGCCAGGCAGGGTGGGCTGGACCGCAAGAAAGTGGAAGAAACCTATAACTCTTTCTCGGTCAACACCAAAATGATGCGCGCCAGCCAGTTGTTCCGGGCGTCCGGAGCCACGGGCGTGCCCTCACTCGTCATCGGGGGCAGATTCCTTACCTCCAGCACCTTGGCTGGTGGCAATGAAGCAGCGCTCAAGACGGCTGATTATCTGATCGACAAGCTACGCAAGGAAAAATAGACGTGCAGGTGTTCATCACCGGTGCCTCCAGTGGTCTTGGCATCGCCTTGGCCCGTCACTATGCGGCACAGGGCGCACGGCTGGGGCTGACCGGTCGCAACCGCGCGCGGCTGGCCGAGGTCGTCGACAGCCTGGGGGGTGACTGCACCGCCTATGTGGCAGACGTGCGCGATGCCGATGCCATGCATCAGGCAGCACAGGATTTCATGCAGAAATACGGCCCTCCCGACATCATCATCGCCAATGCCGGGGTTTCGCGCGGTACCCTGACCGAAGAGGTGGACGATTTGCGTGCCTTCCGGGCCATTTTCGACATCAACGTGCTGGGGCTGGTGCATACTTTCCAGCCTTTTCTTGCCGCCATGAAGCAACGCGGCAGCGGCTCACTGGCCGGCATCGCCAGCGTGGCCGGCTTGCGCGGCTTGCCCGGGGCCAGCGCTTACTGCGCATCCAAGGCCGCAGCGATCAGCTATCTGGAAAGCCTGCGGGTTGAACTCGCGCCTGCGGGCATCCATGTCACGACGCTCTGTCCTGGGTACATCCGCACGCCGATGACGGACGTCAACCCCTATCCCATGCCATTCATGTTGGAAGCCGACGCCGCTGCGGCGAAGATTGCCCGACTCATCGAGCGGAAGCATCGCTTTGCCATCCTGCCCTGGCAGATGGCGCTACTAGGCCGGCTGATGCGCCTGCTTCCAGCTGGTGTATGGGATTGGGCCATGCAAAACGCCCCACGCAAGCCACGCCTGCATTGGGACTGGCTCTGAGGGCCACCGATATCGGAAATGCCCGCGCGGGACTTCATCGCCCCTACGCGAGGAAATTTCAGACTCGGGCAGTACGTCTCCGGTTCAAGACGAAATTCCAGCCCGACTGTTAGTATCTTGACCCCTGTTCAAACGGGGCTGGGTTGCGACGTAAAGCATCCGTTTGCATGCGGTGCCCTACGCGTTGTGCTGTCGGATACGGATGTGCAGCTCGCGCAGCTGCTGTTCGTCCACTGTGTTGGGCGCATGTGTCATCAGGCATTGTGCGCGCTGGGTCTTGGGAAAGGCGATGACGTCACGGATGGATTCGGCCCCGGCCATCAGCGCCACCAGGCGATCCAGCCCCAGCGCCAGGCCGCCATGGGGAGGCGCGCCGTATTGGAGTGCTTCGAGGAGGAAGCCGAATTTTTGCTGTGCTTCCTGCGGCGTGATCCCGAGCGCGGCGAATACCTTGGATTGCACTTCTTGCCGGTGGATGCGGACGGAGCCGCCCCCGATTTCCCAGCCGTTGAGCACCAGGTCGTATGCCTTGGACAGGCAGGCCCCTGGGTTGGTCGCAAGCCAGTCTTCATGGCCGTCCTTGGGCGAGGTGAAGGGGTGGTGCAGTGCGACCCAGCGGTTTTCTTGCTCGTCGTATTCGAACATGGGGAAATCGGTCACCCACAGCGGCGCCCAGGCGCGGCCGTCGAGGTGGCCTTTCTCATGGCCGATTTTCGCCCTCAAGGCGCCGAGCGCCTCGTTGACCACCTTGGCCTTGTCGGCGCCGAAGAACAGCAGGTCGCCGTTGGTAGCCCCCGTGCGTTCGATGATGGCCTTGAGCGCGTTGACATGGATGTTCTTGACGATGGGGCTCTGCAGACCGGTCTCATTGAGCTGGCTCGCGTCGTTGACCTTGATGTAGGCAAGCCCTTTGGCCCCATGCACTTTGACGAATTCGGTGTAGGCGTCGATTTCGCCCCGGGTGAGCGCCGCGCCTCCCGGAATGCGCAGGGCGGCGACCCGACCGCCTTCCAGATTGGCGGCACTGGCAAAGACCTTGAACGCCACGTCTTTCATGACGTCGGTCAGTTCGGTGAGCTCCAGGGTGATGCGCAGGTCGGGCTTGTCGCTGCCATATTTGTTCATGGCCTCGTGATAGGCGAGTCGAGGGAAAGGGTTGGGCAGGTCTATGCCTTGTACTTCCTTGAACGTCTTGCGGATCATGTCCTCGACGATGCCCATGATCTGGTTTTCGTCGAGGAATGAGGTTTCGATGTCCACCTGGGTGAATTCCGGTTGTCGGTCGGCGCGTAGGTCTTCGTCCCGGAAGCATTTGACGATCTGGAAATAGCGGTCGAAGCCAGCCACCATCAGGAGCTGCTTGAACAGCTGCGGCGATTGCGGTAGGGCGTAGAACATGCCGTGATGCACGCGCGACGGCACCAGGTAGTCGCGCGCACCTTCCGGGGTAGAGCGGGTGAGCATGGGGGTTTCCACTTCGATAAAACCAGCTGCATCGAGATGATCCCGCAGATGCTTGGCGACTTTGTAGCGCAGCATCAAGTTTTTCTGCATGATGGGGCGACGCAGGTCGAGATAGCGGTGTTCCAGGCGCACGATTTCGGACAGGTGCTCGTCGTCCAGCATGAAAGGGGGCGCAAGCGAGGGATTGAGGATTTCGATTTCGCTTGCCAGCATCTCGACTTCGCCGGTCGGGATGTTGGGATTGATCGTGCCTTCGGGACGGGCACGCACCTGGCAGGCGACCTTGAGTACGAATTCGTTGCGAATACTCTCGGCCGTCTTGAATGCGATGGGCGTGTCCGGATCCACGACGACCTGTGAGATACCGGTGCGGTCACGCAAGTCGATGAAAATGACACCGCCATGATCGCGGCGGCGATGCACCCAGCCGCATAGGACGATGGACTGGCCGATGTGTTGGCGGTTCAGTTCGCCACAGTAGTGTGTACGCATAAGGATAGGCTCGAGTGGATCAATCAAGATTCAGTCGCCCGCATAGGTGGCGGCGCGGTCGGCTTTCTCGGGAGGGACTACGACACCCATCGAGACGATGTATTTCAATGCGGCGTCCACACTGATGTCGAGCTCCACGGTGTCGCGTTTTTTGACGAAAAAGAAAAACCCGTTGACCGGGCTGGGTGCGGTGGGGATGAAAACGCTTACCAACTCTTCGTCACTGTGCTGCGCGATCTCCCTGGATGGCGTGCCGGTCTGGAAAGCCACCGCCCATGCTTCGGGGTGTGGATAGCGTACCAGCAGCACTTTTCTGAATGCATCCCCACTGCCCGAAAACAAGGTGTCACTGACCTGCTTGACGCTGTAATAGATCGATTTCACCACCGGCACGCGTGCGAGCAGGCTCTCCCAAAACAGGATGATGCGCCGGCCGAAGAAATTGGTGGCGATCACGCCGGTGATCAGCACGATCAGCAAGGTCAGGATGGTGCCCAACCCTGGGATGTAGAACCCCAGGTATTTTTCAGGGCGCCAGTCGGCCGGCAGCAGCAGCAGGCTTTGGTCCATCAGGCCAATCAACGCCTTCAGCACCCAGAGGGTGATGAACAACGGCACCAGAACCAGCAGGCCGGTGATGAAATAGCGCTTCAATGGAAACCCGCTCAGTGACAGGCGCAACTGCTGCCGCAGGGTGTAGCGGCGGGCGCGCGTTCTTCTTTGGATTCTTCCTTGGGCTTGGAGCCTCCCTTGAAATCGGTGGCATACCAACCACTGCCTTTGAGCTGGAAGCCAGCAGCAGAAAGCTGTTTGACATAAGATTCGGCGCCACATTGGGGGCAGGTGGTCAAAGGAGCATCGCTCATTTTCTGCATCACGTCTTCCACGTGACCGCACGTACTACAGCGGTATTCGTAAATCGGCATTTCAATACCTCCTTGAAAAACAAAATTATACCCGACATGACGTTTTTCCGAACATGTGGTCGCAACCACATATTTCAAGTAGGAGCCCAGCCCTCTGGGCGATTGCGAGGAGCCCAGCCCTCTGGGCGATTGCGAGGAGCCCAGCCCTCTGGGCCTAGGTGGAATACGACGTTTCGGGCAGGCATCAGGCGCGGTGCGCAATCTGGCCGGCCACCAATGTCCACCGTACTTTGCCAGGAAGCTCCAGCCCCAGGAACGGCGTGTTTTTGCCTTGGCTCAAAAGCGCCTGGGGGTCGACCTTCCAGTAGTGTTCCGGGTCGAACAGGCAAATGTCGGCGACCGCCCCTACGCTCAGATGGCCGGCATCGATCTGCAGCAATCGGGCAGGCTCGCTGGTGACGCGTGCCAGGGCTGCCGGAAGGGCGATCCCGCTTTCTTGCGCCCATTTCAGGGTCAGTGACAGCAAAAACTCCAGCCCCGTGGCGCCAGCCTCCGATTCGGCGAACGGGACCAGCTTGGCATCATCGTCCACTGGCGTATGGTCGGAGCAGACGGCATCCACCGTGCCATCCGCTACGCCGGTACGCAAGGCCTCTTTGTCACGTTGTGTGCGAAGTGGGGGCTTGAGATGGCAGTGCGTTTCGAAATAACCGATGTCGTGTTCGGTGAGATGTAGCTGATGTGCTGCCACATCGCAACTCACTGGCAAGCGGCGCGCCTTGGCTTGACGCACCATTTCCACACCGTCTCGCGTCGATAGGCGACATAGGTGAACGCGGGCGCCGGTGTCTTCTACCAGGGTAAGGATGGTGGCAAGCGCAATGGTTTCGGCACTGGAGGGAATGCCCGGCAAACCCAGCCGCGCCGCCACCTCACCGTCATGCGCCACACCGCCTCTGGCCAGCCAGGCATCCTCCGGGCGCAGCCACACCGTCAAGCCGAAGGTGGCGGCATACTGCAGGGCATGACGCAGCACTTGGGTGTCGGTGAGCGGTGCGTTGGCCTGCGAGAATCCGACACAGCCTGCTTCCATGAGTTGGTTCATTTCGGTGAGTTGTTTGCCTTCCAGCCGGCGTGTCAGCGCCCCCAGCGGATAGACGTGTGCCAGGTTGAGCTGCTTGGCGCGATATTTGAGCATTTCCACCAGTCCTGGCTCATCCAGTACCGGATCGGTATCCGGCGGACAGGCCAGGCTGGTGACGCCACCGGCGACGGCGGCTTTAAGCTCACTTTCCAGGGTAGCCTTGTACTCGAAGCCAGGCTCGCGCAGCCGCGCAGAAATATCCACCAGGCCAGGACAGGCAATCAGTCCGTCGGCATCGATTGTTTGATTGGCATGAAACGCGACGGGCGGATTGCCTATGCCGACGACTCTGCCGGCAGCGATGAAGAGGTCACACTGGGTGTCGATGCCATTCCTGGGGTCGATCAGACGGGGGTTGCGGATGTGGATCTTCATTCACCGCTTCCTGCCAGCATGCTCATGACTGCCATGCGTACCGCAATACCATAGGTCACTTGCGGCAGGATGACGGATTGGGTGCCATCCGCCACGGCGGAGTCGATCTCGATGCCTCGGTTCATGGGGCCGGGGTGCATGACGATGGCGTCGGGACGGGCCAGTGCCAGCTTATCCGGGGTGAGGCCATAGCATTTGAAATATTCTTGCGCCGAGGGTAATAGTGCGCCATTCATGCGCTCGTTCTGTAGACGCAGCATCATCACCACGTCGACGTCCTTCAGTCCTTGCCGCATGTCGTGATAGACATGCACGCCGAGGCGCTCCACATATTCCGGCAGTAGTGTCTTGGGCGCGATGACGCGTACCTCCGGCACGCCCAACGTGGTCAGTGCATGAATCTCGGAGCGCGCCACCCGTGAATGCAGGATGTCGCCGACGATGGCCACGCGCAGATTGTGCATGTCCGGTTTGTAGCGGCGGATGGTGAATACATCCAATAGTCCTTGGGTGGGATGCGAATGGCGGCCATCGCCCGCATTGATGACATGGACGTGCGGCGCGACATGGCGCGCGATGAAATGCGCGGCACCGGATTGCGCAT
This sequence comes from Methylophilaceae bacterium, assembly GCA_026419515.1. Classification (GTDB taxonomy): domain Bacteria; phylum Pseudomonadota; class Gammaproteobacteria; order Burkholderiales; family Methylophilaceae; genus JANZZG01. The sequence goes on from JANZZG010000044.1 coordinate 44,088, forward strand.
GGCGTACCACGAATATGTCGGCATGCATGGCGACCAGATTGTTTACGGTGTCGAGCATGGTCTCGCCTTTGGATTGCGACGAGGTGCCGATGTGGAGACTGACCACGTCGGCGGACAGGCGTTTGGCGGCGATTTCGAAGGTGGTGCGGGTACGGGTACTGTTCTCGAAAAACAGATTGCATACCGTTCTGCCGCGTAGCAGCGGGACTTTCTTGACTTCGCGCTCGGATACGCCGGCAAAGGATTCCGCCGTATCGAGGATCTGGGTCAGGATGTCCTTGGGCAGCCCTTCGATGGAGAGCAGGTGTTTGAGGCGGCCGTTCTTGTCGAGCTGGGGATTGTTCATGAGCCTTCGTGTAATTTCAGACTGAAGCGCCCGTTTCCGTCCCGCAGCAGTTCGAGGTTCTGCCCGGGGAGCAGGTGCAAGCGGGCACCGACGACCTGGGCTTCGATCGGGAGCTCTCGTCCGCCCCGGTCCACCAGCACGGCCAAGGTGATGCGCGCCGGCCGCCCATAATCGAATAGCTCGTTCATGGCACCCCGTATGGTACGGCCAGTATAGAGTACGTCATCGACCAGGATGATGTGGCGGTCTTCCACCTCGAACGGGATGTTGGATGGCTTGGTCTGCGTATGCAGCCCGATGCGCTTGAAATCGTCGCGATAAAAGGAGATGTCCAGGGCGCCCAAAGGGATGTCACCCCCCAACTCGTCGCGCAGCCGTTGTGCCAGCCAGGCGCCTCCGCTATGGATGCCGACCAATGCCGGGTCCTGACCCAGCAAGGGACGCAGCTGGGCTGTGAGGGCATCGACCAGCCGTTCGGCATCAGGCAGCGAGGGTGGTATGGACGCGTGCATCGAAATAGCTTTGCAGAATGCGCTGTGCAGCCGCCTGGTCCAGAACGGGCTTCTGCCCACGCCCATGCCGTCCCACTTCACGCAGGGCCTGGCTGGCCTCGGCCGAGCTCAAGCGCTCGTCCACGAACTCTACCGGCAGGCCAAACCGTCCTTGCAGGCGACGTGCGAATTTTTTGCACAGCCGTGTCAATTCGTGCGCCTCACCGTCCAGGGACAGCGGCAGGCCCACCACCAGTCGTACCGGCTTCCATTCGGCAATGATGGCGGCAATGATGGCAAAGCGCGTTTCGTTGCTTTCACCGACTATGGTGCGCAAGGGGTGGGCAATGCCCAAAGCGAGTTCTCCCACTGCCACGCCGATGCGCTTTTCGCCGAAGTCAAAAGCAAGCACCGTCCCCGTCTCAGGCATGCCCGGCTTCTTCCGAGAGCGTGGCGAAATCCACGCCCAGCAGGGCCATGGCGGCGGCCAGCTTACGCTCGGCGGGTAGGTCGAAAATGATGCTGTCATTGGCCGGTACGGTAAGCCAGGCATTTTGGGAGATTTCTTGTTCGAGCTGGCCGGGGGACCAGCCGGCATACCCCAGAGTGACCAGCATCTTGCGCGGGCCTGCACCGCGAGCGGTGGCTTCCAGGATGTCCCTGGAAGTGGTGAGCGCGGTATCGCCACTGACCCTGAGGGTGGACTGCCATGCGCCTACTGGCTGGTGCAACACGAAACCGCGATCGATCTGCACTGGCCCGCCGAAATGCACCGGGGCATGAGCCAGTTCGGTATCCTGGAGCTCCAGGTCGACTTGTCTGAACAAGTCCTGTAGTGTCAGATCGATGGGACGGTTGATGACGATGCCCAGCGCGCCATTCTGGTTGTGCTCACAGATGTAGGCGACGGTCCTGGCAAAATAGGGGTCGGCCATGGCGGGCATGGCGATGAGGAAATGGCCGGTCAGATTGACGTTTTCCACGTTTATCATTATCTCATTTTTCCAGATACCCCGTCACCTCTAGCCCGAAGCCCGTCACGCTGGGCATTTTGCGCGGGGTGGCGAGCAGTTTCATTTTCCTTACGCCGACGTCGAGCAAAATCTGCGAGCCGATGCCATAGTCCCGCAAGTCCTGTCGTGTGCGCACCGGCTGGTCGGCGTGGCGGATGCGTTCCACCAGTTGCTGGTGGGTTTCTTCGCGGCGCAACAGGACGATGACGCCACAGCCAGCCTGGGCGATCCGCTCCATTGCCCGTGGCAAGCTCCAACTATGGGTCTGGCTGCTGCGGTCGAGCAGGTCGAACACCGAGAGCGGCTCGTGTACGCGCACCAGGGTTTCCGTGTCGGGCTGCGGTGCGCCTTTGACCAGCGCAAGGTGGATGCTCTCGGTGGTTTTGTCGCGATAGGCGATCAGCTTGAATTCGCCATACGGCGTGTCGATTTCGCGCTCGGCGGCGCGCTCGATCAAATGCTCGGTCTGGCTGCGATAACGGATGAGATCGGCGATGGTGCCGATCTTGAGTTTGTGTCGCGCGGCGAATTCCAGCAGATCGGGCAAACGCGCCATACTGCCGTCTTCACGCAGGATTTCGCAAATGACGGCTGCGGGTTCCAAGCCGGCGAGATGGGCGAGGTCACAACCAGCTTCGGTGTGACCGGCACGTGCCAGCACACCGCCGTTTTGCGCCATCAGCGGAAATACGTGGCCTGGGCTGACGAGGTCCTGCGGTTTGGCGTTTTTGGCCACCGCGGTCAGGATGGTATGCGCACGGTCGGCAGCCGAAATCCCCGTGGTGACGCCTTCGGCCGCCTCGATCGAGGCATAGAAATTGGTACCCAGTTTGGTGCCATTGCGCTGCACCATGGGCGGCAGGTTGAGCTGCTTGCAACGTGCCTCGGTGAGGGTCAGACAGATCAGGCCACGACCGTGGCGCGCCATGAAGTTGATGTGCCTGGGCGTGACGAACTGAGCCGCCATCACTAAATCCCCTTCATTTTCGCGATCTTCTTCGTCGACCAACACCACCATCTTTCCTGCACGAATGTCGGCGATGATGTCGGTGATCGGACTGATACTCACGCGTTTTCCCATTCTTGCAAGCGTTCGATGTAACGTGCGATCAGATCGACTTCGAGGTTGACCCGGCTGCCAGGGACGAGGTATTTGAGGGTGGTCACCTTTAAGGTATGCGGGATGAGATTGACGCTGAAATCGTCTTTGTCCACCGCGTTGACGGTGAGGCTGACTCCATCCACGGTAATGGAGCCTTTGGCCGCGATATAGCGAGACAGCGCATGGGGTGCGAGGATGTCGAGCCGCTTGCAGCCGTCACTTACCGCTTCGAAACAAAGCACTTCGCCTACGCCATCCACATGGCCACTGACCAGATGCCCACCCAGCCGGTCGGAGAGGCGTAGCGCCTTTTCCAGGTTGACGGGGCCGGGTGCGCGCAATCCCGTGGTGCAGCGCAGGGTCTCGGCCGAAACGTGGACCACGAAGGTGTGGGCGTCGCGTTCGACCACGGTGAGGCAGACGCCATTGACCGCGATGCTGTCGCCAATCGCAACATCGGTCAGGTCGAGCGTGCCGGCCGCAATGTGCAGACACACATCGGCCTCTTTCTCGATCACCTGTTCGATACGTCCCTCGGCTTGTACGATGCCCGTGAACATGCTTGCATTTTACAGGAGAAACTCGCGTAAAACGGCTCGTATCCGTCGCCCAGCCGGTGGGGCTTCAATCGGCGTGACATCCCCGGCACCTCGCCACAGATGGGCGTCACTTGAGCACACACCAGGCCAATGGGTCGAATGGTTTGCTCTGGTGACGCATCTCGAAATACAAGCCGGATTCTGGAATGCCGCCGGTGTTGCCTACCGCGGCGATGACGTCGCCGGCTTTCACCAGGTCGCCGACACGTTTGAGCAGGGCTTGGTTGTTGCCATACAGGCTCATGTATCCCCCGCCATGGTCGAGGATCATCAAGTTGCCGAAACCGCGCAGCCAGTCGGCGAACACGACTTGCCCGTTGGCCACCGCGCGTACTTCCTCGCCTTCCGCGGCGCGGATGAACAATCCTTTCCAGGTGATGCCACCTTCTTCCCGTGACGTACCGAAGCGGTTGGTAACCTCGCCACGCACTGGCAGGCGTAGTTTGCCCTTGAGCGCAGTGAAGGCGCTGCCTTCCAGTTCGGGAGTGGGCAAAACTTCGTTGCGCAGCGTAGGCGCGGAGCGATCTTGGGATGTGGGCGTTTTTCGGGAGGATTTGGGCACGATGCGTGCCAGGCGCTCGATCAGTCGGGAGAGACGTTTTTCATCGCGCTCGAGACGCGAAATCTCACCACGCTGGGCCTTGAGCTGGGCCGATAGTCGCTGCAAAAGGCGTTTGCGTTCCGCTTGCTGCTTTTGTAAGTGGTGACGTTCCAAGAGCTGGGCTTCCTGCAGCCGGCCGATTTCTTTGAGCGTTGCCTCGGTTCGTGCATCGAGTGTGGCGACCTTGTCCAGATTCTTGCGCAGGCTGGCGATCAACTCTGCCCGGGCTTTTGCCACGTAGCTGAAATAGCGTAAATCGCGCGCGATGGCGTTGGGGTCACGTTGCTCCAGTAGGGCCCGCAGATAGCTTTGCTGGCCATTCAGATACTGGCGATAAAGTTGCTCGCGCAACGTTTTCTGCTGGGCAGCGATCGCTGACTCGAGGGCACTGCGATCTTTGCGAAGTGCTTCCAGCGTCGTAGCGTTCTCCTTTTGCTGTTGCCGCAGCTCGTGTAGCTTACGATTGGCCTCGCTGATGGCCTGCTCGCTCTGTTTCAAGGCATCGCTGACCTCGGCATGGGCCTCTTCGGTGCGGTCGAGCTCTCGTTTGAGACTTTCGATGCGGCTTTGCAGCTCCTGCAGGGCTTCACGCGACGGGGGGCGCGCATCTTGTGCACTGACCGGAAGCAGAAATAGGAGGAGGAATACTGCAAACAGCCCGTTACCGCGCATCGGGTGGCGGTGGAGGATCGAATTCGATGAGTGGGCGACCGGTCATTTCCCGGGGCTGGGGAAGTCCCATTATTTTGAGCAGGGTGGGAGCAATGTCACACAAGGCGCCACCTTCGATCAGCCGCGCTGGACGCCCGACATACAGCAAGGGTACCGGGTTGGTGGTGTGCTGGGTATGAGGCTGATGGTTGTGGTGGTCTTGCATGGTCTCGGCATTGCCATGATCGGCCGTGATCAATACTTCACCCCCTATGCTACGCATGGCATGGACGGCGCGCCCGATGCATTCGTCGATGGCTTCGATCGCCCGTATGGCCGCCGGCAGGCTGCCGGTATGGCCCACCATGTCGGCATTGGCGAAGTTGCAGACGATCATGTCGTATTTGCGTTCGAGGATGGCTGTCACCAGCCGGTCGGTCACCTCAGGCGCACTCATTTCGGGCTTCTGATCATAGGTGGCGACTTGCGGCGAAGGGACGAGGATGCGATCCTCCCCCGGGTAGACGGTTTCCTCTCCACCATTGAAAAAGAAAGTGACGTGAGGATATTTCTCGGTTTCGGCGATGCGCAGTTGCCGGAGCCCAAGACTGGCGATGTATTCCCCCAACCCATTGCGAACGGTTTCCGGCGGGAAAGCGACATGGGATGGCAGATCATTGTACATGGTGAGGGAGCAAAACCCACCGAGCTTGGGACGGCATTTGCGCATAAAGCCGTCGAAATGGGGGTCGAGAAAAGCCCGGGTCAGCTGGCGCGCGCGGTCGGAGCGAAAGTTCATGAAGATGATGACGTCGCCATCTTGCACGCCTACTGCCTCACCGATCAAGGTGGGCTTGACGAATTCGTCGGTTTCACCACGCGCGTAGGCTGCGTGCAGCGCATTGATGGCATTCCCGTCGCGGTATTCCGCCTCGCCGCAGGCGATCATGTCGTAGGCGGCCTGCACACGTGGCCAGCGTTTGTCGCGGTCCATGGCATAAAAGCGGCCGACGATGCTGGCGATGCGCCCCCTCCCGAGACGCGCCAAGACATCTTCCATGCGCCGCAGGAAAATCTCGGCGCTTTTCGGAGGGGTGTCGCGGCCGTCCAGGAAGGCGTGCACATAGATGTGTGTCAAGCCCATACGTGCAGCCATCTCCACCATGGCATGGATGTGCCGTTCATGGCTGTGCACGCCGCCATTGGAAAGCAGTCCGAAGATGTGCAGGGCATGATCCTTGGCTTTGTGCACGGCATCGAGCAATGCCTGGTTGGTGAAGAAAGAGCCGTCGTCGATGGCACGGTTGATGCGCTCGATGTCTTGATAGAGCACGCGGCCCGCACCGATGTTGAGGTGGCCGACCTCGGAATTGCCCATCTGACCGGCCGGCAGGCCGACGTGATTTTCGGAGGCGTTGATCAGAGTGTGTGGGCAACTACTCCAGAGCTGGTCCCAGTTTGGTTTGCATGCTTGGGCGATGGCATTGTCGGCTGTCTCGGAGGTGTAGCCGAATCCGTCCAGGATCAAAAGTAGTACGGGCATTGTGGTCATGACGATCGGTGGGAAAACTTTCTGCGATATGCTGGCGAAAGCGTGCATTTTATTATATTTTGGGGTAGCCACATTATACTTTCGAGACATTTCGGCCTCGATGCGTTTCATGCCATGGAATATACAGACCAGACAGCGCTCATCGAACGGGACGAGCATATCGAGCAGGCGGCCAACGCCCTAAAGGCCATGGCCCATCCGTTGCGCCTGAAGATCCTTTGCGTGCTGGGGGATCAGGAGGTCAGCGTACAGGACATCGTCGACATGGTCGGCACTACCCAGAGCAACATCTCGCAGCATTTGGCCATCCTGCGCGAGAAGAACGTGCTGTGCACCCGCAAGGACGCCAACCGCGTCTATTACCGCGTTTCCGACCCGCGCACGCTCAAGCTGATCGGGCTGATGCGGGAGGTGTTCTGCGGTTACGGCCATTGATTGCACATCATCCGGATTCGAAATCGCCGAGGAGGCTCGGCTCCTGCATGGGGATGGAAGCGATGTCGTAGGAACCCAGCCCGCTGGGCGATCGACACGATGGCATGCGTAACCCTCCACTCGCCGGGCAGACTCGGCTCCTACAGGCAGGGGGATGGGCGTCATGCCGGGGCTCTGCTTGCAAGAAATCAATCGATTGATTTTTCTTCTATATTAGAATATACTAATAAACAAATCGAACTGAGCCGACCATGATGCGAATTTGCCTGATCTTGTTGATGCTGTTGCCTTCCCTGGCACGGGCGGCATTGCCGTTCGCCACTGCTGTGGTGGAACTGCGTCCGGTGGAAGGGGGGTATGCGGCCGAAGCGGTGGTGGAGGCGGGACGGCAGTCCACCATCGCCGCCCAGGTGGCAGGGCGCATTCTGGAACTCAAATGGGATGCGGGCGATGCCGTGAAACAGGGTCAGCTGCTGGCGCGCATCGACGATTCCGAAAGCCGCCCCAATGTCGCGGGCAACCAGGCGCAGGTGGCGCAGGCGCAGGCCCATCTGGTCAATGCGCAAGCCCAGTATGAGCGCACCCGCAAGCTGGTGGAAAAGAAATTCGTCAGCCAGTCCGCCCTCGACCAGGCGCGCGCCGGTTACGAGGCGGCGCAGGCCCAGCTGGCGGCAGCCAAGGCGGGCGTGGCCCAGGCGGCGGCCACACGCAGCTTCTCCAGCATCACCGCCCCCTTTTCCGGCGTAGTTTCGGCGCGCCATGCGCAGGCGGGTGAGATGGCCAGCCTAGGGCGTGAACTGCTGACGGTGTTTGATCCGGCCACGCTGCGCGTGGTGGCCAGCATTCCGCAAAACAGGCTGGAGGAGATCCGCCGCGGCGGGCGTGCCAGCATCGAGTTTCCGGCACTGGGCCGCTGGGTCGAAGCGACTTCCATCACCGTGCTGCCGGAAGCCGACAGCCGCACCCATGTCTTTCGGGTGCGTCTGGAGCTGCCGAAGGAGGTCGGTGGCATCTATCCCGGCATGTTCGCGCGTGCGCACTTCGCGACCGGCCAGTCCGCCAGCAAGTTGCTGATTCCGCTGGCCGCGGTGGTACGCCGCAGCGAGCTGACCGGCGTCTATGTGGTCGATGCGCAGTCTCGGGTGCAGCTGCGCCAGGTCCGGCTGGGCGAGGCGAGCGGAGACCGGGTGGAAGTGCTGTCGGGGCTGCGCGAGGGCGAGCGGATCGCTCTCGAGCCGGTGAAGGCCGGCATCTTCCTCAAGCAGAAACGCTGACGTGAACGCGCTCGGTATTTCCGGCCGCATCGCCGCCTTTTTCCTGCATTCCCGGCTGACGCCGCTGCTGGCCATCCTGGCATTGCTATCCGGCCTGTTCGCGGTGCTGGTCACCCCGCGCGAGGAAGAACCGCAAATCGACGTCACCCTGGCCAACGTGTTCGTGCCATTTCCCGGCGCGTCGGCCAAGGAGGTGGAAAACCTGGTCAGCATTCCGGCCGAACAAGTGTTGTCGCGCATCGCCGGCATCGAGCATGTCTATTCCGTTTCGAAGCCGGGGATGGCGATCATCACGGTGCAATACAAGGTGGGCGAGGACAACACCCGCGCGCTGGTCAAGCTGTACGACACCGTGCTATCGCGCCGCGACTGGCTGTCGCCCAATCTCGGCACGCTGGAGCCGGTGATCAAGCCGATCGGCATCGACGACGTGCCCATCGTGTCCCTGACGTTGTGGACGGACGATGAGGCGCGCGGCGCCTTTGAGCTGGAGCGCGTGGCCCATGCCATGGAAATCGAGCTCAAGCGCATCGGCGGGGTGCGCGAGGTGGCCACCATCGGCGGCCCTGACAACGTGGTGCGCGTGCTGATGGATGCCGAGCGCATGGCGGCATTCGGCATCTCGGCGCAGGACGTACGTGACGCCCTGCAGGTGGCGAATGCCTCCCAGCCTTCGGGAAGCCTGGTGCAGGGCAATGGCGAAATCCTGGTAAAGACCGGGACTTTTCTGGAATCCAGCGCCGACGTCAAAAAGCTGATGATCGGCGTGCATGCCGGCAAGCCGGTGTTCATGACCGATGTCGCCACGGTGGTGGACGGCCCGGACCAGCCCTCCCGCTATGTCTGGCTGGGGGCCGGGCCAGCCGCCGGGAAGCGCGGTATCGAAGCGAGCGGCGAGCATCCGGCGGTGACCATCGCCATTTCCAAGAAACCGGGCGAAAACGCCGTGGAAATCGCCGACCGCATCCTGGAGCGTGTCGAATCCATGCGCGGCACATTGATTCCCGAGGGCGTGCACGTCACGGTGACGCGCAATTATGGCGAAACCGCCAACGAAAAAGCGCAGAAGCTGATCGGCAAGCTGGTGTTCGCGACGGCGGCCGTGGTGCTGCTGGTGCTGGCCACATTGGGGCGGCGCGAAGCAGTGGTGGTGGGTGCGGCGGTGGCGCTGACGCTCGCTGCGACGCTGTTCGCTTCCTGGGCCTGGGGGTTTACGCTCAACCGCGTATCGCTGTTCGCGCTGATCTTTTCCATCGGCATCCTGGTGGATGATGCGATCGTGGTGGTGGAGAACATCCATCGCCGCCGCGAACTGGAGCCGGACCGGCCGTTCGCCGAGATCATCCCGCAAGCAGTGGACGAGGTGGGCGGGCCGACCATCCTGGCCACCTTCACGGTGATCGCGGCGCTGCTTCCGATGGCTTTCGTCAGCGGACTGATGGGGCCCTACATGAGCCCCATCCCGATCAATTCCAGTTTCGGCATGCTGATTTCGCTGGCCATCGCCTTCATCGTGACACCGTGGATGGCGCTGAAGCTGCTCAAACACCGCAAGCATGCAGCCACGGAAGGCAGCGGGGAAGCCCCTGCCGGGGATGCTTACGCAAACAGGATTTTCAGCCGGCTGATGCGCCCTTTCCTGCGGCATGAGCAGGGCGCGGCGCAGCGTCGCCTGCTGGCGCTGGCGATTTTCGTCCTGATCGCGCTTTCGATTTCACTGGTGGCATTCAAGTGGGTGGTGCTGAAGATGCTACCGTTCGACAACAAGTCGGAATTCCAGGTGGTGGTGGACATGCCGGTCGGCACACCGCTGGAAAGGACCGCGGCGGTACTGCATGAAATGGGCGCCTATCTGGCCACGGTGGAAGAAGTGACCGACTACCAGGCCTATGCCGGCACGGCCGCCCCGATCAATTTCAACGGCCTGGTGCGCCAGTATTATCTGCGTAGCGGCCCGGAGATCGGCGACATCCAGGTCAATCTGGTGGACAAGCGTCACCGCAGCCTGAAGAGCCATGAGATCGCCCTCAGGGTGCGGCCGGAATTGCAGAAGATCGCCGCCCGTCACGGCGCCGATCTCAAGGTGGTGGAAGTGCCGCCCGGCCCGCCGGTATTGTCGCCCATCGTCGCCGAAATCTATGGCCCGGACTACGAGGGCCAGATGGCCGTGGCCAAGCGGGTGCGGCAAATTTTTCAAGGCACGCCGGACATCGTGGACATCGACGACAGCGTGGAAGACAGTGCGCGCAAGGTGGTGCTGCGCGTGCTGCAAAGCAAGGCGGCGCTGGCCGGCGTGGCACAGAAGGATATCGTGGAGACCATGCGCATGGGACTGGGCGGCGAATACGTGACGCCGGTGCACAGCAGCAGCGTGAAATACGAACAGCCGGTGCGCATCTCCCTGCCGCCGCACCAGCAGGGCAGTCTCGATGCGCTGCTCAAGCTGCGGGTGCGCGCCCGCGACGGCACGCTGGTTCCGTTGTCGGAACTGGTGGAGCCGCTGCCGGCCGAGCGGGAGAAATCCATTTACCACAAGGATCTGATGCCGGTAGTTTATGTGGTGGGCGACATGGCAGGGCAGCTGGACAGCCCGCTGTACGGCATGTTTAGCATCCGCAGCCGGACCGCCGGCATGCCGCTGCCCGAGGGCGGGAACCTGAATGAGACTTTCATCCGCCAGCCGGGTGACCCGTATGCCGGCTATGCCCTCAAGTGGGACGGCGAGTGGCAGATCACCTACGAGACCTTCCGCGACATGGGCGCGGCCTACATGGTGGGGCTGGTGCTGATCTACCTGTTGGTGGTGGCCACCTTCGGTTCTTTCCTTACACCGCTCATCATCATGGCGCCGATCCCGCTCACGGTGATCGGGGTGATGCCTGGCCACGCCCTGCTCGGCTCGCAGT
>JANZZG010000061.1 GCA_026419515.1 Methylophilaceae bacterium
TTGAGGTCGGTCACGGCGACCTTCTGCGTCACGCTGCCTTGCACTTTCAGGCGTTCCGGCTGGGCGTAAATGGTTTCCTTGTGCGCCGCACCCCCGTTGCGCCGCTGCGGGGCGCGTGAGACGAACAGCGGGCGCAGTTCATCCAGGGCTTGCGGGGGGTAGGTGCCGAATTTTTGCATTTCGGCACGCAGTGCGGCGGGATCATCCTCATTGAGACGGGCCAGCAGTTCCTGCCGGAAATGTGGCCACGGTAGCGGGAAATGCCGTTCCAGCCGTTCCAGCATGGCGGGATGGATGACTTCGCCAGTCTCCATGTCGATGAAGCCTTCACGCACCAGCTCCAGCTCTTTGCGACGGGAATAATCCGACAACCGCTTGACCATCCCATGGGTGCATGCCGCGACCACGGCGGCATCCAGCGCGTGGTGGCGGTCGCTTTCACTCCGGATTTTGGTCAGCCCCCAGCGGGCGCGCAAAAAGGCGGTCAACTGGCCGTTAACCACGGTGCAGCGCTTGGCCTCGCTATCTTCGTGCAGATTGAGATAACGCTCGACGTAGTTCTTGAAAAAGCGGCAGATATAGCGGGTGTCGTAGAGGTTGCGGTCGCGGAAGGGCTGGGCTTCATCCTCGCCGAAGTCCTTCTTGAGCAGACGGTTGCGCTTGGCCTGCCGGTAGTTCTTGTTGCTTTCCACGAAGGCAACGAATTGCCGCCAGCGTTCACTGTCGTCCTTGCCACCCAGATATTCAAAAGGTGTCATGTTGCCCTTGTTGCGGTTTTCACGGGCCAGCACCAGCACGCGGTTGTTCTTGCTGTCGTCGAAGCTGCGCGAGTAGGGCAGGGCGTGGTCGATTTCGGCATAGCCTGGTTCGAGCAGGCGGTTGATGTCCAATGGCTCCAGCGAATAGGCGCATTTGCCTTGCTGTTCACGGTAGAGTTGCCATTTCACAAAATCCCTTCCATGGCGTTCCCGATCAGGGGTTGCTTTCAAACCCATGGAAGCAGCGTTTTTTACGAATTCATTCCAGTCGTTCTCGTTCCGTGCGCGGTATTCGGCCTGTTCCTTCTCGATTTTTTTGCGTTCATCATAGGGCTTGGACAGATCACGCCCCATCTCGATGTGCACTTCGTGCGGTGGGCCATACGTCTTGATCAGCGCATTGACCACCTTGCGCGCCTGATTGAGCGCGCGCAACACGACCGGGTTGCGCGGGATGTCCAGTTCTTCGTTGAATTTCAGGCGGCCATCCTTGTCGCGTCCCGTGTAGAAAGGGGGTAGGTAATCGCGCTTGGCTTGCGGGTCGTGCCGATCGGGCAGGCTGTGGTGATAACCGGCCTTCATGCAGGCTTCGTCATAGCGCAGACCGGCTTCCATATGCGGCAGGATGGCGTAGAGGGCCTTCAGGGAGAGGTTGCTAAACTTGTCGAAGCGGATAGTCAGCAGGGCTTGTACCATCGCGTCCTTGTTCGGCAAATCCAGTTTGCCGAGTTCGCGCTCCACTTCTTCATCTTCCTTGTACACCGAAAGCACGCGGGCGATTTCATCCAGCAGTTGCGGCTGTCCATCCAGTGCGGCGACGGAGATTTTCTGCCATTCGGTGTCCAGTCCGGCATCCTTGAGCGTCTTGCGCAATTCCTGCCAGCCGGGGAGCTTGACCAGTTTCTCGTCTTCCGGGCTCTTTGCTTTCCCCTCTTCTTTTTGTTTGTCGCTTGGGTAGGAGAGACCGGCAAACTTGAAGCGGTCTTTTTGCAGAAAACCTTCTTTTACCAGTGCGTTACCGAGCTGTTTATAGGTGAAGTCGCCAGCTTGCAGGTAAGGCAGAGGCAGCGCGAAACGCCGTTCCGCATCGGTGAGCGGGCGGGTTTTGCCATCCACTACGATGCGTAGGTTATTGAGGCGGGTCAGCCAGACATGGCGCTCGGCGGTGAAGCTGGCTTTGGGCGCACGGTATTCGTTTTTTTCGAAGGTGCATTTGCCCAGCATATTCAGGAGCGCTTCGCCAGACAATGGCGGGTGCTGGGCCCAGAACAACCCGCTTTTCTTGTCGCCATTGCCAAGCAACGCGGCTTCGAGCCGTTCGGTGGCGTGCGGATTTCCGAGATCACGCTGGCGCCGGAACAGGGTGGCCAGTTCATCTGCCAGCAATTCGCGGGAAAGCGCTTTGCTGTAATCACCGTGCTTGTTGCGCTGGGCATCGGGGAATTCAGCCAGCACCATCTCGGCCGCGATGCGGTAGTTTTTCTCCTGCATGAGCCGCTTCGTTTCTGCCAGACCTTTCTTGACCGCGCCGCCTTCCTTGTCTTGGTCGGCTTGCTTTTCTTCGGCGCGGCTTTGCCAGTGAAAGCCGCGGTGCTTGACGAGGTGATACAACACGCGCGCCCATTCCTCGGCTTCGAGTTTGCGGTCGAGGGCTTCCACACGCAGCCGCCACAAGTTGGGTGTCTTGAAGCCTTTGGCGGGTGGCTTCTTGAGCACATCGACGCTGGCAATCAGCCCTTCGCGTTTCAACAGCCGTGCAAGTTTGGTCAGCCGCCAGGCACGTCGGCGCAGGCGGCGGCGCAATAGCCGCGCCGTCCGTCGCGCAAGGTTGAGCGATTCGCCTTTGTCGGCGGTTTCTGCCTTGTCGAAACAGCGCACGCCCAGACCGATGATGCGGTTTTCGCCCAGAACCGCCCAACCGACTGAGGCGATGCCAATGTCCAGACCGTAAGTGAGTGGGCCATGATTTTTGCTCTTGTCTGCCATGCCGGTTCTCCCTCATAATGTCACCGTTGTAGCTCATCCGGGGTGAGAGCCGTTGCTACAATAAAGGTGAATAACCTGTACCCAGCCCGGCGGGGAAACCCGCCGGGCTTTCTAATTTCAGATCAACGATATAGCGAAAGCCACATTCTTTCAAGCGATATTGCTGCAGATTGCTGTGGCAAAATGTGCGTCATGCCATCGCCATCCTTGACCGCCGTCCTGCTCGCGGCCCTCGCGGCGCTTGCGCCGTTTGCCATCGATACCTATCTGCCGGCATTCCCGGCGCTGGCTGCCGATCTGGGCGGGACGCCGCTGCACATCCAGCAGAGCCTGACGGCGTATCTGTTGCCTTATGCGCTGATGACGCTGTGGCATGGCGCGATTTCCGATGCCATCGGCCGGCTGGCGGCCATCCGTATCGGGCTGGGCATGTTCGCCATCGCGTCGGTGGGCTGTGCGCTGGCGACCAGCGTGGAAGCGTTGTGGTTTTTCCGCTTTCTGCAAGGGCTTTCGGCCGGTGCCGGTAACGTGGTGGCACGCGCCATGGTGCGCGACCTGTTCGAGGGGGTGGCAGCACAGCGGGTGATGGCGCAGGTGCAGATGATCTTCGGGCTGGCGCCGGCGGTCGCTCCCATCGTCGGCGGGCTGTTGCTGGGCATCCACTGGCAGGCGATCTTCGTTTTTCTGTGCTTGTATGCGGTGCTGGCGATCGTGGCCGTACATGCCTGGCTGCCGGAAACCTGGCCGCCGGAGCGCCGCGTGCCACTGTCGGCGCGCCAGCTTATACTGGATTACGGAAAGGTGTTCGGTGATGCCGAGTTCGGGCGGCTGGTTTTTGCCTTCGGTGCCAATTTTGCCGGCTTTTTCGTGTACGTGCTGGCAGCCCCCGTGTTTCTGATCCAGCATCTCGGCCTGAACGAGCACCAGTTCGGCATGATGTTCGTGCCCACGGTGCTGGGCATGGTGACCGGATCGTGGCTGGCGCGGCGTCTGGCCGGGCGTATGGCAGAGGCGCGCATCCTGCGCCTGGCCTACGCTTGGATGGGGGGGGTGGTGCTGGTCAATCTGGTGGTCTGCCTGTGGCTGCCGCCAGCACCTGCGTACAACATCCTGCCAGTGGCACTTTATAACGTCGGGATGGCGTTTGCCATGCCGGTACTTTCGGTGGCGGCGCTCGACCGGCATCCCCGCTTGCGCGGGACCGCGGCGTCTGGCCAGGCGTTCGTCCAGATGCTGCTGTCCACGTTGTCGGCAGGAGCCCTCATCCCATTGTTGTGGGATCGTCCGCTCGGGCTGGCGCTGGGCATGGCGGGTTATCTGCTGGTGGGCTGGCTGTGTGTCCGCCGTACGAGTAAATGGCGCACCCATCCCCCGGCGGAGTGTTGAAACGTCTTACAACCCATTTTTTCATGTCAACCAATTCTTCGCCCAAGGCATTACTCTTGGTGTAAAATGCGCATAGCAATCCAAACCAACTTTGAGAATGGAGTTTCAGATGCCCAAATATGTCTCTTCGCTGCTCGTCGCACTCGGTGTAGTGAGCCTCCCAGTTTACGCAGATGTTGCTTCCGCCCAGAAGTTGGCGGACAAGTACGCGACGTTTGCCAAAAACATCAATCCTGATTACACGCCTTCTGCCGAGGCGGGCAAGGCGTTTTTCAACCGTAAGATCCTGGTGCGTGGCAAGGAAGTGTCTTGTTCTTCCTGCCATACCGAGAATCCAGCCGCCGAAGGCAGGCACATCACCACCAAGAAGCCGATCAAGCCATTGGCGCCTTCTGTCAATACAGCCCGTTTCAGCAATCTAGACAAGGTCGAGACCAACTTCGAGAAGCATTGCTACGAAGTGATCGGCAGGGATTGCACCGCAGCGGAAAAGGCCGACTACATCACCTATCT
Organism: Methylophilaceae bacterium; assembly: GCA_026419515.1. Lineage (GTDB taxonomy): Bacteria > Pseudomonadota > Gammaproteobacteria > Burkholderiales > Methylophilaceae > JANZZG01. Next base: position 4,644 of record JANZZG010000061.1, read on the forward strand.
GCTGACGGTCAAATAATCCCGCAGCAGGAGTGCATCAGTCAAAACGGCCCGCAAGCGCGGGCCGTTTCTTTTGGTTGTCGTACTACTCCAACCCTGTGTTCGCCGGCCTGGAGCTTTGTTGCGAGGTCACGCCGTGGAAGTTGTGGCAGGTGACGCAGGTGCTGCTGACCTGGGTTTTGGCCGGCTTGCTGCCGACATGACATTGACGGCAGTTGCGGATGTCAGGAATGGCAACGTCCGCGCTGTCGTTGGAGTGCGTAATGTCGTGGCAGTCGGTGCATTGTGCGGTCTGGTGTTTGTTGTGCGGAAAGCGCGCCTTGGGTAACCAGGAGTCGGTGATATGCACCGGGGCCACCTTCCAGGGGATGTTCCGGTCGTTGTCGTCCCGTGTGATTTCGTGGCATTCCAGGCAGGTGCCTTCCTCGGCTTGTGTAAACAGGCGTATTGCGTTGCGTTCGGCCTCGGCACGGGCGCGGGCACGTATGCTACGTGCGTTTTCTGCGCCCATGTTCGCGTTGTTCGTGTGGTTGAGCGCCTTGTTGGCGTAAAACTCGCGCAAGGTGTTCAGTACGGTTTGTACGGAGGCGTGCGGCACATGTCGATCCGGTTCGGGCGGATCGAATTCCAGCGCATGGCAACGTGACTGTTGACAAGTCATGGTCATGTTCATGGGAGCGAATCCCCTGCCGGCATCGTCCGGTTTGTGACAATCTCCACACTGGATATCACGCGTCTTGCCGCCTGGCGTCAGTTCGATCAGCGCTTTTTCGAGATGGGTCTGGTGAGAAAATTTGAGCCCAGAGTGTTCGGTAAGGCGGGTATGCTCCGATTGCCGCACGCGTTTTACGTCTTGTGGGCCAGGGCCGGTACGCAGTGTCAGTCGGAACGCTGGGTGGTCAGTGCTGAAATCGTGGATGTTGGATAGTTGTGTTTCCGGGTTGCGTGTTTTGATATCGCCATGGCATGTCGTGCATTGCTGTGTGTCATGACGCACCAGGCCACTCCTGCCTCTATGGTCGAGGTGGCATTCGGAACAGCGTACTTGATTGAAGACTTTGGCATGCAGTACGGGTTCCGGGATGTGTGGTGGAAGATGCTTGTGGCAGCTTTCGCAAGCCTGATTTTCCACGGCGTGGAACGGTCGTTGGTGACAGGTGTTGCATTGGGTGGTGAGCGCCCGATGACCAGGCGACATGTTGCCTGCGTTCCAGAACTCCTCCGGTGTAAAAGCAAGACGGTCTTTCAGTGCATCTTGCAACGAGGGACTGAGGGCATAGACGATCGGTAGAACGAGGAAGGCGAAGGCAACGAGCCCGGCGAGCCCCCATGCGATCTTGCGTTTGGACAAGCCAGTCTCGCTCAGCGTCATGGGCGCGCGATTGGCGTAAGCAGTTTCCGCTTCGGTCAAGGGCTGGACTAGCTCATAGCTGAGCGTCAGTTGGTCGGGTCCATCGATGGCTTCGGCGATGAACTGGTAAGGGCCGACCATGAAGTGCATCCCTGTCACCAATTCGGCGCTTTGCTCGAACGTGCCGTCGATGGAGAGCGGCGTGTTTTCTCCCTCCACGTAAAGTCGACCGTCATCGGAATGACGGATGGAGGCATGGTGCAGGCTTACCCGATGGTCGGGCAGATGGATGCGGCATTCGGCGGCACGTCCGATGCTGAGGATGTCGGCCTCGATCAGCTGTTCCTGGCGGATGGCCTGGCCGCGCTTGTTACGCGAGATGTGGACGAGGGCGCAGCGTATCATTCGTTCACCAGTAGAAAAAGATGGCGGTGACATGGGCGGTTAAGGCCACCAGTAGCGCGACGGCAAGGGGGACGTGAAGATACAGCCATACTTCCAGATGGGATCTGAGCATGACGTCACGACGGGCTCGCGCCACCAGCGTTTCTTTCTGCAGCATGATCAGATAGAGTTCACGGTATAGCTTGGGGTGGCCGAATTTCAAATCGTGGCCGTATTCGCGCAAGACCTTGACGGCAGCCGCAGTCGGACAATCCGGATGGCGACCGGTCAGCTGTTGCAGGACGTTGCCACCAATTTTGGTTTCCTGACAGGCTTTCATCACGATGGCATTGATGTCATCGGGTAACTGGAGGGCATGGGTACGTGCCAGCCGATCTAGCTCGGCGATTTTGTTGAGCAGGTCTTGCAGGCTGTCATCGCCCAGATTCTCGGTGATCATGCGTGGGAAATGCAGATAGGCATACACTCCATAAAAGCCGTTGATCACCAACAACACCAATAGGGCATAGGCCAAGGTGTGCACGTTCCAGCCGAACTGGAAGCCGGTATGCAGGGTGGCGAATACCAGCAGGGCGGCACCCAGGTAGATGTGCGCGGACAACCAGCCTTTGAGTTGGCCGATTCCATTGTACTGGCGTTTGCGGATGCCAAACCACAGCAGCAGCAGCACGATGGCAGCCGACAGACTGCCCAGCACATAGCCCAGCCAGGTGCCGCCATAGGCGCCGAAGCTAGGCTGGTGCAACGCATAAGCGCCAATGGCAACCAGCACCATCCAGAGGATGAGTTTCAGGTAGCGGTAATTTTTGTAATTGACGAATGTCTGGTGATCCATGGTGTCGTTGTCAGCCGACCTTACTCTTGCGCCATACCGCGTAGTCCAAAAATTCCTGGGGCGAGACACGAATTGCCGCTCCAGTCGGGCAGGAGCGTACACAGGCTGGCCCATCGGCGAGGTCCTTGCACATGTCGCATTTCACGGCGATCTTCGTTGCGTTCTGGCTGGGCGCGCCTGCCCTGCCGCCCGGCTCCGGGCCGCGGCCGAACAGCAGCCATTGCCACAGGCTGGGTGGTTTGCGCCCGCTGTCCACCGAGGCCAACTGAATCACGTCGTAGGGGCAATTGACCACGCAGTTGCCACAGCCAATGCAGGTATCGTTGATGAACACTTCGCCATCCACCGAACGCCGGATGGCGTCGGGTGGACAATCTTTCATACAGTGCGGATGTTCGCAGTGGCGACAGGAAGAGGGGACGCGAATCTGGTCGAATACTGGTCCAGTCTTGCGATCGAGCCGGGAAGTGCCATCATGGGTGGCCGCACAGGCCTTTTCGCAGTTGTCGCAACGTGTGCAGATGGTCTCGTCGATCAGCAGCACGTCGGTCGCCTCGCCAATGCCTTGCTGCACCAGGAAGGCGATTAAATTCCCCGAATCGGCACTGGTTTGGACGATCTCGTCTGATAGTTCGTGCCGTACGTTTTCCAGATACCGTGCGTTGAGCTGGCGCAATAGATCAGGGTTGCGCTCCATCATCTCAGCGACGCGTTCGGCTTCCAGGATGACGACCTCGGTGTTGACGGCGGCACGCGCGGTGCGTTGCCGGGGTGTTCCGGTAATCAGCGCCATTTCGCCGAAGTAGTTGCCTGCGGAAACATAGGAAAGTACGACTTCCCTACCGCCGATGAGGCGTGAAATGGCGACCGAGCCACTGCGCACCAAATAAAGGCCATCCGCTTTGTCGCCTTGGTGCCAGATGACTTCACCGGCGGCGTATTGACGGAATTTGGCATTGCGTACCAGATAATCCAGTTCGGCAGCACTGAGAGACAAGCCGATATGAAGCTGCACCGTACGCTTCAGCGATACGGCGTCGATCATGCGCCGCACCGAGACCATGGATTGGGTCAGTCTCAGCATGGTCTGGCGAGGTGATTCCAGCAACAAGCAGTGGCTGCTGGCCTTGATGGTGGTCGAACGGCGTCGGCCGGAGATCAGGCCCATCTCGCCAAAAAACTCTCCGGTATAGAGGTGGAAATTGGGTGGCCCATTCTCATCCTTTACGTAAACGTCCACCACGCCTTCGATGATGCAGTAGAAACTGGTGCTGTAATCATTGCGCCGGAACACCACATCGCCCGGATTCAACGCCACGATGTCGCTTTCCAGCATAAAGTCACGCAGTTGCAAGCTCGAGAGAGTGGCGAGCAATGGCACGCGCTGGCGAATTAGTGTCAATCCTTGCTCTACGCTGTTGATATAAGGGATCTTGGCAAATTTCTGGCGCAACAGTGCCTCGTCCGCCGGCTCCACTGGACGGCCCAGAATGTGTTCGATGACCTCATAGCCTTGGTTCATCGCCTGCTTGATCAAAGGATAGCCGGCTAGGGCACCCACGATGTACAGGCCGGGGACATTGGATTCGTAGCGCGCCGTCAGTTGAGGAACGGCGGCCGGATCCTCACTGGGGAATTGGATCCCGAAGCTTTCGAGCAGATCGCGTGGCGGTCGGGCGCCCAGACGCGCTATGACCCGATGACAGGGAATGTGTTCGGTGCCCTCTGGTGTCCTGACCGACAGGAGCAGTGGATAGGCCTTGTCAGGGGTGCTTTCCACCTTTTCGACGTAAGTGCTGAGACGACACTCCATTTCACCCTGCTTGAGCGCCGTATTCAGCGCCGCGAGGTTGGCTTCCTTGCAATGGACGAATTCACTGAAGCGGTTGATCAGGATGACATGGTTTTTGTGTCGCAAAGCCAGGGCATTCTCGACACCAGTATCTCCCCCCCCGACCACGACGATGGTCTCGTCTTCATATTCGTCGGGGTCGTCCAACTGATATTGCACCCGTGGCAAATCTTCCCCGGGCACGTTGAGCTTGCGAATGTTGCCTTGCAGCCCGATGGCGAGTACCACGTACTCGGCATGGATCGTTTCACCAGTAGCCAGACCAAGCACGAATCCTTGTGCCATCCGCTTGATCGTGCAAACCTGGGCACCCAAGCGCAAGTTGATGCCATATTTCACGATTTCTTCATCCCATTTTGCTAGGATGCTCTCACGCGATCCCATCGAGAACGACATGGGGCTGCGCAAAGGTAACGCACGCGGTTCGGCCATGACCAGTTTGCCCTTCTGGAACTTGCGGATGGTATGGGCCGGCTGCTGCTCGGCTTCCAGCAGGATGTGGGAGATCCCGAGTTCGGCGGCATGTGCCGCAGCGGAAAGTCCGCTGGGGCCGGAACCGATGATGGCGATTTTGTAGTGTTCTGGTTTCAAGGCAGGATGGGAGAGTCTTTTCATCGAATTATAGACCGTCGATTGGCATCCTATGCCCATTTTTCGTTCGACCGAGGAAACCTCTGCATGACCTGCTGTGCGGTGGGAGGGCGGCGTTGCGCGGTGCTTGCTCCATTGCCTTACGCTTTGTCATGTCGCTCCGGGCGCGTAAGCCTGCAAGCCCTCGTTACGGTTTTTCAAGGTTTCTTTAGCGCGACACGACAGAATCGTCGTGACGGTTACCATTCCATACCATGACTTTCGGAGAGCTTGTATGCGTAAGACTGCTTGTTTCCTGATGCTGGCTCTGGGCGCCCTCAGCCTGAACGCCCAGGCCGATGTCGAGACGGCGAAGGCATTCGCCAAGAAGTATGCGGCCATCGCCAAGAACATCAATCCCGATTTCAAGGGCTTTCTGCCGGACATGGGGCGTAATTTCTTCAAGCGGGAATTCACGCTCAAGGGCAAGCAAGTTTCGTGCTCGTCTTGCCACACCGACAATCCGGCCAATCCGGGCAAGCACATCGTGACCGGCAAGCCGATCAAGCCGCTATCACCGGTGGTGGAGAAATCCCGCTTCAGTGACCTCGAGAAGGTGGAAAAGAACTTCACCGAGCACTGCAACAATATCCTGGGCCGCGACTGCACCGCCCAGGAAAAGGGCAACTACATTGCCTATCTGCTGACGGTCAAGTTCGACGTACAGGGCAACGAGCAGAAGTAAGCCGGTCGCCATTCAAAAAACCAAACGGGCGCCGTGGCGCCCGTTTCCGTTTTGTGGTCTCTGGACAGCCTCATTCTTCCAGCATACTGCGTTTGCCTTTCATGCCATTGTACCGATCGGCATCCGGCAACGGGTCTTTTTTGGTGGTGATGGAGGGCCAGATCTTGGCAAAGCGGGCATTGAGTTCTATGAACTCCTTTTGATCCTCGGGCACGTCGTCTTCAGCGAATATGGCTTCGGCCGGGCATTCGGGTACACACAGGGTGCAGTCGATGCACTCATCGGGATTGATCGCCAGGAAATTGGGGCCTTCCACGAAACAGTCGACGGGACAGACGTCTACACAGTCGGTGTATTTGCATTTGATGCAGTTCTCGGTGACGACGTAAGTCATTTGATGCTCTCCAGATTCACAAGCCACGAATTCTACCAGTTCCCGCCTATCGAATCATCCCCGCGCCCACCGTCATGTTGGTGAAATCATCGATCACGATGAATCCCCCCGTGGCACGGTTTTTTTCATAAGCATCACAAGCGATGGGCTTGAGTAGCTTGAGGTTGACCAGACCGATTTCGTTCATTTTGAGCTCGGGTGGAGCGGGAATGTGCTCCAATGTATTGATGTCAACCCGGTACTCCAACGCGGTCACCATGGCTTTGACCGTGGTGGTGGTATGCTTGATCAGGTATTTCTTGCCCGGCACCATGGGTGTCTCGTGCATCCAGCACAGCATGGCACGTAGCTCTTTTTCCACCCGCGGTGGGTTGTCCGTATGCACGATCATGTCGCCGCGCGAAATGTCGCGTTCGTCTTCCAGAGTGAGGGTGACAGACATCGGCGCGAAAGCCTCTTCCAATTCTCCATCCCAGGTGATGATGCGCTTGATGCGTGAAGTCAGGCCGGATGGCAGTACGGTAATCGCATCTCCCACCTTGACCGAGCCAGACTCGATGCGCCCCATGTAGCCGCGAAAGTCATGGAGCTCTTCGGTTTGCGGACGAGACACCAACTGCACCGGGAAACGGAAATCCTCGGCATTGATTTGAACCAGGACGGGGGCGGTTTCCAGCTTTTCCAGCAAGGTAGGACCTTCATACCATGGCATGTTGTGGCCACGCTCGACCACCATGTCGCCTTCCAGCGCGGAAATCGGAATGAAGGTAACGTCCCCGCCCGTGACGTCGAGCTTTTCATAGAATTCTAGAAAATCTCGGACGATCTTTTCATAAGTTTCTTGGGCGTAACCGACCAGGTCCATTTTGTTGATGGCCACCACGATGTGCGGAATGCCCAACAGACGGGAGATGTAGGTGTGACGACGTGACTGGGTGAGCACACCCTTGCGCGCGTCGATCAAGATGACGGCAAGATGCGCGGTGGACGCGCCGGTCACCATGTTGCGGGTGTACTGTTCATGGCCGGGCGTGTCGGCAATGATGAACTTACGCTTCGGCGTGGCGAAGTAGCGGTAGGCGACGTCGATGGTGATTCCTTGTTCGCGTTCGGCTTGCAAGCCATCGGTGAGCAAGGCGAGGTAAGCGCCCTTGGCGCCTTTTTTTGCTTCTATGCGCTTGGCGGCATCCAGCTGATCCTCGAACACGCCTTTGGTGTCCACCAACAGCCGACCGATCAGGGTGGATTTGCCGTCATCCACGCTGCCGGCGGTGGTGAAACGCAACAGCTCAGTGTCGGTTGCAGCGAAGATATTCTGGTCGATCGAGTTCATCAGAAATATCCTTCCTTCTTTTTGTCTTCCATGGTATTGCTGCCGTGGTCGATGATGCGCGTCTCGCGTTCCGAGCGGGTGGCGGTGGCGGCTTCGGCCACGATTTCATCGATGGTGGTCGCCGTGGAATAGACCGCACCAGTACAGGGCGAGCAGCCCAAGGTGCGAAAGCGGCACATCACGACTTCGGGTTGTTCGCCTTCCTTGAGATTGCCAGCATCATCCGCTGGAATCAGCAGGGTGCCACGCCTGACCATGAGCCGCTCTTTGGCGTAGTAGAGGGGCACGATGGGGATGTTCTCCAGCTTGATGTACTGCCAGACGTCCACTTCGGTCCAATTGGACAATGGGAACACACGAATCGACTCGCCTTCGTGGATGCGGCAGTTGTAGAGATCCCACAGCTCTGGACGCTGATTTTTGGGATCCCACTGACCGAATTCGTCGCGGAAGGAGAAGATGCGCTCTTTGGCGCGGGAGCGCTCCTCATCGCGGCGGGCCCCACCCATGGCGGCATCGAATCCACCCTCCGCCAAGGCATCCAATAATGCCTTGGTCTTGAGCGCACCGCAGCAGCGGGCGACACCGAGCTTGAGAGGATGTGCGCCTTGGGCGATGGCTTCCTCGTTGCGGTGCACGATCAATCTGGCACCGATTTCCTTGGCGTACCAATCGCGAAACGCGTACATTTCCTTGAATTTGTAGCCAGTGTCCACATGCAGCAGAGGGAATGGCAACGGCCCAGGGTAGAAGGCCTTGCGTGCAACGTGCAGCATGACACTGGAATCCTTGCCAACCGAATACAACATGACGGGATTACGGAATTCGGCCACCACTTCGCGCATGATGTGGATGGATTCCGCTTCCAAGGCCTTGAGATGAGAGAGGGTTGGTGTCATGGTTGGATATTTTTCACGTGCAGACCACATTCCTTGGTGGTCGCGTCTTCCCACCACCAGCGGCCGGCGCGGATATCCTCGCCCACCGCGATGGCGCGGGTGCAAGGCGCACAGCCGATGCTGGGATAATGCTGGTCGTGCAGCGCATTATAAGGCACTCCATGGCTACGGATGTAGTCCCAGACTTCCTTCTCGCTCCAGTCGGCCAAGGGATTGAACTTGCGCAAGCCGTGTTCGGCATCCCACTCTTCCAAAGGTAAATCGGCGCGGGTGATCGATTGGCTGCGACGCATCCCAGTAATCCAGGCATGATGGCCGGCCAGGGCACGTTTGAGGGGTTCGACTTTACGGATGGCGCAGCAGGCTTTGCGCAGTTCCACGCTATGGTAGAAAGCGTTGATGCCATTGGCTTCGACGAAGGCTTGGAGGGTGTCCGGCTGCGGGTAAAACACCCGGATGGTGAGCGTCTTGCCATAAGTGGCCTGCACCTTGGCCAGCAGGTCGTAGGTTTCCGGGTTGAGGCGGCCGGTGTCCAAGGAGAACACGCTGATGCCAGGGGCATGTCGGGCGATCAGGTCGGTCAGCACCATGTCTTCGGCGCCCAGACTGCTTGCCAGAGTGGCCGGGCTAAATTCATCTTGGATGCGCTCCAGCAAGACAGCGGCAGCGGCGATTTTGGCCTCGAGTGTCATCAGTCAACCTCGTCCTCGTGGACTGGCTGGTACTTGCGTTCGGCGAAAGGGTGCTGACAATAGCGGGTATAGCGACGCCATACGGGTAAGGGGTTGTCCACTGCGCCCTGGTAGGGCTCGGAAAAGTCGCGCAGGCTGGCCAGGGCTTCTTCCGCGGAGCGGTCTTCCCGGATGGCAAACGCATCGAAGCCGCAGCGCTTCATGTAGAACAACTGGTCGCGCAACACGTCCCCTACTGCGCGAATCTCGTTGCGGTATCCGAAACGGGTACGTAGCAGGGTGGCGATGCTGAAGCCACGTCCGTCGGCAAAGCGCGGAAAATGTATTGCGATGACGGGGAGTGCATTGATGTCCGGCAAGCTGCCGACCAGATCTTCCACCAATTCATGGGTTTCCAGCCAGACGCCGATTTCACTGGCGGCAACACGGGCAGCCAGTTCTTCCTTGCGGGCAAGCCATACCGAAAGCGGAATGATTACCTTGCCCGACGGAATTTCCGTGGCCTGGATTTGCTCAGGAGTGGCAGCCGGCTCACCAGTCAACTTGAATATGACTACCTTGCCAGCTTGTTTGCGTATGGTTTCCTCGGCCGGTGGTGGCAGCGGCACGAAGGTCCAGTCATCGGCGACCACCGCATGATTGCGAATCAGATTACGCATGGGCAGCCTCCTTGGCATAGACATTGGCCTTGAAGGGAGCGATGCCGACCCGCCGTACGGTGTCGATGAACCGTTCGCCTTCGAGACGTTCGGCCACGTAGGTTTCGATCAGCTTCTGCACCACGCCCGGCACCTCTTCCGCCGCAAAAGCGGGGCCAATCACTGTGCCGATGGCGGCGTCATTGCCTTGGGAACCTCCGAGTGTAATCTGGTACCACTCGGCGCCGTCCTTATCCACCCCCAGCACCCCGATATGGGCTACGTGGTGATGGCCGCAGGAATTCATGCAGCCGGAGATGTTGAGGTCGAGGTCTCCGATGTCGTATAGGTAATCAAGGTCATCGAATTTCTCTTGGATGGCCCGCGCGATGGGGATGCTCTTGGCGTTGGCCAGAGAGCAGAAATCGCCCCCCGGGCAGCAGATGATGTCGGTGAGCAGGCCGATATTGGGCGTGGCAACGCCGATACGCTTGGCTTGTTCCCATAGCGCGTACAGATCGCTGACCCGGACATCGGCCAAAATCAAGTTCTGCTCGTGCGAGACGCGCAACTCGCCGAAGCTGTAGCGGTCGGCCAAGAAAGCGATACTGTCCATCTGGTCGGCGGTGGCATCCCCCGGCGCGACACCGGTTGGCTTGAGCGAGAGTGTCACGGCACGATAGCCCGGCACCTTGTGGGGATGCACGCAGCGCTCGACCCAACGGGCGAAAGCACGATTTGTTTGCAATTGTTGCTCGAATTCCGGGCAATAATCGTCGAGCGTTGCGTAGTTGGTTCGCTGGAAAAAACCGGATACACGCTGGAATTCTTCCTCGGTGATCGTGTGGGGTCCATCTTTGAGATGGGACCATTCTTCTTCGACCTGGCGGGCGAACTCCTCTGCACCCAGCGCTTTGACCAGAATTTTGATACGCGCCTTGAAAGCATTGTCGCGCCGGCCATAGCGGTTGTAGACGCGCAGGATGGCCTCGCAATAGGTCAGCATGTGGCGCCATTCCAAATGTTCGCGGATCAATGTGCCGATCATGGGAGTGCGGCCGAGGCCGCCCCCCACCCAGACCTGTAAGGCGATTTCGCCTTTTGCGTCACGATAAAAACCCAGACCGATGTCGTGCACCCGAATCACGGCACGGTCATTCAGGCTGCCGTTGACGGCGATCTTGAATTTTCTGGGGAGATAGGCGAATTCCGGATGAAAGCTGCTCCACTGGCGCAGGATTTCGGCCAGTGGGCGCGGATCGACCACTTCGTCCGGCGCTACGCCCGCGAATTGATCCGTGGTGATGTTGCGTACGCAGTTGCCCGAAGTCTGGATGGCGTGCATCTGTACCGTGGCGAGCTCGGCCAGGATATCCGGTACGCGTTCCAGTTGCGGCCAATTGAACTGGATGTCCTGGCGCGTGGTGAAGTGTGCATAGCCGCGGTCATAGACACGGGCAATGTGCGCCAGTTTGCGTAACTGTGCGGACGAAAGTAGCCCGTAAGGAATGGCGACACGCAGCATGGGGGCATGGCGCTGAATGTAGAGGCCATTCTGCAGGCGCAGCGGGCGGAATTCGTCGTCAGTGAGCTGGCCCGCCAAATAGCGCCGCGTCTGGTCGCGGAACTGGGCGACGCGTTCGTCGATGAGGCGCTGGTCGATGTCGTCGTAGAGGTACATAAGGCGTAAAAGCAGGTTAGGGGTTATTTGCCATCGGAAGTGACCGCAAAGCGTTTATCCAGCCAGTGTTTAAGCAAAGCGATGCTGAACAACACGACCAGCCCCAGCATTTGGGGCAGTTGCGGGAACGCCAGTTTCTGGCCTACATAGACGAGGATCAATGCAAGCACGTTGCGCACCCACTGCTCGCTGAACTTGTGGGTCATGTGGCTGCCGATCCAGATACCTGGAATGGAGCCGAGCAGCAGCATGCCCAGCAAGCCGTAATTGACGGTGCCCAGGCTGGCATGCCCCAGCCCGGCGACCAGCGTGAGCGGTACCGCATGAGCGACATCACTGCCCACGATCTTGTTGACCGGGATTCTGGGATACAGGATGAGCAATGCCGTCACGCCCAGTGCGCCGGCGCCGACTGAGGTCAGCGTGACCAGGAATCCCAGCACCAACCCCAGCATGACCGTGGCCACTGGCACGTAGCGGTGGGGCACCAGATGCGCGCTTTTGTTGAGGCGCATCAGTTCCTGGCGGAATAGCACGGAAATAGAGGTGAGCAGCAGGGCGATCCCCAACCAGAATTTGATCCCATGGACCACGGTTTCGGATGCAGTACCCAAACGTTCCAGGCATAGGGTGGTGACCAGTGCGGCGGGAACGCTTCCTGCCGCCAGGCGGCCTACGATACGCCAGTCGATGTTGCCGAGCTTGCCATGCGCCAAAATCCCCACCGACTTGGTGATCGCAGCATAAAGCAGGTCGGTGCCTACGGCGACAGCGGCCTTGACATTGAAAAGAAGCAGCAGAATGGGGGTCATGAGCGAACCTCCACCCACGCCGGTCAATCCGACCAGCCAGCCGACGATAAATCCTGCGATGACGTAGCCTAAGTCCATGACGATTTCAAACGGTGACACAAACACTACTATACGTTGGATAGTTAATTCTTAAAAATAGTAAGTAGTTCTAAATTATTTCTTATGGCTATAAACGAAATCGTGGGCATGGTGTCTCGTCCATCCATTCCATCAGACGGCATGGGCTTTGTAGAGATTGAATGCGCTGACCGTGGTGATCAGCAGCCCAACCAAAATCAACAGCACGCGGGTCGATAGTTTGCGTGTCAGGAACGCGGCCAGCGGCGCAGTAAAAATCCCCCCGATCACCAGTCCCGCCACCACCGGCCAGGGACCATCTTCCACCAAAATCGAAAAGGCGATTGCACAGCCGAAAGTAAGGAAGAATTCGGCGAAATTGACCGAACCAATGGTGGTGCGCGGGTCATGGCCGGAGCCGATGAGCGTGGTGGTGACGATGGGGCCCCATCCGCCCCCCCCGGCAGAATCCATGAACCCGCCGAACAAGGCCAGCTTGGCGACATGCCTGGGCTCATGGTGCACCTGCCGGATTTTGCGGAATACCTTGCTCAGGATGTACAGCCCCATGATCAGCAGATATGCCGATACATAGGGTTTGAGTAATTTGCCATCCACGCTCGAGACCAGGTAGGCGCCGGCGACCGCACCTGTGATGCCGGGCAGCAGTAGCCTGAAGAACAGCTTGGGATTGACGTTTTGCATCCGCACGTGGGCGATGCCGGACACCCCGGTGGTAAAGACCTCGGCGATATGGACGCTGGCGGTCGCCACTGCGGGAGACACCCCGGTGGCCATGAGAAACGTCATCGAAGTGATGCCGTAGGCCATTCCCAATGCACCATCGATGGTTTGGGCGATGACACCTACTCCTACCGCCGACCAGAAAACCGGACTCGTCACCACTTCGCGCACGATTTCGACCAGATTGGCATGTCCTCCGGAAAAATCGAATAGCCGCATCCCGAGATAAGCCATCGCGGCCAAGATGAGAAAACCGGCCAGCCAGGCAAACATGGTCAGTATGGGGTGGTTGCCTGGATGGGTCACCGATTCTTCCACCGGCGGCAAACCGAGAGCACGGTGCTCTTCGTTGACGGGATTGGGACTGAAATCGAGATCGCGTAGCTTCATGGCCGAGACTATAGCAATCTTTTCTATATCCATAAAATGGTTTGTTGTTATATTTTATAATGATTCGTTATAATGTATTGCGTATGAAACTGCACCAACTTCGATACATCCGCGAGGTTGCCCGCCAGAACCTCAATGTCTCGCTGGCGGCCGAGGTGTTGCACACTTCTCAGCCCGGTGTCAGCAAGCAGATTCAATTGTTGGAGCAAGAGCTGGGCCTGCAGATCTTCCATCGTAGCGGCAAACGGCTGACCAGCATTACCGAGCCAGGTCGTGTCATTCTCGCCATGGCCGAACGTATGCTACGCGAGGTGGAGAATATCAAGCGGGTTGGAGAGGATTACACCCGGGAGAACGAAGGTACGCTCACCATTGCTACCACGCACACGCAGGCACGTTATCGACTTCCTCCCGCGGTCAAGGCATTCATCGAGCGGTATCCCAACGTGCGGCTCAGTATCCATCAAGGTAGCCCGACCCATGTGGCGGATCTAGTGGAAACGGGCGAGGCGGATGTGGGGATCGCGACCGAATCGATCGCCGAACGTGAAACGCTGGCGGCTTTGCCTTGCTACACTTGGAATCGTTGCGTGGTGACGCCGCTCGACCATCCCTTGCTGAGAGATGTACCGCTCACACTGGAAAAAATCGCGCGTTATCCCATCGTCACTTATGATCTGGGGTTCACCGGCAGCACCTCGGTCAAGCGCATGTTCGAATCTCATGGTCTGCGGCCCAACATCGTGCTCACCGCCATCGACTCGGACGTGATCAAGACTTATGTCGAGCTCGGGCTGGGCATTGGACTTTTGGCCAACATGGCGTTCAATGCCGAGCGCGATATCAACCTTGCGCGGCTGGATGCATCGCATCTGTTTCCAGACAGCACGACTTATGTCGCAGTCCGCCGTGATGCCTACCTGCGTAGCTACGTATATGAGTTCATCCGATTGATCGCGCCCCATCTGGACAGACAGTCCATCGATGCAGCACTGTGATGGGAACGCAGTCGGGGTGGGTGCTGTCAACCCGTGAACGAAAGAAACAAAATGGCACAGGTGATTTGGAGAAGGAGCGCTTCATGCATGTCCTGAGGTTGTGGTGCGTCGCGTTGCTATTGTGTCCGTGCTGGGCGGGTGCTGATGCCATGCCGCCGATCGATCCGGAAACCCCCATTTACACGGTGAAGGTCGAACCTGGCGTCACCTACGACGATGTGGTGACCAGCCTCAAAGTGGCGGCCGAGGGCAAGAATTTCGTCAGCCCGGCGGTCTTCCCTATCGGTGAGCACATCAAGCAACGAGGGCTTCCCCTGGAAGGGGTGCTGGAGGTGCGCACCTACTGCAGCCTGGGCATCGGAGCCGAAATCCTCCTGGAAAACCCCGAGTTCGCCGTGTTCGCGCCATGCCGTATCGCCATCTACCAGAAACAGGGGCAGCTTTATCTCTCGCTCGATCGCCCGACCTATGCTCTGCGCCATATCAGGAACCACAGCCCCAAAGCAGCGCAAGCGGCGAAGGAAATCGAGGATACCTTGATCTGGATGATGGACAAGGCCCGTAAGGGGGACATCTGAGGGCATACGCTCGGAACATTGTCATGATGGGATGAGACCTTGCGCATCATGGATTCGACTCGGAGATATGGGTTCGTGCCTGGCCTGGGGGCGCGCTTTTTGTGTTCGGTAAATCATTTCCGGACGACGGTCTGCTGGCTTGGGCTGGCGTTGCTCGTGGGGTGTGCCGTCGCGCCGACACCGCCTCCTGCACCGCCATCCCATCCCCCCAAGGAGGAGGTAGCACCCGCCCCCAAGCCGCTACCGAAGATCGCTCTGGTGCTGGGGGGTGGTGCCGTGCGTGGTTTTGCCCACGTCGGCGTGATCAAAGTGCTGGAGGCCCAGGGGATCAACCCCGACATGGTGGTGGGGACGAGCGCCGGCAGCGTGGTGGGCGTGCTGTATGCCGCAGGCTATTCCGGCTTCGATCTGCAGAAGGTCGCACTCAAGCTGGATGAGGACACCGTCGGTGACTGGGCGCTGCCCAGCAAGGGTTTCATCAAGGGCGAGGCGCTGCAGGATTTCATCAACAAGGCAGTGCGCAACCAGCCGCTGGAAAAGCTGCGCAAGCCGTTCGCCGCGGTCGCCACCGACCTGCACAGCGGCGAGCCGGTGGTGTTCCGCCGCGGCAACGCCGGACAGGCGGTGCGTGCTTCCAGTAGTGTGCCAGGCGTGTTCCAGCCGGTCAGCATCAACGGACGCGACTATGTGGATGGCGGCCTGGTCAGTCCGATCCCGGTCAAGGCGGCACGCGACATGGGAGCAGAGGTGGTGATTGCGGTGGACATCTCCGCCAAGCCCAGGTACGCCAGGATAGAAGGAATTATCGACATCCTGTTGCAAACCTTCGCCATCATGGGCCAAACGCTGGGCCGCAATGAACTGGCCGGGGCCGACGTCGTCATCCGCCCCGAGACCGGCGGCTTTGGCGCGGCCGATTTCACTCGCAAGCATGAGGCCATCATGGAGGGGGAAAAGGCGGCGCTGGCTGCGTTGCCGCTGATCCGGAAGAAAATCCAGCAAGCCATGGAGGGCAGCCGGATAGAGCCGGCTACACAGCGCAACTAGGCCGGATTGATGGCCCAGATTGCCGCGTTCAACGTCGTGGCGTAGCTCACCCACGCCAGGTAGGGGACCATGAGCCACATCACGGGCCGGCAAATCCTGCGGGCACGCACCACCAGCGCCGCGATGCAGGCGGCCAGCAGCATGATGTCGATCAATCCCAACAGCGGCTGGTGAAGCCCTAAAAACAGCCAGGACCACAGCCCATTGAGTACCAGCTGCGCCCCCCACAGCCGCTTGAGGGTAGAGTCGGTGCCGGAAAACAGCAGCCAGCCGGCTACCGCGATCATCCCATATAGCACCGTCCATACGGGCGCAAACAGCCAGTCGGGAGGCGTCCAGAAAGGCTTGGCGAGCTGTTCATACCATGCGCCGGGCTGGAATGTCGCCCCCGCGGCGGCAACGGCCCCCACGATCAGCAAGAATGGCAGCAATGTGATCCAATGGCGGCGCATGATCGTGTTCAGCCCAGCAGCGGCGCAACGCAATCGGCCATTGCCTTGCCCAGTGTCATGTGCTGGTCGGCGTCGAGGTGCACGCCGTCCACGGTACTGGTCGTGACCACGCGGCCGGCATCGAAGAAATGACAGCCCAGTTCCTCGCACACCTGGCGGTAGGCCGCCGCGAGCCCCACACATTTTTTCTCCCCACCCAGGAATTTGGGCGCGATCGGCCCTTTCGGCACCTGCAGCGGCGGCGGCGCCACCACCAGCACCGGTGGTATCGGCATGCCTGGTTCAATGGGTGCGCTGCGAATGGCATTGACCAGGGTTGCGATGCCCTGCGAGGAATGCCATACGTTGAAGTCGTGCATGGACTGGAAATCGTTGATGCCCAGCATGAGGATCACCAGGTCGAGCGGCGCATGAGCCTCGATCCGCTGCTGCAGGCCGATCAGCCCATTGCGGCCAGGGCGGAATGGGTCCTCCCACACCGTGCGGCGGCCGTTCAGGCAATCTTCGATCACACGGACATTTCTGCCCGCCGCGTTGAGCGTGATCTCCATCACGCCCGGCCAGCGCTGGTCGAACGGGAAGCGCTGACGGGTGAGCGGGACGATGCCCCAGCTCAGTGAATCTCCATAAACGAGAATCTGTCGCATCAGAAGTTGAGGACCTTGGCGTCGGCCCGGGCCGCGTGAGCGTAAAAGTCGTTCATGCCGCCAAACCTGGCGTTTTTCACCAGCCTGTCCTCGGTGATGCCGCGCAGCTCGGCGCAGGGCTTGCATACGAAGATTTCGGCATTGGGATGGCTGAACACTTCTTCGAAGCGCGCCGGTGGGCCGAACGGCACCATCTTGGTGTAGGCGCCCTCCAGCGCGACCGCAGTGGCATCATGAAACAGCATCATCATCACTGTGTCGCCGGCCTGCAGGGCGGTGTGGGCGAACACGAACGGGATGGCTGCCCGCGTAATGTCGGTGGGCCCCCAGGTGGTGGAAATGGCGTAGTGCATATGGACTCCTGAAGTGGGTCGATCATCTCGACAAAGGCAATTATCCCATGATCCTCATCTTTCGAGGGCGCGGCGCATGATGCGGATGGCCTCGATGGCGACATCGAGTTGCTCGAAGCGGTGGCTGCCGCCTTTGAGCAACACGAGATGGGCTTTGGCGGCAAAATTGGCAACGCTCTCCTGATAGGGAATCACCTCGTCGCCCGTTTCGTGCAGAACGATGCAATACGCCGGGTCCGCAAGCCGATAAGCCGCATAACGCGCCAAATCCTGCTCGGTGAGGATGCCTTGTTCGCCGGTGTAGATATTGGTCACTACCCCCAGGAATGGCCGCAGGGTGACTTCGGGATGCATGCAGGGATTGAGCAGCACGCATCGGAGCCCGTAGCGACACGCGAAATGATAGGCCCAGAACCCGCCGAGGGAAGAGCCGACCAGTAGCGGACCGTCCTGCAGATGGGGGCGGATCAGGGCATCGAGCTGGCGGAAGCCCTGATCGGGATGCAGGCTGTCGTAATCGGCCGCAACCAGTCCGGGAAAAGCGGCCTTGAGCGCCGTTGCCTTCTCGCTGCGCGGACTCGACCTGAAGCCATGGATGTAGATGATCACGTCCTTCATTTACTTTCCCAGATCGAACCTTTTCGACAGTATCATAACGCTTTCGATCCACCATCCGGGAAGACGTATGACTGCACCGTTACTCATCGCCAAATCCGGGGCAACCGAACTGTGTCTGCTGCCCCGCATGGCCAATCGCCACGGGTTGATCGCCGGCGCCACCGGCACCGGCAAGACCATCACCCTGCAACGACTGGCCGAGCAGTTTTCGAACATCGGGGTGCCAGTGTTCATGGCCGACGTGAAAGGCGACCTGGCTGGCATGAGTCAGCCCGGTGGAGGGAATGCCAAGGTCGAAGCACGGGTCAAGGAATTGGGCCTGGGCGAGTTCGTTGCGCGCGCCTGCCCGGTGGTGTTCTGGGACGTGGCGGGGCGCAAGGGCCACCCGCTGCGTGCCACGGTGTCGGACATGGGGCCGCTGCTGCTGTCGCGTATGCTGAGCCTCAACGAGGTGCAGGCCGGCGTGCTGACGGCGGTGTTCAAGATCGCCGATGACCAGGGCTGGCTGCTGCTCGATTTGAAGGATTTGCGCGCCATGCTGCAATACGCCTCGGAAAATGCCGCCGAATTGTCCGCGGCCTACGGCAACATTTCGGCCGCCAGTGTGGGGGCGATCCAGCGTGGATTGCTGCAGCTGGAACAGGAGGGCGGCGACAGTCTGTTCGGCGAGCCGATGCTGGATCTCGCCGATCTGATGCAGACTGATGGCGGGCGCGGTGTGATCAACATCCTCGCCGCCGATACGCTCTACCACCAGCCGCGCACGTATGCCACGCTACTGCTGTGGCTGCTTTCCGAACTGTTCGAGAACCTGCCGGAAGCGGGCGACCTCGACAAGCCCAAGCTGGTGTTCTTTTTCGACGAGGCCCACCTGCTGTTCAACGATGCGCCGCCGGCATTGTTGCAGAAGATCGAGCAGGTGGTGCGGCTGATCCGCTCCAAGGGGGTGGGCGTGTATTTCGTCAGCCAGAACCCGCTCGACATCCCCGATGTGGTGCTGGGCCAGCTCGGCAACCGGGTGCAGCACGCGCTGCGCGCCTTCACTCCGCGCGACCAGAAGGCCGTGAAGGCGGCGGCGGAGACTTTCCGGCCCAATCCGAAGGTGAATGTGGAGGCGGCGATCACCGAATTGGGCGTGGGAGAGGCGCTGGTGTCCTTTCTCGACGACAAAGGTACGCCAACTCCGGTGGAGCGGGCACTCATCTGTCCGCCGGTCTCGCGCATCGGGCCGGTGACCGACGCCGAGCGCCAGCAGGTGATTCGGTCTTCCGTGTTGTATGGCCATTATGAAAAACAGGTCGACCGTGAATCGGCTTATGAGATACTCAAGCGGCGCGCTGCCCAGTCCGCCCAAGAGCCGCCCGTGGATCCTCAACGGGGTTTCGACTGGGGGGATTTGATCACGGGTAGCACCGGTCCACGCGGCGGCCGCCATCCTGGTCTACTGGAGTCCGCCGTCAGGAGCGCAGCCCGCACCATTGGCTCGGAACTGGGGCGGCAGGTGATCCGCGGGGTGCTGGGTTCCCTACTGGGAGGACGACGCAGATAAAGTATAATGACGGCGCCAAAACCGACGTTCGAGTGGGGCGGTGGTTTTTTCTTTTCTTGACAACGATAAAACCTTCTAGGTAATTTACCGACTTTGCAAAAATACCCTTTCAATGCTCTACATTCCTGAAGCACTGCAAAACGTCTATCCACTGCACGAAACGGGATACGACGTCGTTTCTTCTTCCATCGAGTGCGGTACGGTGGAAGACATCCGTGTCGAGGTGAGTGGCGATTTGTCGGCTGCCATTGCCGATGCCATTCTGAAATGTCCCTCCCCGAGCATCCAGGAAATGATCGAGCATGGGCTGCCCAAATTGCCCGCGAAGACCATCGAGGTAGAAGAGACGGTCAACGGGGTCCGTCTGGAAATCACCACCATCGATGCCGACAGGCAAAAGCTGGAATTTTTGCTTCCCTATGACAAGTGCCATGTGGAGCGCGGGCTGGGCGGGGGCGCTTTCAATACCACGGTGGACAGTGCCATCATTAATTATTCGCTGTTCAAGATATTCGGCATGCCGGTGGAGAAGATTCCGACCTCCTATCTTTACCTGACTTTCCCGGAAAACCGGATGAAGGAAATCTTGGAGCGCAAGAGGCGTTTTCCCAATCTTCGCATCATCTGGGTGGATGGCAAGCCCCGCCGCAGCATCTTCATCAAAAACCGCGACTCTGGCGACGAAATTTTCTTCAGCACCCAGTTAGGGGAGGTAAACCCCAATACGCCCATTCAAAAAATGAAGACACCGCGCTTCATGCTGTTGCACAACCAGCCGGATGAGCAGTTATTTTGGGATATCGCGGAGCGGGTGCGTAATGACATGGAAGACCATTCGCTGATCTGGAGCGTGGGCTCCAATCAGATTCGCGATGGCATCGACCGCTATGGCAGCCATATCAGTATCTGTGAAACCATGACGCTCAATCTGGGTGAGGCGCTGGCCTGGATCCGCAAGTCGGAATGCCGATACATTCGCGATGACAGCATCTTGTTGCAGCATCTGGAGGAGTACCACAACAACAGCTGGGAAGTCGGGGGCGGCAGTTTCGTGCGGCTGTTTGGTACTTACCGTTCCGAGCTGAAAGAGCAAAAATCCTTGGTGCTGCCCAAGGATCCGCAGAAGCGTCGCATCATCGCCCAGCGTCTGGCCGACATCCTGCACAAATTTGGCGTGTCCGACAGCATCTTCATCACGGATGGTTCCAACCCGACTATCGTCAGTTATCTCTACGAAGACCCGGTGGAGAAGCGCCGCAAGAAGGTGCAATATTACGTACCCATCATCGATAGCGCTTCGGCCGAGAACATCGACCGCCTGATCGCGGAGGCTGGCTTCACCGCCAAGCACAAGGATGCCACTGGTTGTGGCGACAGTTATACCGCCACCGTACTGGCTTTGAAACAGGTGACGCACAACCGTGTGGAGCCGACGGCGATCGCCATCATGGCCAACTACATCGCGCGTTATGTGTATGCCCTACCGTTTTCCAATCTGCTGGAGATCGAGGAACGCTATCCTGGACTGACCGAGAAAATCCTCCTGCTTGCGCTGGAAGACATCGACCGTCTCAACAAAGCGTGCAAGACCAACAACCAGTTGCCGGTGATTTCCGACAAGACGCGCACCCATTCGCTGATCTTCCAGGCGTTGGAATGATTGCCTGACCTTTTCACAAATGGTCAGGTAGACTGGGGCGGCTGCGCGGCCAGACCATCGGTTGCGGTCGGCTAGGTGGGGAGTTGCTGGGCGATGATCTGCCATGCCGCTGCCGTAGGCTGTTCCAGCAGCCGGCGCACGAATTCTACGCTGCACCGCAGGCTGTGGGCGGCCCAATCGGACAGGCCGGCGCCGAGTTCGAAATGTTTGCCTGAAACCGCCAGCAGGTAGGCCGGCGGGGGTTCCCGATGGTGGACGTGCCGGTGGATGCCGAGCAGGGCCTCCGGTGCCACGGCGTGCGAGGTGTGGCTGTCGAACGGCTTGGGAATGGCACGGCTGAAGCGGTAGGGGGTGTCGAGACCGCTGGCGGCATCGATGAACAGCACCAGTTCGCGCGCCTGGATGTCCAGCGTGTGCTCGATCTGCAGCTGGAACGCCTCGATCACTTCCACCCGGGGATCATTCCAAGCCACGATTTCGCGTGCCAGCAACGGCCCCAGCGCATCATCCCCGCGGCTTTCGTTGCCGACCGCGAGCACCAGCACGGGGGGCACACCTTTCAAGCGCTGAAGCTGCCGTCAGAGGATTTTGCCAGACGGCTCACCACGCTGCCTTCCGCATCGACCAGCTCGACTTCCAGCGGCATCTTGCCCAGTGCGTGCGTGGCGCAGGACAGGCAAGGGTCGAAGGCGCGGATGGCCACCTCGATGTGGTTGAGCAGCGCTTCGGTGACTTCGTGGCCGTCCAGGTATTGAATGGCGACCTGGCGCACCGCCTCGTTCATGGCCTGGTTGTTGTGAGTGGTGGACACGATGAGATTGGCGCGGATCACCAGGTCGTTTTCGTCTACGCGGTAATGGTGGATCAGTGTACCGCGCGGCGCCTCGATCACGCCCACGCCGCGACCGGCACGCTCGCCGGAGGTGACGAGGTCGTCCCCCAGGATGTCGTCGTCGTGCAGCAGATCCTTGATGCACTCCACCGCATGCAGCATCTCGATCATGCGCGCCCAGTGGAAGCCCAGTGTGGCACCGGCGGCGCGGCCGTCGTCGAAGGCGAGGAATTCGCACCGCTCCTTGTCGGCGAACGGCGTGGGAATGAAGTCGCAGTTGGCCACCCGGGTGAGCGGCCCGACGCGGTACCAGCCGCGTTCCGGGCCAAGTGAGCGCAGGAAGGGGAACTTCATGTAGCTCCAGGATTTCACGTCCTCGAAGATCACATCCCAGTAGTGGCGATAGTCGAAATGGTCGAAGAGGATGTCGCCATCCATGCTGCGCGCCCGCAGGCCGCCGTGGTAGAGGTCCATGGCGCCGTCGGCACGCACCAGGCTCAGCTGGTGCGCACGGAAGCGCCCAAAGGCATTGTATTCCTCCAGATTCTGTTCGAATAACCGGCGCACCAGATGCACTGCATCGCGGCTCCAGGCGATCATCTGGTAGACGTCGGCGAGCAGGGTGTCGCGCTCTTCGCGTGTGAGCGCCTTGTTGACGCCGCCTGGAATGGCGCCGGTGCCGTGGATGCGCTTGCCGGCCGTGATGCGGATCACTTCCTGGCCGAACTTGCGTAGCAGCACGCCCTGCCTGGCGATGTCGGGATATTCTGCTGCCACGCCTACGATGTTGCGCCGCGCGACTTCGGAACTGAAGCCGAACAAGAGGTCGGGCGAGCAGAGGTGGAAGAAATGCAGCGCATGCGACTGCATGATCTGCCCGTAGTGCATGAGCCGCCGGATTTTTTCGGCGGTGGGGGTGAGCCGCTCGGCGCCGATGATCATGTCCATCGCCTTGGCGGCGGCCAGATGGTGTGAGACCGGGCAGATGCCGCACAGGCGCGGCGCCATCACTGGCACCTCCCAGTAGGGGCGCCCCTGGATGAATTTCTCGAAGCCGCGGAACTCGACGATGTGCAGGCGCACCTGATGCACTTTGTTATTGTCATCGAGCAGAATCGTGACCTTGCCGTGGCCTTCCACGCGCGACACCGGATCGATGGCGACACGGCGCAGTTTTTCGGGATGTTCCGCGGTTTCCAGAGTGCTCATGTCAGTCATAGTGTATCAATGTGTGGTCTAGAGTTGGTTCCCGGCCGGCCAGCAGGTCGGTGAGGAATTTCCAGATGGCCTCGCCCGAGGGCGGGCAGCCGGGCAGAAAATAATCCACCTTCACCACCTCGTGGATGGGGTGCACCTTGTTAAGCGGCAGCGGCAGTTCCGGATCGTTGGGGATGCCGCCGTGGGCCAGCCCTGGTTCCGTCAAATAGACTTCGTCCAGGATCGCGCGCAAGGGGATGGGGTTGCGCTGTGCCGGCAGGCCGCCGTTGATGGCGCAGGCGCCGACTGCCACCAGAATCTTGCAGTGCTTGCGGAAGTCGCGCAGCACGTGCACGTTCTCGGCATTGCATAGCCCGCCCTCGATCAGGCCGATGTCGCACGCGCCCACCTGCTTGATGTCGGTGAACGGCGAACGATCGAATTCCACCCATTCCACCAGTTCGAACAAATGCTCGTCGATGTCGAGGAAGGACATGTGGCAGCCGAAGCAGCCGGCCAGCGTGGCGGTGGCGAGTTTCAGTTTCTTGCGCGGTTCGGCCATGTCAGCCCTCCTCTCTGACCATGCGGTTATCGACATAGGCGTCGATCGGCTGCTTGTCGAAGGTGCGCTGCCCGATGGGGACGGCAAAGCCGCGCCGCTTGGGCAGGATCACGCCGACCGGACAGACACTGGCGGCCTTGTCGGTGGCGGCGAAATCGGTATCGGCGAGCCTGCCGGACTTGGCGTTGACGATGAGGCGGGTCTTGATGCCGCGCCCGGCCAGCGCAAACACGTTTTTGCCATCCACGTCGCGGCTGGCACGCACGCACAGGGAGCACAGGATACAGCGGTTGAAGTCGAGCAGGAAGTCGGGGTGGGAGGCGTCGAGCGGCCGGTTGGGAAAGAAATGGTCGTAATGCGTGGACATCATGCCCAGATGGTAAGCGGTGGCCTGCAGCTGGCAGTCGCCGCTTTTCTCGCAGGAGGGGCAGAAATGGTTCCCTTCCACGAACAGCATCTGGGTCAGCGCACGGCGCTCTTCGTTGAGTTCAGGGGTTTCGCTTTCCACCACCTGGCCTTCCGCCGCCAGCATGGTGCAGGAAGCGGTCTGGCGGCCGTTGACCTTGACCGTGCACAGCTTGCAGGAACCGTGCGGCTTGAATTCCGGGTGGTAGCACAGATGCGGAATATAGTAGCCGGCTTCCAGCGCGGCCTGGATGATGGTCTGGCCGTCCTTGAACGGGATGGTCTTGCCGTCCAGAGTGAAGGTCTTGCTCATGGATTCTGTTCCTCCACGGTGCTCAAGTGGGCGCCGCTGTCGTCGCGCCCGGTCATCTGGCGCGCGGCCTGCAGCGACCAGTCGAGATCGAAGGCGGGGGTGAAATCCTGGTGCAGCATGCGTGCATCATAAGCCGGGCGGAACTTGGCAATGGTATCCAAGACGGGATTACAGGCGGTGTGCCCCAACCCGCAGTGGCTCATCGACAGCAGCAGCTTGTTGAGCTTTTCGATTTCGGCCAAATCATAGGGTGAGCCAAGGCCGTTGTGCAGCTTGTCCATCAGGTTGCGCAACAGCGACGTCCCCACGCGGCAGGGCGTGCAGAAGCCGCAGCTCTCGTGTGCGAAAAAATGCACGAAATTGCGCGCCACCTCGAACATGTCGCGGCTGTCGTCGAACACCATGAAGGCCCCGGCGGTGCCGATGTCCTCGAATCCCAGAATCCGGTCGAACTCTTGTCGCGACACCGTGACGCCGGACGGCCCACTCACCTGGACCGCCTGCGTGTTGGTAGCACCGCAATCTTCCAGAATCTGCCGCACCGAGACACCGAACGGATATTCGTAGATGCCGGGCCGGGCGCAGTCCCCCGACACCGACATGATCTTGGTGCCGGTGGATTTTTCCGTGCCGATGCCAGCGAACCAGGCACCCCCATTGAGCGCGATATGGCAGGTGGCGGCAAAGGTCTCCACGTTGTTGACTACGGTGGGCTGGTCAAGATAGCCATGCGTGACCGGAAACGGCGGGCGGTTGCGTGGGGTGCCGCGCTTGCCTTCCAGCGATTCGATCAGGGCTGACTCCTCGCCACAGACGTAAGCGCCGGCGCCGAGGTGGATTTCGATGTCGAAGTCGAAGCCTGGTTTGCCGAGGATGCCGGTCCCCAGCAGGTTTTGCTGGCGCCGCCGCTCCAGCACGCGATTGAGATGCTCGAGCAGGTAGCGATATTCACCACGCAGGTAAAGAAACCCCTGCTTGGCCCCGATCACATAACCGCACAGCGTCATGCCCTCGAACACTTTGTCCGCGTAGCTGTTGAGCAGCACACGGTCCTTGAAAGTGCCTGGCTCACCCTCGTCGGCGTTGCATACCACGTAATGCACCTCGCCCGGCGCATTGCGGCAGGATTCCCACTTGATCGCGGTGGTGAAACCGGCACCGCCTCGCCCGCGCAGGCCGGAGGCTTTGACTTCGGCCAGCATGCCCTGCGGCCCCCGCGCCAAGGCCGCCTGTAGTGCCGAGCCTGGCACGAAACCTTCGGTGAGCAGCATGTCCTTGCGCTGGATGTTGTCTACCACCTGGAAAAACTCGGCCGGCCATTGCGCCAATGGCACCTGCTCCCGAATCAGGTCGCAGATGGCGTCCACGCGTGACTCGGTGAGGCGGGTGATGGGAATGTTGTTGACAAGGATGGCGGGACCCTGGTCACACATGCCGGTACAGGAAGTGAAGTCCACGCTGACCAGGCCGTCTTCCGAGGTCTTGCCGGGCTCGATCCACAAATTGCGGCACATCCGGTTCATCAACTCGACGTTGCCCAGCATGCGGTCGGTGATGTTGTCGGAAAACAGCACGCGATACTTGCCACGTGGCTCCAGGTAGAAAAACGCATAAAAGCTGGCCATGCCCTCGATCTTGGCGCGTGGCACGGCAAGCTGTTCCGCCAAGTAATCGATGGCATCCGGGTGCAGCCAGCCGTAGTGCTCCTGTGCCTCGCGCAGGATTTGCATCAGATTGACCACCTGTCGGCCATGGCGGGTGAGAATGGGATCGAGATAGGCGGCATGTGGGTTCATCACAGGCGTTTCCTGATCACTTTGAGCGTGGAGTCATCCGGGTGTGGTACGACGGAAAATCCCAATGTCGTGGCCAGATCCAGCATGGCACGATTTTCCGCCAGAACCTCTCCTTGCATGATGGCGAGCCCTTTCTGGCGTGCCACGTCCATGAGCACATCCATCAGTTTGTGGCCGATGCCATGACCTTGCCAGGCGTCTGCCACGGCCAGTGCGAACTCACAGCTTTCGCCATCCGGGTTGGCCATGTAGCGCGCCACGCCAAGCAGGGCTTCGGGGCCTTCGATTCTGGAGGTGGCAACCAATGCCATCTCACGGTCGTAGTCGATTTGGGTGAAACGGGATAGCATCGCTGGACTGAGTTCGCGCAGCGTTTCCATGAAGCGGAAATAGCGACTCCGATCGGACATGCCACGCACGAAATCCTGCAACGATTCGGCATCCTCGGCGCGAATGGGGCGTAGAGTGATGTCGGTGCCGTCGGCCAGCTGCCACTTCGAGACCAGATGCGATGGGTAGGGGCAGATCGCCATATGGGCATATCGGTCCGCGGAGGGCGGGCGTGGGCCGACGATGATGCGTGCATCGGCTGCCAGCGCGCCGTTTTCGTCGACGATCAGCGGATTGATATCCATCTCGCGAATCCACGGCAGCTCGCAGACCATCTCGGAGACGCGCAACAACAGGGTGATCAGTGCCTGCATGTCGATTGGAGGCATGTTGCGGAACGCTTTGAGCAAGCGTGAAATGCGTGTCCCGGCGATGAGATTCTCGGCCAGCAGTTGGTTGAGCGGTGGCAGGGCGACGGCGCGGTCAGCCAGCACTTCTACTGCAGTGCCGCCGGCACCAAAGGTGATGACCGGACCGAACACCGGGTCGCTGACGATGCCGACCATCAACTCGCGGCCATGGGGCTTGATGATCATGGGTTCGATGGAAACCCCCTCGATGCGGGCGTCGGGACGGTTCTTTTTGACGCGCTCGAGGATGTCGTGGTAGGCGCTGCGTACGGAATGGGCGTCTCCAAGATTGAGACGCACGCCCCCGCAATCGGATTTGTGCGTGATGTCGGGAGAATGGATTTTCATTGCGACCGGGAATCCCATCTGCTCGGCGATCAGCAAGGCGTCGTTGGGCGAACGGGCGACCATGGTCTTGGCCACCGGGATGCGGAATGCGGCCAGCACCGCCTTGGACTCCATTTCCGACAATACAGTGCGGCGTTCCGTCAGCACGCCTTCGATCAGCAGCCGGGCGCCCTCGACGTCCGGCTCGCTCGTCTGTGACAACGGGCCCGGTGTCTGTAGTAGCATCTGACGGTTGTGGTAGTAATCGGCAATGAAGGAAAAGGTTTCCACGGCCAGCTCGGGTGAGCGGTAATGCGGGATTTTGGCTTGGGAAAACAGAGTGCGCGCCTCGGCTACCTGCGCCTCGCCCATCCAGCAAGCCAGCAGGGGCTTGGCATGGGCGTTGGCGAGCTCGATCACTTTGTGCGCTACTTTCGTCGGCTCCGTCATGGCCTGTGGCGTCAGGATGGCCAGTACGCCGTCCACGTTCTCGTCGGTCATGCAGGCGGCGATGGCATGCTCGTAGCGCTCCGCCGTGGCATCCCCGATGATGTCCACCGGATTGCCATGCGACCAGGTGGGCGGTAAAACCGTATTGAGGTGGTTCAATGTCGCTTCGGACAGCGTGGCCAATGCCAGTCCCAAGTCGGCCGCACGATCGGTGGCGATCACACCGGGTCCGCCGGCATTGGTCACGATCGCCAGCCGGTTGCCGCAACGCCGGTAGCGCGAAGACAGCGCCTTGGCCAGCGCGAACAGCTGTGTCACGCTCTGTACCCGCACCACGCCGGCGCGCTTCAACGCCGCATCGAACACGTCATCCCCCCCCACCAGCGCCCCGGTATGGGATTGCGCGGCTTTGATGCCGGCTGCATGACGCCCTACCTTGACCGCGATCACCGGCTTCACGCGTGCCGCCGCGCGCAAGGCGCTCATGAAGCTGCGGGCATGGCGGATGCCCTCGATGTAGAGCAGGATGCTTTCGGTTTCCGGGTCGTGCACCAGGAAATCGAGAATTTCGCCAAAGTCCACATCGGCCGAGGCGCCCATGGAAATCACGCTGGAGAATCCCACGTCGTTGACCTGCGCCCAGTCGAGTATGGCCGTGCACAAAGCGCCAGACTGCGACACCAGCGCCAGCTTGCCCGGCTTGGCCATGCCACGGTTGAACGTGGCGTTGAAGCCGATGGACGGCCGCATCGCGCCCAGGCAGTTGGGACCAATGAAGCGCAATCCATGGCCGGCGGCGACATCCAGCAGACGCTTTTCCAGCGCTTTTCCTTCCGCACCCCCCTCGCTGAAGCCGGCAGTAAGGATGATGGCACCTTTTACGCCCAGTCGGCCACAGGCTTCGATGATGTCCGGGACGGTGGCCGCTGGCGTACAGACCACCGCCAGTTCGACCGGCTGGCCTGCTTTTTCCAGCGTGGGGAAAGCCGGCACCCCCTGCACCGAAGCGTGCTTGGGGTTGATCGGGATCACCGGCCCGGCAAAGCCTGAGGTGCGCAGATTTTCGAACACTACCCCCCCCACCGAATCGGGACGATCGCTGGCCCCGAATACGGCGATGGATCGAGGCGCGAACAAGACGTTCAGATAATGTCGCGACATGTTCAATGCATCCTGGGTGATGGCTGCAAAAGGGCAAGGGTCAGCCGACGGATGACGGCTTCTTCGTCGGCAGGAATCATCAAAATGGGTCGCGAGGACGGCGTGCTGAGCAAAGTGGCGTGGCACCGGTTGGCCTCGGGGGCGAGCTCGAAACCCAAAAACGCCAATGGGGCACAGATTTTTTCACGCACCACGGCAGATCGCTCGCCGATGCCAGCAGTGAATACCAAAGCATCGATGCCACCACACTTGGCTGCCAACGCCCCGATGGCCCCCCTTACCTGCCGACAGAAATAATCCACTGCGAAATGGGCAGCTGCCGTATCGCTTTCCAAAAGCCGTCGCATGTCGCTGCTCTCGCCGTCCGACAGCGCCAGCAATCCCATGCGGTGGAAAGTTTCCTGTTCCAGTTCTGTTACGTCCATGCGTCTGGCCAGCTCCAGCATGACCCCGGGGTCGAGGTCACCGCTACGCGTGCCCATCGGGATGCCGCCCGCCGGGGTGAATCCCATACTGGTGTCCACCGATTTCAGGTTTTCCAGCAGGCACAGGCTGGCCCCGTTACCAAGATGTGCCACCACGACACGGCCGTATGCGGTATCTCCGATCAGTGCGGGCAGACGGTGTGCCACATGGGCATAGTTGAGGCCATGGAAGCCATAGCGGCGCAGGCCATGCACCGCGCGGACCGGCAGCCGCCAGGCAAGCTCCGGCAATGTGGTGTGGAAGGCGGTATCGAAACAGGCGACGTGGGGCACATCGAAGTGCCGCATGCAGATTTCTGCGCCCAGCAGGTTGTCGGGGAGATGTAGCGGGGCGAGGTGGACCACGCCACGAAGACGCTCCATTTCCGCGGCATCGAGCCGGCGCGCGGCATCGGCGACCGAGCCGCCATGCACGAAACGATGGCCGACTGCGGCTGGTCGATCGTCTCCCAAGTCTTCTAGCATGGTTTCGAATGCGGTATGGTGATCGCGCAATCGACCCCGTCCGATGTGTTCGTAGCGCAGGTCGCGGCGCCTGCCATCCGCAGCGAAGAAACTGGCCTTGACGCTGGAGGAGCCGCTGTTGACGGTCAATACGGCCATGTCCATGCGTCCGCCTCGGGCAAATCCACGCCATACTCATAAGCGTAGTTACGGCATTCGATTTGCTTGTCACGCAGCCGTTCCTTGACGTGGGCGCCGGCCACTTGCAGGGCGGGTACTCGGTCGATCACGTCGATGGCCAGACTGTAGCGGTCGATTTCGTTCAGGATGGCGAGCTCCAACGGGGTGTTGATACTGCCTTTCTCCTTGTAGCCACGCACATGTAGATTCTTGTGGTTGTTACGGCGGTAAGCCAAGCGGTGAATCAGCCAGGGATAACCATGAAAACAGAAAATGATGGGTTTGTCAGTGGTGAATAGTCCATCGAAATCGCGGTCGCTCAGCCCGTGCGGATGCTCGCTCGCCGGGGTGAGCTTGTAGAGATCGACCACGTTGACGAAGCGGATCTTCAGGTTGGGAAAATTCTCCCGCAGCAGATGCACCGCAGCCAGTGCTTCCTTGGTCGGAATGTCGCCCGCACTCGCCATCACTACGTCGGGTTCGCCGCCTTCGTCGTTGCTCGCCCATTCCCAGATGCCGATGCCCTTGGTGCAGTGCTTGATGGCGGCATCCATGTCCAGGTATTGCAGATGCTTCTGTTTGTCGCTGACGATGACGTTGATGTAACCGGTGCTTCTCAGGCAGTGATCGGCCACCGACAACAGACAGTTGACGTCGGGTGGCAAGTAGATGCGCGTGACCGCTGGACTTTTGTTCACTACCACGTCGAGGAAGCCCGGGTCCTGGTGGGTGAAGCCGTTGTGATCCTGGCGCCAGACGGTGGAGGTGATCAGCAGGTTGAGGGAGGATACCGGCGCGCGCCACGGCACTTCCTTGGACATCGCCAACCATTTGGCATGCTGATTGAACATGGAATCGATCACATGCACGAAGGCCTCATAAGTGGAAAAGAAGCCGTGACGCCCGGTCAGCAGGTAGCCTTCCAGCCAGCCTTCCAGGGTGTGCTCGGAGAGCATTTCCATGACGCGGCCATCGGGTGACAGCTCGCCGCCGTCGGCATCCTCCGGCCGGAAATCGGCCATCCAGGTCTTCTTGCTGGCCTGGTAGATGTCATCCAATTTGTTGGAGCTGGTCTCATCTGGCCCGAACACGCGGAAGTTGTGCGGGTTGTTACGCATCACGTCGCGCAGGAATCGCCCCAGGGGGCGGGTATTCTCGCAACTGAGGGTGCCGGGCTGGGGAACTTCGATGGCGTAGTCACGGAAATCCGGCATACGGAGCGCCCGCCGCAGCATGCCGCCATTGGCATGCAGGTTGGCACTCATGCGGCGGTTTCCTTTGGGTGCCAGCGCCTTGAGGCGCGGAATCAGCCGCCCATTCGCATCGAACAGTTCCTCTGGTCGGTAGCTTCTCAGCCAGGCCTCCAGCTGGGCGAGGTGGGCCGGATTTTCGCGCACGCCGGCTAGCGGCACTTGGTGGGCGCGCCAGTAGCCTTCCACCTTGTGACCATCCACCTCTTTCGGTCCGGTCCAGCCCTTGGGTGAACGCAGCACGATCATGGGCCAGCGCGGGCGCGCGGCTTGGCCGCTGCTGCGGGCCTCCTGCTGGATGCGGCGGATTTCAAGCACGCATGCCTCCATGGCTGCCGCCATTTGGGCGTGCATCTCCATGGGATCGCTGCCCTCGACGCAATGGGGGGTCCAGCCGTATCCCCGAAACAGGGACTCCAGCTCCTCATGGGAAATGCGCGACAGCAGCGAGGGGTTGTTGATCTTGTAGCCGTTGAGGTGCAGGATGGGCAGCACGGCACCATCGCGCAGCGGGTTGAGAAACTTGTTGGAGTGCCAGGAAGTCGCCAGCGGGGCGGTTTCCGACTCGCCGTCGCCCACCACGACCGCCACCAGCAGGTCGGGGTTGTCAAAGGCCGCGCCGAAAGCATGGCTGATGCTGTAGCCCAGCTC
>JANZZG010000049.1 GCA_026419515.1 Methylophilaceae bacterium
GGCGCCGCATCAATCTCGTCGTACCGCTTGGCCTCCCCACCGTACTTCTTGGCCAATATCGTCGTAATCGCCGCCGTCAACGTCGTCTTCCCATGGTCCACATGCCCTATCGTCCCAACATTCACATGCGGCTTCGTACGCTCAAACTTGCCTTTCGCCATGATTCATCCCCTGATCACCGTTACTTTTTGTTGATAACCGCATCCGCTACGTTCTTCGGAGCTTCTGCATAGTGTTTGAATTCCATGGTGTAAGTCGCACGCCCTTGCGAGAGGGAGCGCACCACCGTTGAATAACCGAACATCTCAGACAAAGGAACCTCGGCACGAATCGCCTTGATTCCCCCGCCCAAATCTTCCATACCCTGAATGATCCCTCGGCGGGACGACAAATCCCCCATCACGTCCCCCATGTACTCTTCAGGCGTTTCGACTTCCACCGCCATAATGGGTTCGAGCAGCACAGGATCAGCCTTGCGCATCCCTTCCTTGAAAGCTATGGAGGCGGCCATCTTGAACGCTTGCTCGCTCGAGTCCACTTCATGGTAGGAACCATCGAACAAAGTAACCTTGACGTCCACCACCGGGAAGCCGGCCAAAACGCCATTCGGGATAGTTTCCTGCAACCCCTTGTCAACTGCAGGGATGTATTCGCGCGGCACCGTCCCCCCTTTGATTGCGTCGATGAATTCGTATCCCTTGCCCGGCTCGTTCGGCTCCATTCTGATCCAGACGTGGCCATACTGGCCCTTGCCCCCCGTTTGCTTGACGAACTTACCTTCGACTTCCACCGCTTTGCGGATCGCCTCGCGGTAAGCCACCTGTGGCGCCCCTACATTGGCTTCTACGCCAAACTCCCGTTTCATGCGATCAACCAGGATTTCCAAATGCAGCTCGCCCATGCCGGAAATGATCGTCTGATTGGTCTCTTCGTCGGTACGCACGTGGAACGACGGGTCTTCTTGTGCCAGACGATTCAACGCCATGCTCATTTTTTCCTGGTCGGCCTTGGTCTTGGGCTCCACTGCCACGTGAATCACGGGCTCCGGGAAAACCATGCGCTCGAGAATGATAGGCTTTTCGGGGTCACACAAGGTATCCCCCGTGGTGACATCTTTAAGACCTATACAGGCCGCGATGTCGCCTGCCAGAATCTCGTCGATTTCGTTACGCTCGTTTGCATGCATTTGGACGATGCGGCCGATACGCTCCTTGCGTTGCTTGACCGAGTTATATACCGTATCCCCCTTTTTCAGTACGCCCGAATAGACACGCACGAATGTCAACTGCCCCACGAAC
This sequence comes from Methylophilaceae bacterium, assembly GCA_026419515.1. Lineage (GTDB taxonomy): Bacteria > Pseudomonadota > Gammaproteobacteria > Burkholderiales > Methylophilaceae > JANZZG01. The sequence continues at coordinate 1,299 of JANZZG010000049.1, forward strand.
GGGTCATTCATCAATTTGAACGCCAGCGCAGAAAACTTTTCGTTGTCGCTGGCCTTACGACTTGCGGGCTGGTTGTTTTCATCGACACCCGCCACGTCCGGAATGTCGACCGGAGAAGGCAAAAACTGAATGACGGCATCCAGCATACGCTGCACGCCCTTGTTCTTGAACGCTGAACCGCACAACATGGGCTGGATTTCATTGGAGATAGTCCGCTGACGCAATCCCCGAATGATTTCGTCCTCGGTGAGCTCGCCTTCTTCGAGGTACTTGTTCATCAATTCTTCATTCGCCTCGGCCGCCGCTTCTACCATGTAGTCACGCCATTTTTGGGCGGTTTCGACCAGGTCGGCAGGGATATCTTCATAAGTGAATTTCATCCCTTGCGATGCCTCATCCCAGATGATGGACTTCATCTTGAGCAAATCAACCACCCCCACGAAAGAATCTTCCGCCCCTATGGGGATCACGATGGGCACGGGATTCGCCTTGAGGCGAACCTTCATCTGGTCAATCACTTTGTAAAAGCTTGCCCCGGTGCGATCCATCTTGTTGACGAAAGCGAGCCGCGGGACCTTGTATTTATTGGCCTGTCGCCACACCGTTTCAGATTGCGGCTGCACTCCCCCGACCGCGCAGTACACCATGCACACGCCATCCAATACCCGCATGGAGCGTTCCACCTCGATCGTGAAATCCACGTGGCCAGGGGTATCGATGATATTGAACCGATGCTCTGGGAAGTTCAGGTCCATCCCCCTCCAGAAACATGTCGTCGCTGCAGATGTAATGGTGATACCACGCTCCTGCTCCTGCTCCATCCAGTCCATCGTCGCGGCACCATCATGTACCTCGCCGATCTTGTGATTGACGCCGGTGTAATACAGGATGCGTTCCGTCGTAGTGGTCTTGCCGGCATCGATGTGCGCACTGATGCCAATGTTACGGTAACGTTCAATAGGGGTTTTACGAGCCACAACCAATACCTTTTATTTCTCTCGTTATAAACGCATTAGAAACGGAAATGGGAGAATGCCTTGTTGGCCTCGGCCATCCGATGCACCTCTTCACGCTTCTTCATGGCAGCTCCCCGACCCTCCGCAGCCTCTACCATTTCTGCCGCCAGGCGCAATGCCATGGATTTTTCCCCGCGCTTACGCGCGGCATCACGCAGCCACCGCATGGCCAAAGCAGTACGTCGCACGGGGCGCACCTCGACCGGCACTTGATAGTTGGCACCACCGACACGGCGGCTTTTGACTTCCACGATCGGGCGCAAGTTGCCAATGGCCGTCGTAAAGACTTCGAGCGGATCCTTCCCAGACTTGGTGGAAATCTGATCAAACGCACCATACAGGATGCGCTCGGCAACCGACTTTTTGCCACGCGTCATCAACACGTTGATAAATTTGGCAACCTCTTCGCTCCCGAAACGGGGGTCAGGCAGAATATCGCGCTTGGGAACTTCTCTACGTCTTGGCATGGGTATTCACCTCAAATTCAATCCGGCATCCGTGAAGATCAAGCCGCCTTGGGACGCTTGGCACCGTATTTGGATCGACCTTGCTTGCGGTCTTTAACTCCCGCCGTATCCAGGCTACCGCGTACCACGTGATAACGCACCCCGGGCAAATCCTTCACACGGCCACCGCGAATCAGCACCACGGAGTGCTCTTGCAGATTATGGCCTTCCCCGCCAATGTAGCTGATGACCTCGAATCCATTGGTCAGCCTTACCTTGGCGACCTTACGCAAAGCCGAGTTTGGCTTTTTCGGCGTGGTGGTGTAGACGCGAGTGCATACGCCGCGCTTTTGCGGACAACCCTCCAGCGCAGGCACCTTGCTCTTGGCAGCCAACTGCTTGCGGCCCTTACGCACTAACTGGTTAATCGTTGGCATTGCTCCAATTCCTCAAACCTTAACTTCACGCAAAAATTACGGGACGGCGGCCGCCCGCCATCCCGGAAAAGCTTTGGATTTTATGGAAGCGCTTGGCTATTGTCAAGCCGCTTCTGTATCGCCAGCGGCTTCACCCACCGGGATTTCATCACAAGCGTTCTCCTCAACCAGTACCGTCACCGGTGCCGCATCGATGCCAGCGGCTTGACGCTTGCGATTTTCGTGATATGCCAAGCCAGACCCAGCCGGAATCAAGCGGCCAACGATGACGTTCTCTTTGAGGCCACGCAAATCGTCGCGTTTACCCAGGATGGCAGCCTCGGTGAGCACTCGAGTCGTCTCCTGGAAGGATGCGGCCGAAATGAACGAGTTGGTCGATAGTGAAGCCTTGGTGATGCCCAGCAGAATGTATTCGAACTGAGCAGGACGTTTACCTTCGGCCATCACGCGATCGTTTTCTTCCAAAAGATCTGCACGCTCGACCTGCTCACCCGGAATGAAACTCGTATCGCCCGGGTCCGTTACTCGAACTCTGCGCAACATTTGACGCACGATCACCTCGATGTGCTTGTCGTTGATCTTCACGCCTTGAAGTCGATAGACGTCCTGCACTTCGTCGATGATATAACGTGCCAGTGCTTCCACGCCTTGCAAGCGTAGAATGTCTTGTGGGTCGGCAGGGCCATCGACGATGGGTTCGCCTTTGGTCACCACCTGACCATCGTGCACCGTCACGTGCTTGTCTTTGGGAATCAGATACTCGTGGGCCACTCCATCGAAATCGGTAATGACCAATCGTTGCTTGCCTTTGGTATCTTTGCCGAAAGACACGGTCCCCGTCACTTCCGCCAGCATGCCAGCATCCTTGGGGGAGCGCGCCTCGAATAGCTCGGCGACCCGCGGCAAGCCCCCGGTAATGTCGCGAGCCTTGGACGATTCTTGAGGGATTCTCGCCAATACTTCGCCCACACCGACCTCCTGGCCGTCTTTCACGGTAATGATGCAGCCAATCTGGAAAGTGATGTTGACGGGCAAATCGCTTCCAGCAATTTTGACCTCATTCCCCTGGCTATCCAGCAGTTTGACTTGCGGCCGCAGTCCTTTCGATTGGCCGCCGCCTCTTTGTTTGGGATCAATCACCACCAAGGTGGACAGGCCCGTCACTTCATCGATCTGCTTGGCAACCGTGACACCTTCTTCCACGTTCTCGAATTTCACGCGGCCGGCATATTCCGTGATGATCGGACGCGTATGCGGATCCCACGTTGCCAGCGCCTGCCCGGCCCTGACCTGCTGGCCGTCCATGGCATTGAGCATGGCGCCATAAGGCACTTTGTGACGCTCGCGCTCGCGGCCGTTCTCGTCGGATACGATCACTTCCCCATTACGCGAAATGACGATAGGCTCGCCGCGAGCGTTGGTCACGTAGCGCATGGTGGATGTGAAGCGCACCACGCCATTCGACTTGCTCTCCACTTGGGACACCGCAGCCGTACGCGATACCGCACCCCCGATATGGAAAGTCCGCATGGTGAGTTGGGTCCCCGGCTCACCGATCGATTGTGCAGCGATCACGCCGACCGCCTCACCGATATTGACCAGCTTACCGCGACCCAGATCGCGTCCATAACACAAAGCGCACAGCCCGTAACGGGTTTCACAAGTGAGTACAGTGCGCACCTTCACTTCATCGATGCCCAACGCCTCGATCTTTTCGACTTCGTCCTCAGTGAGCAAAGTCCCTGCGGGATAAACCACTTCCTGAGTTTCCGGATGGGTGATGTCGGTCGCCGCCACACGTCCCAAGATACGGTCGCCCAGTGGCTCGACCACTTCACCCCCTTTGACCAGAGCCTTGGTCACCATCCCATTGGTAGTACCACAGTCATATTCGGTGACCACCAGATCCTGCGTCACATCGACCAGGCGGCGAGTCAGATAGCCAGAGTTGGCCGTCTTCAAAGCAGTATCCGCCAGTCCCTTACGGGCCCCATGCGTGGAAATGAAATATTGCAGCACGTTGAGGCCTTCACGGAAATTCGCCGTAATCGGCGTTTCGATGATGGAGCCATCAGGTTTGGCCATCAGCCCACGCATACCCGCCAGCTGGCGTACCTGGGCCGCAGAACCACGCGCACCGGAGTCAGCCATCATGTAAATGGCATTGAAGGATTCCTGGCGCACTTCCTTGCCATCCTGGATAACCGGCTTGCCTCCAGCATCCAGGACTACTTCCTCTCGCAGCTGCTTCATCATGGCCTCAGCCACCTTGTCGCCGGCGCGCCCCCAGATGTCGACTACCTTGTTGTAGCGTTCGCCTTGGGTAACCAAACCCGAAATATACTGGTCTTCGATTTCCTTGACTTCCCGCTCGGCAGCTGAAATCAGAGCTTCTTTTTCGGGAGGCACCAACATGTCGTTGACGGAGATTGAAATGCCGGCACGGGTGGCATAACGAAAACCCATTTGCATCAGCTTGTCGGCAAAGATCACGGTTTCACGAAGACCGACTCTCCGAAAGCTGGTACTGATCAACTTGGAAATTTCTTTTTTCTTGAGTACCTTGTCGATCACACTGAAAGGCAAGCCGGCTGGCAGGATTTCCGACAACAAGGCACGCCCAACCGTTGTATGGCGCGTCTTGCCTTCCGGAAAATCGCAGTCCTTGATCCGGACATACACTTTGGCATGCAAATCTGCATAACCTTCGTCATAGGCGCGCTGCGCCTCGCCAACGTCGGCGAACATCATCCCTTCCCCCTTGGCCAGGATTTTTTCGCGGGTCATGTAATACAAGCCCAACACGATATCCTGGGAGGGGACGATGATCGGTTCACCATTTGCGGGGCTTAGCACGTTGTTGGAGGCCAGCATCAGGGTACGGGCTTCCATCTGCGCTTCCAGCGAGAGCGGCACATGGACGGCCATCTGGTCGCCGTCGAAGTCGGCGTTGAAGGCCGCACAGACCAAAGGATGCAGCTGGATCGCCTTGCCTTCGATCAGAATGGGCTCGAAGGCCTGGATACCCAGACGGTGCAGGGTCGGGGCACGGTTGAGCAGTACCGGATGTTCGCGGATGACTTCCTCGAGGATGTCCCACACCTCCGGACCTTCTTCTTCCACCTTCTTCTTGGCGGCCTTGATGGTGGTCGCCAGACCCAGCACTTCGAGCTTGTGGTAGATGAAGGGCTTGAACAGTTCCAGCGCCATCTTCTTGGGCAAGCCGCACTGATGCAGCTTGAGGGTGGGCCCCACCACGATCACGGAGCGGCCGGAGTAGTCGACGCGCTTGCCCAGCAAATTCTGGCGGAAACGCCCGCCCTTGCCCTTGATCATGTCGGCCAGCGACTTCAAGGGACGCTTGTTGGCGCCGGTCATCGCCTTGCCGCGACGGCCATTGTCGAGCAGGGAATCGACTGCCTCCTGCAGCATGCGTTTTTCGTTGCGCACGATGATTTCCGGCGCTTTCAGCTCCAGCAATCGCTTCAGGCGGTTGTTGCGGTTGATGACGCGACGATACAGGTCATTCAGGTCGGAGGTCGCAAAGCGGCCGCCATCCAGCGGCACCAGCGGGCGCAGTTCCGGCGGCAGCACCGGCAGCACTTCCAGGATCATCCACTCGGGCTTGATGCCGGATTTCTGGAACGCTTCCAGCACCTTGAGTCGCTTGGCGATCTTTTTGATCTTGGCCTCGGAACCGGTTTCGGCAAGCTCGCGGCGCAGATTCTCGATTTCCCCGTGGATGTCCATGGTGCGCAGCAGTTCACGCACACCCTCGGCACCCATGCTGGCGGAGAATTCGTCGCCGTATTCCTCCACCTTGGCCAGGTAATCCTCTTCGGTCAACAACTGACCACGGGTCAGAGGCGTCATCCCCGGCTCCACCACGATATAGGCCTCGAAATACAGCACCCGCTCGATATCGCGTAGCGGCAGATCAAGTACCATACCCAGCCGCGAAGGCAAGCTCTTCAAGAACCAAATATGAGCAACTGGGGAAGCCAGCTCGATATGCCCCATCCGCTCACGGCGCACCTTGGACAGCGTGACTTCGACACCACACTTTTCGCAAATCACGCCACGATGCTTGAGCCGCTTGTACTTGCCGCACAAACACTCATAGTCTTTCACCGGACCGAAAATCTTGGCGCAAAAGAGGCCATCACGTTCCGGTTTGAAAGTGCGATAGTTGATGGTCTCGGGCTTTTTGACCTCGCCGTAGGACCAGGAACGGATTTTTTCCGGGGAAGCCAGTGCGATTCTGATCGCATCGAATTCTTCCTCCTGGTTCACTTGCTTGAATAGATCCAGTAGCGCTTTCACCAGTCTCTCCTTAATTGCGTTCCAGGTCGATATCGATCGCCAGTGAGCGAATTTCTTTCACCAGCACGTTGAACGACTCCGGCATACCGGCATCAATCTTGTGATCACCTTTGACGATGTTTTCGTACACCTTGGTCCGGCCGGAGACGTCGTCGGATTTCACCGTGAGCATTTCCTGCAGGGTGTAGGCAGCCCCGTAGGCCTCCAGCGCCCACACTTCCATTTCGCCGAAGCGCTGCCCACCAAACTGCGCCTTGCCTCCCAAGGGCTGCTGGGTAACCAGCGAGTACGGGCCCGTGGACCGAGCATGCACCTTGTCATCGACCAAATGATGCAGTTTGAGCATATGCATGTAACCCACCGTCACGGGGCGCTCGAAGGGCTCACCCGTACGGCCGTCATACAGTATGGCTTGGGTCTTGTCTGCCGTCAGCTTGAGGCGGGCAGCCAAAGCTTCGGGGAAAGCCAAATCCAACATGGCGCGGATATCGGCTTCAGTAGCCCCATCGAAGACGGGGGTTGCAAATGGTACGCCATCCTTCAGGTTTTGAGCCAGCTCCAGCACCTCGGCATCACTCAATGCGGCAATGTCTTCCGCTTTGCCGGTTCGATTGTAAATTTTGTCGAGGAACTCACGCAGCTCCGCAATCCGGGCCTGGCCTTCCAGCATTTCCTGGATGCGCATTCCCAGACCCTTGGCAGCCCATCCCAAGTGCACCTCCAGGATCTGACCAATGTTCATACGGGAAGGCACACCCAACGGGTTGAGTACTATGTCTATTGGTGTGCCGTCCGCCATATAGGGCATGTCCTCGACTGGCACGATCTTGGACACCACCCCTTTATTACCATGCCGGCCCGCCATTTTGTCCCCTGGCTGCAGCCGACGCTTGACGGCTAGATACACTTTCACCATCTTCTGCACACCAGGCGGTAGCTCATCCCCTTGCGTGAGTTTGCGCTTCTTTTCTTCGAATTTGGCGTCGAATGTCAAACGAGTCTGATTCAGTGCTTCTTTGAGCTGTTCCAGCTGGCGAGCCGCATCCTCATCGGCCAGTCGGATGTCGAACCAATCATGGCGGTTCAGACTGTCTAAATATTCAGCCGTCACCACTTCGCCTTTCTTGATGCGCTTAGGCCCCCCATTGACGGTCTTGCCTTCGAGCAGGCGACGAATTCGGCCAAAAGCGTCTTCTTCCACGATACGCAGCTGGTCAGCCAAGTCCTTCTTGAAATGTCTGAGTTGATCATCGATGATTTGCTGAGCGCGTTGATCCCGTTGTATGCCTTCACGGGTAAACACCTGCACATCGATCACCGTGCCGCTCATGCCAGAAGGCACCCGCAAGGAAGTATCCTTCACGTCGGATGCTTTCTCGCCGAAGATGGCACGCAGCAGTTTCTCTTCAGGCGTCAATTGAGTTTCGCCTTTGGGCGTGACTTTGCCCACCAGCACATCACCCGCCTCGACTTCCGCCCCGATGTGGATGATGCCCGATTCATCCAGACGGCTCAGCATCCGGTCGGACAGATTTGGAATATCGCGGGTGATTTCTTCTGGCCCCAATTTGGTATCGCGCGCTACGACTGAAAGTTCCTCGATATGAATCGAGGTATAGCGATCATCGGCCACCACACGCTCCGAGATCAGGATGGAGTCTTCGAAGTTATAACCGTTCCATGGCATGAAGGCGACCAGCATGTTTTGACCAAGCGCCAATTCCCCCATGTCGGTGGAAGCCCCATCCGCGATGATGTCGCCACGGGCGATCACATCCCCCACTTTGACCAATGGACGCTGGTTGATGTTGGTGTTCTGGTTGGAGCGAGTGTACTTGACCAGATTATAGATATCCACCCCTACTTCACCTGCAGTGGCTTCCTCATCATGGACCCTGACCACCACACGGCTTGCATCCACGTAATCCACCACCCCGCCGCGTAAAGCCCGGACTACCGTCCCCGAGTCCCTTGCCACGATGCGCTCGATGCCGGTGCCAACCAATGCCTTCTCTGCACGCAGACAAGGTACGGCCTGGCGTTGCATGTTGGCGCCCATCAGAGCGCGGTTGGCATCGTCGTGTTCGAGGAACGGAATCAGTGAAGCCGCGACCGACACGATCTGGCTTGGTGCCACGTCCATGTATTGCACCTCGCTCGGCGCTTTCAGGGTGAACTCATTGTGGTGGCGGCAAGACACCAACGTATCCTGGAACCTGCCCTCCTTGTCCAGCACTGCATTGGCCTGAGCGATCACATACTGAGATTCCTCGATGGCGGATAGATATTCGATCTCGTTGGTGACCCGCCCATTTTCGACCCGTCGGTAAGGTGTTTCCAGAAAACCATATTTGTTGGTGCGCGCATACAACGCCAACGAATTGATGAGACCGATGTTCGGACCTTCCGGCGTCTCGATCGGGCATACACGACCATAATGCGTGGGATGCACGTCACGCACCTCGAAACCCGCACGTTCCCGCGTCAGACCACCGGGCCCCAGTGCAGACACGCGCCGCTTATGCGTGACCTCGGAAAGCGGATTGGTTTGATCCATGAACTGGGACAACTGACTAGAGCCGAAGAATTCGCGGACCGCGCTCGATACCGGCTTGGCGTTGATCAAATCATGCGGCATCAGGTTTTCGGACTCCGCTTGCCCCAAGCGTTCTTTGACGGCTCGTTCCACCCGTACCAAGCCAGCACGAAACTGGTTCTCGGCCAGCTCACCGACGGAACGTACACGGCGGTTGCCCAGATGGTCGATGTCGTCGATTTCGCCACGACCGTTACGCAATTCGATCAGTATGCCAATTACCGCCAAAATGTCTTCGGTGGACAGCGTGCCGGGACCCTCCTCGCCCTTGGGGCCCACGCGCTCGTAAAAACGCTTGAGCCAGTTGGCAGTACGTTCATCGATTTTTTCCGGATAGGCGCGACGATTGAATTTCATGCGCCCCACGGGCGAAAGATCATAGGTTTCCTCACTGAAGAAAAGGCGGCTGAACAAAGTTTCCACCGCTTCTTCCGTCGGCGGCTCACCTGGACGCATCATGCGGTAAATCGCAACACGTGCAGCGTACTGATCCGGAATTTCATCGATACGCAGCGTTTGCGATATGTAATCGCCATGGTCCAAATCATTGGAATAAAGCGTGTTCAGCTGATCGATACCAACCTCACGCAATCTGCCAAGCAAAGTGCTCGTCACCTCATCGTTGGCACGCGCGATAATTTCACCACTCGACTGATCGATGATGTTGGTGGCAAGCGTGCGCCCCATGAGGAACTCTTCTGGCACGGTAATCCTACGGATACCAGCCTTCTCCATATCGCGAATGTGTTTGACGGTAATTCGCTTGTCCTTCGCCACCACCACGTTACCAGCTTGGTCTACGATGTCGAACTTGGCGACTTCTCCGCGTAGACGCTCCGGCACGAGTTCGAACTCCACACTTTCTTTACCGATATGGAAAGTATCGAAGTCATAAAATGTCGCCAAAATCTGCTCTGGGTTGAATCCCAGGGCTTTCAACAGGATGGTGACCGGCATCTTGCGGCGGCGATCGACGCGGAAATACAAATAATCCTTGGGGTCGAATTCGAAATCGAGCCACGAACCGCGATAAGGAATGATCCGAGCATCGAACAACAACTTACCGGAAGAATGCGTCTTGCCACGGTCATGTCCGAAAAAAACGCCGGGGCTGCGGTGCAGCTGCGATACGATGACGCGTTCGGTACCGTTGATGATGAAAGAACCATTGTCGGTCATCAAAGGCAGCTCACCCATGTACACTTCCTGCTCCTTGACCTCCTTCACGGTCGGCTTGGAAGCCTCTTTGTCCATGATGGTAAGACGCACTTTGACACGCAACGGAGCAGCGTAAGTCAGCCCACGTTGCTGACATTCCTTCACATCGAATGGCGCCGCACCCAGCGTGTAGCTCACGTAGTCCAGCCGTACATTGCCAGAATGGCTGATGATGGGAAAAATCGAATTGAACGTGGCATGCAAACCAATATTCTGACGCTTGTCCGCAGGCACGTCGGCTTGTAGGAAACTGCGGTAAGACTCGAGCTGCATGGCCAGGAGGTAGGGGACCTCCTGCACACTATCGCGCTTGGCAAAACTCTTGCGGATACGTTTCTTCTCGGTAAAGGAATAGCTCATGGGCAATTCTCCACGGACTGGATAGAAGACAGAAATCAGGGTACGGGGCACCCTCAGTTCTGGCTTCTACGAAACCGCCTCCAGAAATGCTGAAGGGCCGGCGGAGTCCCGCCAGCCCAAACAGCGAAAAATGACGGTTACTTGATTTCGACCTTGGCGCCGGCTTCTTCCAGCTTCTTGGCCGCAGCTTCGGCATCAGCCTTGGACACGCCTTCCTTGACTGCCTTGGGGGCGCCATCGACCAGATCCTTGGCCTCCTTGAGACCAAGGCCCGTCAGCTCACGCACCGCTTTGATGACGTTGACTTTGTTTTCACCCGCGGCTGCCAGAATGACGCTAAATTCGGTCTTCTCTTCAGCAGCCGGAGCCGCAGCAGCCGCAGCAGCTGGCGCAGCCGCCACGGCCACGGCGGTAGCAGCGGCAGAAACCCCGAACTTTTCCTCCATTTCCTTGATGAGCTCGGAGAGCTCAAGAACGCTCATGTTGGCAATCGCATCGAGAATATCAGCTTTGGACAGTGCCATTTATACTTCTCCTGAAAATTGAAAGTTTGAAAATCAAGCAGCGGCTTGCTTTTGGTCTCGCACCGCAGCCAAACCGCGCACGAAGGCGGTCGGCACTTCGTTGAGCGTGCGCACGAACTTGGCAATCGGCGCTTGCATGGTGCCCATCAACTTGGCAAGCAGCTCCTCACGGCTTGGCATGGAGGCCAACGCCTTGACGCCATTGGCGTCAAACACGCTGTTTGGCATCCCCCCCGCCTTGATGACCAATTTATCGTTGCTCTTGGCAAAATCGCTCATCACCTTGGCGGCGGCAACGGGGTCGGTAGAAATCCCGAAAACGAGAGGACCGACCATGTACGAAGCCAAACCAGAAAATGGGGTGTTGGCGACCGCTCGGCGTACCAGCGTATTCTTGAGAACACGCAAATACACACCAGACTTACGCGCCTGGGCACGTAACTCGGTCATATTGCTCACACCCAAGCCACGATACTCGGCAAGTATGATCGCCTGAGCCTTTGCGAGCTGCTCGCTGACTTCGGCGACCACTGCCTTTTTCTCTTCGAGATTTAGACTCAATGTCTTCCTCCTTCCGTTGACCAAACTTTCGCAGTTTTCGCTGCGAAAGCCTTTCACGGCGGACCTTCATCAGGAGAGCTTCCTGTGGGGGACACGCCATCTGCGTAGGATAGGGCCAGTCCTGCACCCTGATTAAGCCATGTGATTAGGCTCCTACGGTCTTTGATAACCCTGCCATCCCAACAGGAACAGCAGGCCCAAAGCTCAACTGCGGAGCAACCATGAGAGGGCCCCGCCCAAACATATAAAGCACATTAAACCAATAAACTCGCCTGATCGATTCGGATGCCGACCCCCATGGTGCTGGAAACCGACACCTTTTTCAGATACACGCCTTTACTGGATGCGGGCTTGGCTTTGTTGAGCGCCTCCACCAGCGCCAGTAGATTGCCTTTTAGCTTTTCCACATCAAACGAGGCCCGACCAATCGTACAGTGCACGATGCCCGTCTTGTCAGTACGGTACTGCACTTGTCCCGCCTTGGCATTCTTTACCGCCTCGGCAACGTTCGGCGTAACCGTACCCACCTTGGGATTCGGCATCAAACCACGCGGACCGAGAATTTGACCCAACGTGCCGACGATACGCATGGCATCTGGCGTGGCGATCACCACGTCGAAATCCATCATGCCACCCTTGATCTGCTCGGCGAGATCCTCGAAGCCGACGATATCGGCGCCGGCTGCCTTAGCAGCCTCGGCATTGGAACCTTGGGCAAACACAGCAACACGCGAAGTTTTGCCGGTACCATGAGGCAACACCAGCGCCCCGCGTACTATTTGGTCAGACTTACGTGCATCGACACCCAGATTGATTGCAGCATCCACGGATTCATCGAACTTGGCAGTGGCGGTCTCTTTGACCAATGCCAATGCCTCATCGACAGAGTACAGTCTACTGCGGTCGACCTTGGCTCGTATCGCCGCAACACGCTTGGAAATCTTGGCCATGTCACACCCCCTCTACTTCAACACCCATGCTACGCGCACTGCCCGCGATAGTACGCACGGCCGCCTCCATGTCGGCTGCCGTCAGGTCAGGCATCTTGGCTTTGGCGATCTCTTCGACCTGAGCACGGGTGATCTTGCCTACTTTGTCGACATGAGGGCGAGACGATCCTTTCTCCAGCTTGGCCGCCTTTTTGATCAGCACGGTAGCCGGCGGTGTCTTCAAAACGAAGGTAAAGCTTTTGTCGGCGTATGCAGTAATCACCACCGGCACCGGCAAACCGGGCTCCATACCTTGCGTTGCCGCATTGAACGCCTTGCAGAATTCCATGATATTCAGACCACGCTGACCCAATGCAGGGCCGACTGGTGGACTCGGGTTGGCTTTGCCTGCAGGGATCTGCAGCTTGATGTAGCCTATGATTTTTTTTGCCATCACATACTCCTCAATGTGGGTACAAACGCCAGAAACCGGCTCCCCATTAAACCCGCCGCGTTACTGCGGCTACCAAAGTGCTCAACACAAATCAAGTGCTAAGCTTTTTCAACCTGGCTGAAATCCAATTCCACCGGAGTCGCGCGTCCGAAAATGGTGACCGAAACACGCAACTTGTTTTTCTCGTAATTCACGTCTTCGACAACCCCATTGAAATCGGTGAACGGACCTTCCTTGACGCGCACCAATTCTCCATTTTCGAACAACACCTTGGGGCGCGGCTTTTCGGCGCCTTCCTGCATTTGACGCAGGATGTCGGCCACCTCTTTGTCGGAAATCGGGGTGGGCTTTAAGTTCGTGCCTCCCACGAAACCCGTCACGCGCGGCGTACTTTTCACCAGATGCCAGGTGTCATCGTTCATTTCCATCTGCACGAGCACATAGCCCGGAAAAAATTTTCGTTCCGAAGTGGACTTTTGCCCTCCTTTGATTTCGACGACCTCTTCCACCGGAACCAGAATTTCACCAAATTTGTCCTGCATGCCAGAGCGACTGATCCGCTCCCGCAAAGCGCGCACTACCGACTTTTCAAAGCCAGAATAGGCGTGGACCACATACCAGCGCATCGCCATCACGCCCCCCGACCCAAAATCAATTTGATCACCCACATCAAAGAGAAATCCACAATCCACAGAACCACGCCCATCAGCACCACCAGCGCAAACACTACCCCAGTGGTTTGTATTGTCTCCTTGCGGGTTGGCCATACCACCTTGCGCGCCTCGGCAATCGATTCTTTGACGAATGTGATGCCTTGCTGACCCGCGGGGGTTGTCCACACCACTGCCAGCGCAGCGCCCATGCCCGCCAGCACGGCCAGGATGCGTAGCACGGCAGGCTTGTCACCGAGCAAGTAGAAACCACCAATCCCAGCGGCTACCAGCAGTCCCGCCAATGCCAGTCTGATTCTATCCACCATTATTTTCGTATTGCGCCTGTTCGGTGGCAGGCCAGGAGGGTCTCGAACCCCCAACCTTCGGTTTTGGAGACCGACGCTCTGCCAATTGAGCTACTGGCCTGCATAAAAGCCAAATCGCTGGCGACCGGTGGTCACCGGCCGCCAGCGACGACACTCTCCACTTACTCGATGATCTTGGAGACGACGCCTGCGCCTACGGTGCGACCACCCTCGCGAATGGCAAAGCGCAATCCCTCTTCCATCGCAATCGGCGCTATCAGACTCACCGTAATCGATACGTTGTCCCCAGGCATCCCCATCTCCGTGCCCGCCGGCAACTCCACCGCACCCGTCACATCCGTAGTACGGAAGTAAAACTGCGGACGGTACCCATTGAAGAACGGTGTGTGACGACCCCCTTCTTCCTTGGTCAACACGTAAATCTCCGCCGCAAA
>JANZZG010000053.1 GCA_026419515.1 Methylophilaceae bacterium
GGCGCCGCATCAATCTCGTCGTACCGCTTGGCCTCCCCACCGTACTTCTTGGCCAATATCGTCGTAATCGCCGCCGTCAACGTCGTCTTCCCATGGTCCACATGCCCTATCGTCCCAACATTCACATGCGGCTTCGTACGCGCGAACTTGCCTTTCGCCATGATTCATCCCTCACTGTCAGCTACATCATCGATTCAAGAACTGGTGCCCATGGCGGGAATCGGACCCGCGACCTCTCCCTTACCAAGGGAGTGCTCTACCACTGAGCCACATGGGCGATTTTTATGGAGCGGCGAACGGGAATCGAACCCGTGTCATTAGCTTGGAAGGCTAAGGTTCTACCATTGAACTACCGCCGCGCGTCTGACAAGCCGTACCCCGTATAACCCTTTGGTGGAGGGGGCTGGATTCGAACCAGCGTAGGCGTCAAGCCAACAGATTTACAGTCTGCCCCCTTTAGCCACTCGGGCACCCCTCCCCGCCAAAACCCGTTATTATGTTGGATCAGTTAGACATTGTCAAACTTCTCATCTAAGTCTTCTTCGACAACGCAGGACGAATGTCTTTACGCCATTGCCCCTGTCTTTTGAGAACATGCACCGCGATCAGGTTTTCTGATAGAGTTCGGAACCCTTGCTGACGAACTCCACGGCTTTTTCCTGCAGGCCGACGCTGATCGCCTCTTCTTCGGAAATGCCTTTTTCCTTGGCATAGTCACGCACGTCTTGTGTGATCTTCATGGCGCAGAAATGCGGTCCACACATGGAACAGAAATGGGCCTGCTTGGCACCTTCCTGTGGCAGAGTGGCGTCGTGGAATTCCCTTGCCTTGTCAGGGTCGAGTCCTAGGTTGAATTGGTCCTCCCAGCGAAACTCGAAACGCGCCTTGGACAAGGCGTTGTCGCGGATCTGGGCGCCAGGGTGGCCTTTGGCCAGATCGGCGGCGTGCGCCGCTATTTTGTAAGTGACGATACCGACCCGCACGTCCTCTTTGTCTGGCAGACCGAGGTGCTCCTTCGGCGTGACGTAGCACAGCATGGCGCAACCGTACCAGCCAATCATGGCAGCCCCGATGCCGGAAGTGATGTGATCATACCCGGGTGCGATGTCGGTAGTGAGTGGTCCCAGGGTGTAAAACGGCGCCTCGTGACAATACCTGAGCTGCATGTCCATGTTTTCTTTGATCATGTGCATGGGCACATGGCCAGGCCCTTCGATCATCACTTGCACATCATGCTTCCAGGCAATCTTGGTCAATTCACCCAAAGTTTTCAACTCGGCAAACTGCGCTTCATCATTGGCATCATAAATCGAGCCCGGACGCAGGCCATCGCCCAGACTGAAACTCACGTCATAAGCCTTCATGATTTCGCAGATTTCTTCGAAGTGCGTGTACAGGAAAGATTCCTGATGGTGCGCCAGGCACCACTTGGCCATGATGGAGCCGCCGCGGGAGACGATGCCGGTCATGCGTTTGGCGGTCAGCGGGATGTGCTGCAGACGCACGCCGGCGTGGATGGTGAAGTAGTCCACACCTTGCTCCGCCTGCTCGATCAGCGTATCCCGGAAGATTTCCCAAGTCAGCTCTTCGGCCTTGCCGTCCACCTTTTCCAGAGCCTGGTAGATGGGCACGGTGCCGATGGGTACCGGGCTGTTGCGTATGATCCACTCGCGGGTTTCGTGTATGTTCTTGCCGGTGGATAGGTCCATTACCGTGTCGCCGCCCCAGCGGATGGCCCACACCATCTTTTCGACTTCTTCACTGATGGAGGAGGCCAGCGCGGAATTGCCGATGTTGGCATTCACTTTGACCAGGAAGTTGCGGCCGATGATCATCGGCTCCAGTTCCGGGTGATTGATGTTGCACGGGATGATGGCACGGCCACGCGCCACTTCGTCGCGTACGAATTCCGGCGTGATCACCTTAGGGATGGAGGCCCCGAAGTCCTGCCCGGGATGCTGTTTCAGAAGCATTTCCGACAGGCCCTCGCGGCGCTGGTTCTCGCGTATGGCGACAAACTCCATCTCTGGCGTTATGATGCCCTGTCGTGCATAATGCATCTGCGTGACATTACGCCCCGCTTTGGCACGACGTGGCGCACGCGTATGAATAAAACGCAGCCCAGCCAACGCCGGATCGTGTTTGCGCTGGTTGCCATACTGGGAGGTCGGTCCCGGCAGCACCTCGGTATCCCCACGCGCTTCGATCCATGGAGTGCGTATGTCCGGCAATCCGGCACGAATGTCGATCTTGGCATCTGGGTCCGTATAAGGACCGGAGGTGTCGTACACCAACACCGCAGGATTTTTTTCTGCACCTTGGCGCGATGGTGTATCGGACAAACTGATCTCGCGAAACGGCACCCGCAAATCGGGCCGACTACCCGTCACATACACCTTGCGCGAATTGGGGAAAGGCCGGATCGCGTCGGCTTCGAGCTCAGCGGTGGCATTGAGAAATTTGGGATTGGCATTCATGGGCTGCTCCTCGATTTTTGAAAACGTAAGGCGCAGCTAAACTGCATTCCCTACGGCGGCATGACCCGCATCAGGTTCAAAGGGTATCTCTCACCAGACGATGTCTGGACCCCCAGCAATAACTGCGAAACTACTTGATCTGTGGAATAATTGCAAGGTCATCATCGTCGGAGCGCATTTTGCATGGATATCGAACAAGCGCGTTTCAATATGATCGAGCAGCAAATTCGCCCTTGGGAAGTCCTCGATGCCACTGTGCTCGATCTGCTCTACAAAGTACCGCGCGAGGATTTTGTTCCTCCAGCTTATCGTGGGCTGGCATTTGCCGATTTGGAAATCCCACTTGGCCACGGCCAGACCATGTGGCCTCCCAAGCTCGAAGCACGTGCGCTTCAAGCGCTAAGCCTGAAAGAAACCGACGCCGTTCTGGAAATCGGCACTGGGAGCGGTTACATGACTGCATTGCTGGCTAGCGTGGCGCATCATGTCTATAGCGTGGAAATCTTCCAGGAGTTCAGCCACGCTGCAGCTCATAAACTGGCTACGCACGGCATATCCAACGTCACCCTAGAAGTCGGAGATGGAGCGCGTAGCTGGGACGCCGGCAGCTACGATGCGATCATTCTGACTGGTTCCGTGCCACTTCACCCCTTGGATTTCGAGGCACAGCTCAAGCCCGGTGGACGTCTGCTGGCTGTCGTAGGCGAAGAACCGGTGATGCAAGCCATTTTGACGACGTGTGTCACACCGGGAGTGTATCGCCGTACCAGTTTGTTCGAAACCTGCATCCCGCCATTGATCAACGCCCCACAACCAGAGCATTTCCATTTTTGATTGACCAACCGGTCGGTCGGTTGTATGCTGAATGCCGAATATATTAGAATATTCTAATGCGAAAACCGATTTTCATTTTCTACTTATCGTTACTGATGGCCTGCAAGGCTTGGGCGGCGGATGTTCGGCCCCAATCGCTGCTCGACGTTTATCAGCAGGCACGCGCCAGCGATCCGGTGTGGGCGGCCGCCCGGAATGCGCATGCTGCGGCCCAGGAAAAATTGGTCCAAGGCAAGGCATTGTTGTTGCCCACCGTGACGTTGAGTGCTAGCGTTGCTCACAATCAGACCGACATCAGTAGCCGACCCGGCAACATCTCGCAGTTCTCCTATAACGGTTTCGACAAATACGAAAGCTATGGTTATCGTGTAGACATCAACCAACCTTTGTTCCGCAAACAAAATGGTATCCAGTACGAGCAATCCAAGACACTGGTGTCCCAAGCAGACATTCAGCTAGCTCAAGCGCAGCAAGAGCTCATGGTGCGGGTGGCGCAAGCCTATTTCGACGTGCTGCTGGCCCAGGACAGGATTGATTTGATCGTGGCTCAAAAAGCGGCCATCACGCAGCAGCTGGAGCAGGCCAAGGCCAACTTCGAAATCGGAACCGCTACCATCACTGACGTGCACGAAGCACAAGCACGCTTCGACCTCACGGTGGCGCAAGAAATCGCTGCATCCAACGATTTGGAAGTAAAAAAACGCGCCATTCAATCTCTCACTGGACAGCGTCCCGAACGCCTCGCCACGGTTCGAAGCGACATACCAGTCACGCTGCCAGAACCACGCGAAATGGAAAAATGGGTGGAAATCGCCGAAAAGAACAATTACGCCCTCAAAATGAAGCAGGCGCAATTGATTTACGCCACTCAGGAAGTCGAGCGTGCCCATGCAGGTCATCTTCCCACCCTGGATTTGGTTGGCAGCTACTCGGATACCCGTGCAAATGGTGGGGTCGCCCAAGAAATACGCGGCTATAACGACATTACGCAATCCGGCATGCTCGGGCTCAAGCTGGAAATCCCGCTCTATCAAGGGGGCGCCATCACTTCCAAGGAACGTGAAGCGTTGGTCAACAAGCAAAAAGCGCTGGATGAGGTGGAAGCGGCACGCCGCGAAGCCGACCTGCAAGTCCGGCAATCTTTTCTCAACGTTTCGAGTGCGGTTGCCCAGGTCAAAGCGTATGAACAGGCCTTGGCCTCGAGCCAAAGCCAGCTGGACTCCACCCAGTTGGGCTATGAAGTCGGCGTACGCACCAGCGTGGACGTACTCAATGCGCAACAACAGTTTTATAGTGCCAAGCGCGATCTGTTACAAGCGCGCTACAACTGGCTACTGAGCTTGATCAAGCTCAAGGCAGCGGCGGGCATCTTGACCGAGAACGACCTGATCGACGCCAACCGCATGCTGGAAGACTCATGAAGCGGGCCACATTGTCCCGCAAGCCACTCAGCCAGCTCGTCGTCATCGACGTCCAAGAGCGTTTGTGTGGCGCCATGCCAGCGCAAGAACTCGGCGGGGTGCTACGCAATGTCGAAATCTTACTGCAGGCCGCCGCCATATTGGCGGTACCCATTCTCTACACCGAACAGGCACCAGCGAAGCTCGGTACAACGCTTCCGCGGCTCACTCGGTGGTTGCCAGCGGACGGTCGCGTGGAAAAAACCTGTTTCTCCTGTTACGAAGAAAGCCAGTTTCGAGCCAAACTGGACGAAACGCGTCCGCAAATCATACTGACCGGTATGGAAGCCCATATTTGCGTGGCGCAAACTGCTCTGCAGCTGCTGGAAGATGATCACCATCAGGTATTTGTGGTAGAAGATGCCGTGATTTCACGTAATCCCGCCCACAAGACGAATGCCCTGGCCCGTCTGCGCCAAGCCGGAGGAATCGTCACCAATACCGAATCAGTAGTGTTTGAATGGCTCGAAAATGCAGAAAACGACGCCTTCAAGCAAATCGCTGGGCTCGTCAAATGAATTTCCCGATCAAGTCCAACGTACGCCGTGCTGCCCCGCGGTTGGCCGCAACATAAGCCTTTCCAGCCTCCCCCATGCGCTGACGCGCCTTGGCATCACCCATCAATTCTCTGAGTTCGGCAGCCAAACCGCCGACGTCCCATACCCGCGCCGCTGCACCTCGCATCACGGCCTCCGAGACCACTTCCTCAAAGTTGAAAGTATGCGGACCCACGACGACCGGGCAACCCAGCATGCTTGCCTCGATCGGGTTTTGCCCACCAAAGGGGAGGAGAGTGCCACCAATGAAAGCAAGATCGCAACTGGAATAATATGTCGGCATTTCGCCCATACTGTCTCCAAGGACGACCGACACCTGCCCCGGCACCTTTGCTCCTTGTTGCAATGAAGACCGACGCACATAAACCAAGCCACGCCGTTCCAGTAGCGCAGCCACGGTATCGAAACGTTCCGGATGCCTTGGCACGATGACCGTGAGCAAACCGGGAATTTTTGCCTGTGCCACCGCATCCAGTACTAACGCTTCTTCGCCGTCACGTGTGCTGGCAGCCAGCAATACCGGCCGATCGATGCCCAGGCTTTGGCGCAGGGCCGCACCACGTTGTACGGCATCTTGCGGCACAACGACATCGAACTTCAGATTGCCGGTCACGACCACTTCCGGCGCGCCCAATTCACACAATCGCTCCGCGTCGGCACGCGTTTGCGCGGCGATGACGGCCAACTGCTTGAGTCCGTCTTCGACGATCCTGCCCAGACGTGCATAACCCCGCGCAGACTTGGCGGACATACGCGCATTGGCCAGCAACAAAGGGATATCCCGTCCGCGGCAGAATGCGATCAGATTGAACCAGAGCTCGGTTTCCAGAAGCACGCCCACCTTGGGCTTGTAATGCTGCAGAAAACGCCGCACTGCGTAAGGCAGATCATAAGGAAGATAACAGCGCAGCACGCCGTCACCGAACAATTGCTTACTCGTAGCCCGGCCAGTCGGCGTAGTATGCGTCACCAAAATGGCATGGTCAGGGTAGCGAGCTCGCAATAGCGCGATCAATGGCGCAGCAGCACGTGTTTCCCCGACGGAAACACAATGCAACCAGATCACTGCCTTATCGGGAACGCTGCCCCTCAACACACCGAAGCGCTCGCCCAGGTGCTGCAGATATTCCGGCTGGCGCATGGCACGCCCAAACAACCTGAGCACAGCGAATGGCAACAACAGCCACAACGACAAGGTATAAAGCATTCTCGGCATCGCACTCCCATTTTCTCACATCCCTCGCTCCCACGTGACACCAAACGACCGTGGTATGACTGACCGAGGGAAATCTTGAAAAACCGTTACGAGGGCTTTGAGGCGAGCGCACACCGCGAAAGCGACCAACACACTCCTGAAGTTGGGCGAAGGAGCGACACCCGCTGGTTGCGACGAAGGCTTGCGTGAATGTAGCGAACCTTAAGCTGCAACGCAGCGGCCAGAACCCAAAATCCTGCCCTGCCATCCTCCAGTCACGTAGCAGGTCATTCAGAGGTTCCTCGTTGATTTCATTGAGTCAGTGAGGGCTTACCGTAGAGCTCTTCCCCGTCATTTTTCGAGCGCTCGTGATTCACAAAAAATCTTTCATGAAAACTTGACGAACTCAATCTAAAGGGTTTAATGTTCGCCTTGACCACAATATATTGTGGTCGCTCATGTTTCCTTGAACAAAAACAACCGGGAGGGATGAACCGTCATGCTCACTGCGATCAAAACGACGCCATACGTTGAACGTGAAATACCCATGCAACCCGTATCGCTCGACATTTGGGACAAAAAATACCGGCTCAAGACCAAACAGGGTATCGCCATCGACCAAGACATCGATGACACGTTCAAACGTATCGCCCGCGCGTTGGCCGACGTCGAACCCACCGAGGCCAAAAAAACTTTCTGGTATGACAAGTTCTTGTGGGCATTGCGCCGTGGTGCCATCCCTGCCGGCCGCATCATTTCCAATGCTGGCGCCCTCGAACACAAACCTGCCACCAGTACCATCAACTGTACGGTCAGTGGCACCATCGAGGATTCCATGGATAGCATTCTGGATAAGGTGCATGAAGCTGGCCTCACTTTGAAAGCGGGCTGCGGCATTGGCTACGAGTTTTCTACCTTACGTCCCAAGGGGGCCTTCGTTGCCGGCGCCGGCGCTTATACCTCCGGCCCGCTGTCTTTCATGGACATCTATGACAAGATGTGCTTTACGGTCTCTTCCGCCGGTGGCCGGCGTGGTGCCCAAATGGCGACCTTCGACATCTCGCACCCAGACGTGATGGACTTCATCAGGGCCAAACGAGAAGCTGGCCGCCTACGCCAGTTCAACTTGTCATGCCTAATCACCACTGAATTCATGGAGGCAGTCAAAGCCGATGCCGAGTGGAAGCTCGCGTTTCCGGTCACGGCCAAGGAAGCAGAAATGGATGCGCTCGACCTGAATGATGCTTCCAAAGTGGTATGGCGTGATTGGCCCGTGAAAAAGGGCTACATCACACGCGAATCCGATGGCAAGGTGGCCTGCCGCATCTACAAGACCATCAAAGCCCGCCGGCTGTGGGATGTCATCATGTCTTCTACCTACGACTTCGCCGAGCCAGGCTTCATCCTGATCGACAAGGTCAACGAGATGAACAACAACTGGTTCTGCGAGAACATCCGGGCCACCAACCCCTGCGGCGAGCAGCCCCTGCCCCCTTATGGGGCCTGTCTGCTGGGCTCGGTCAACCTCACCCGCTTCGTGCGCCAGCCGTTTACGGAACATGCCCACTTCGACTGGGATGAATACCGCGAAGTGGTCGCCATCTTCACCCGCATGCTGGACAACGTGGTCGAAATCAACGGGCTTCCTTTGCAAAAACAGCGCGACGAGATCATGCGCAAACGTCGTCACGGCATGGGCTATCTGGGCTTGGGGTCCACCCTCACCATGCTCAGGATGAAGTACGGCTCCGAGGATTCGATCAGATTCACCGAAGAAGTCACCCGCGTCATGGCCGAGGAAGGCTGGAAGGTCGGTATTGCACTGGCTGAAGAAAAAGGCCCGGCCCCCATCATGGAAGAAGAGTTCGAGATCACTGCCGAGCTCATGGCCAAACGGCCAGAAATGGCCAAGGATGGCATCAAACTGGGCGACAAAGTCAAAGGCAAGGTATTGCTGGGGCTCTACAGCAAGTACATGCAGCAGTTCCCGGAAGCCTTGCGCAAGGAAATCGCCGAAAAAGGTGCGCGCTTCACGCACCACAGCTCCATCGCCCCTACCGGCACCATTAGCTTGAGCTTAGGCAACAATGCTTCCAATGGTATTGAGCCTTCGTTCGCACATCACTATTTCCGCAATGTGATCCGCGAAGGGAAGAAATCCAAGGAAAAAGTCGACGTCTATTCCTATGAGCTACTGGCCTATCGCGCGCTGGTGAATCCCAATGCCATGCCGTTTTCGGACAAGGAAGAAGAAAGGCTGCCCGACTACTTCGTGGACTCCTCCACCATCCCTGCCAAGGCCCATGTGGATATCCAGGCCGCCGCGCAGAAGTGGGTCGACAGCTCCATTTCCAAAACCATCAACGTACCGACCGACTATCCCTACGAAGATTTCAAGGACATTTACTTCTATGCCTACGAGAAAGGGCTGAAAGGCTGCACCACCTTCCGCTTCAACCCGGAAGCCTTCCAGGGCGTGCTGGTGACCGAGAAAGACCTGGAGAACACCACCTACCGATTCACGCTGGAAGACGGCACCGTCATCGAAGCCAAGGGCAACGAGGAAATCGAATACGACGGCGAAATCCACACGGCAGCCAACCTGTTCGATGCCTTGAAAGAAGGCTATTACGGTAAGTTCTGATCACGAAACGAGGAGATGCTCCATGACCATCAAAATCGACAAGAAAATCGTCGGCTACAGTGTCGTGACGGAAACGGACAAAACCATGACCGAACCCAAAGCCGAATCTGGCCAGCAGGCCGAAGGCCCAAAGGCGACCATAGTGCAAATCAGTGAGCCGCTCAGCCGTCCCGACAAACTGGTCGGCAATACCTACAAAATCAAGCCTCCCGTCACTGAGCATGCGCTATACATCACTATCAACGATGTCGTCATGCACGAAGGGACCGAGCATGAACACCGCCGACCATTTGAAATCTTCATCAACTCCAAAAACATGGAGCACTTCCAGTGGATTGTCGCGCTGACCCGCGTGATGTCCGCCGTGTTCCGCAAAGGGGGCGACATCACCTTCCTGGTAGAAGAACTGCACAGCGTGTTCGACCCCAGCGGCGGCTATTTCAAGAAAGGCGGCAAATACATCCCCAGCCTGGTGGCAGAAATTGGCGAGGTGCTGGAACAACACCTCTACGAAATCGGCATGTTGAAGAAACCCGCCCCCGATGAACATCAAAAAAAACTGATCGAGGAGAAACGGGCCGAGTACCTGTCACGCCAGAAAGGTGAATCTTCCCCTTGCGACGAAGGCGGCTTTCCGCCTGGAGCCCGGATGTGCAACAAATGTCACACCAAGGCTGCGATCGTGATGGATGGCTGCCTGACCTGTTTGAACTGTGGGGAAAGCAAGTGTGGATGATGGACTGCCGACTCAAGAGTCGGTAAAACCGAACAACTCTGGCACAGTGTCCCGTTGGCCCAGTTCATGTCGCAACCAACGTTCCAGCACACGTAGCAAATAGGCCCGTTCCACCGCCGTGAGCGCCCGACCCGTCGGGATGTGATGCCATTTCTGCAAACAGCGACGGCAACAGCAAGCCGTGGCATGTTGTGCTACGAATACGGGATGGCCCCGGTAGGGGGTTTGGCGGCCATCGTTCGGAATATCGGCGGGAACCAGCCGTCTATTCAGAATTTCCTGCGCTTGGCCGAGCGTGCGGGACAGCCCCTGATGGCGCAGCGTATCGAGGTCCTTGCCCGCGAGATGGAAGCGGCTGCGAAAACGAGAACGGGCGAGCGCATCGAACAGATCGTCGAGGTCTCTCATCGCAGCGTTCGATACAAATGAAAACGGCAGCCTAGGCTGCCGTTTTGCATGTACTCACCGCGTGTATTAGCGGTTGCAAACGTACATGGTCACTTCAAAGCCGAAACGCATTTCGGTCACTTCAGGCTTGGTCCACATGTTCATGTCTCCTTTCTATTCAAAATCACGCTTGGAGCATTCATCGCTCGACTGCATGGCGTGCATGATACGCCGAGGATGGGCGTAGGATACTCACGTATGCCATGATTCATACCTCATGATTTTCATGAATAAATTGGGAGGCGGCACTCCCTATTTGCCTGTCTTGGATACAGACTGAAAAATGACAGAATGGACTTGAAAATCATCGTTCCAGCCCTATGTCGTTTCATGCATCTCCTCCATGAGGCGGCCGTCCGGGCCGCCGTTTTTTCAGGGAAACTGTGCTATGACTGTATCCGGTCCATTCGGTATGCCTTCCCCATGGGTGGTGCGCCATGCCTGCCACATCCGGCCTGGCGGTCGCGTACTGGATTTGGCCTGTGGCTACGGACGCAACGCCGCGTGGCTCGCAAAACAAAGTTATCGGGTAGAAGCCGTGGACCGCGATGCAACGGCGCTTTCCGCCTTGGCCGCCTTGCCTGGCGTGTATCCTCTCATGGCGGACCTCGAGGCTGCTCCTTGGCCATATCCAGGCCAGCGTTTCGATGGCATCGTGGTCAGCCGTTATCTGCATCGCCCCTTGCTGCCTTTGCTGGCAGAATCCTTGGCGTTCGGCGGCGTGCTGATCTATGAAACGTTCATGGTGGGCCATGAACGCCATGGCAAACCGAGCAACCCAGACTTCCTGCTCAAACCGGATGAATTGATGCAGGTCTATGGGCCGCTGCTTGCGATATGTGCTTTCGAGCAAGGAGAGGAGCACATACCCAGGCCTGCCGTGATGCAGCGTATCTGTGCCATCCGCCATCCAGAGGAGGCAATATGAGCGATGATCCTTTACGCAAGGCGGTCGATGCTGCATTGGCAGGAGACTGGGAGGGCGCTCACCGCTTGGTACAGGAACGGAGGGAACCGATTGCCTGCTGGATTCATGCCGTGCTGCACAAGATCGAAGGCGACGTCTGGAACAGCCGCTACTGGTACGCCCGCACGCCGCAGGCGGAATATGAGGACTATAACGACCCGTTGGCTGAACTGCGCGCCATCCGCGAGACTTTGTGATCGCGAAAATATTTCCAATGAGATGGAACCAAATCAGGATAATACACTCTTATTTGGTGAGTTTGCAGTTTCCGGAAATCATCTCCTCCCTGTGCGGGCAGCCTTGCGGCTGCCTTCTTTTTCGCCCGTTCATCGCAGAAAACCCAGTTCTTTCAGTGCGTCCACCATGTCATCGGCTATTTTGCGATAGCCTTCCGCATTCGGATGCAGAGGATCGGCCTTGAGTTCGTTTTTCGACAGGGTATCGGAAAGAACGTCTGCAATCAGTGGAGTGTGCGTTTCAGCAGCGAGTTCAGCGTAGAGTGGATCATCCGACAGGCTGCGCAACGCGGCGCCGAACAGGTTGGGGCGAGGGACTGCCACCAGCACGGCTGGCACCCCATGCACCCGGGCCTGGGCAAGAATGGCCTTGAGGTTGTTCCGGATTTGCGGCAACGGCACGCGGCGTAGGAAGTCGTTGCCGCCCAGTTCCACCAGCAGCAGTTGCGGCGCATGCGCCTCCAGCAGATCGGGCAGCCGCTTCAGCCCGCCTTCGGTCGTATCCCCAGGCACGCCGGCATTGATCACGTTCCACCCGGTGCGGCTTGCCAGCAGGGTCGGGTAGTCTTCGCCCGCTGCCGCGCCCGTGCCGTAGCTCAGGCTATCCCCCAGCACCAGCACGGTGGCCCCGGCTGGGATGGGGGCATGACGGGGGGCACTGCAAGCCGCGAGCAGCGCCAGCAGCAAAAGCCAGAAAATATGCTTCACGTCACTGAGTGAAGTCGAGATGCTTCAATAAGCCGTTGGCTTGAGATCGAACGCCACGCAGATCCGCTCCTCGTCCGCACTGAAGGGAATGGTGCGATGATACAGCGAGGATGGAAACAATACGATGTCGCCCACAGACTGCACCACTACTTGTGAGGGAAAATTGTCATGCAGTCGCGGCATCTCATCGCCGTCGGTGCTGTACGCGAAAGCTGCTTCGGTCGAGCCCGGTGCGCGCGTCGGCAATTTAAGATAGACGCAACCGCTGATCCAGCCTTCTTCGTGAATGTGCGAGCCAAGGCTGCCCCCTTTTTTCATTTTCAGATACCACGAACTGCTGAACTCGATTTGATCGTCTTTGGGAAAAGAGCGGATCAGCTGACAATCCTCATGGGCGAAACGCTCACGATATTCGATGATTTTTTGCTTGATCAAAGCGGCGAGTTTTTGGAAAGCCGGCTCGGGCAACTTGAGCAGGTTGCCCGCGGATTGCATCCCGGCATAAAGCCGCCCCTGCTTGCGGGCCGCGATCGGAGTGCGATCAATGGCTTCCAGTACTTCACGGAGCAGAGGACTGCCCGGCTCTGCTAGCTCGGGAATGCGCGTGTGCCATACGAAGCGCATCGGGTCCGGACAAAAATCGTACTCATCCGGCACGCCATAGTTGGTAGCATGGTGCGTAGATAATGTGGCCAGCATCATGGATTTGCTGCCGGATTTGATCATGGCCTTGAGCTTGGCCCGGAATTCTTCCAGACGACCGATGCGGTACAGACATTCCATGGCGCGTTCCTGGAAATCCAGATAACGCGAGCGTTCGAAATAAGGAATGGCTTGCTCGTATTTCTTGGCCAAATAAAAGAACTCGCCCATGTTGTAATTGGCACGAGGATGATCGGGATCGATTTCCATCGCCGTCTGGTAACAGAGTATGGCTTGGTCCATGTTGCCCTGGTCACGAAAGATTTCGCCCAGATTGTTGTGTGCATCCGCATATCGCGGATCAAGCTCCAGAGCCTGTAGAAAGCATCGGGCTGCTTCCTCGTGCTTGCCCAGATCATGAAGCGCAGTGCCCAGGTTGTAGTAACCGCGCGCGTCGGCATGGATGGTCAGCCCCTTTTCATAGCAGGCCACGGCATCGACCAGCTTGCCCTGGCGCTGCAGCACCGTGCCCAGATTGCCGTAGGCTTCATAAAAACCAGGCTCAATGGCAATGGCGCGACGGTAGGCAGCGGCGGCCTCTTCCCACTGAGCCTGTTGTTGCAGAGCGAAGCCGAGGTTGAACCAGGCCACGGCCAGATTGGGCTTGAGCGCTACGGCTTTGCGATAACAGGCAATAGCTTCGTCTGCCATACCTAGCTGGCCATAGACGGAACCCAGATTGATATGGATTTCAGCCACGGTAGGATCGATCGCCAGCGCGTTACGGTAGGTTTGCGCCGCTTGCGCATACTTGCCTTGCTGCTCCTGGGCGACACCCAGCACATTGTGCAGGATGAAGGCGCCGGGATAGCGCTTGAGCAGGGATTGCGCAGCAGCTTCCGCCTGCGCCAGCCGTCCCGTGTGGAGCAGGTTGAGCAGCGGCTGGATTTCGAACTGCGACGGCTGCCTGTTGTAGGAAAAGGTTTGTTTCATGCGCCCACCTCGATACCACCTAAAACCAGAGCGTTATTCTGCCCCATTTTGGTCCGGCTGATAAAGGCTATTTGAGTTCATCCGGCCCCAGCGGGCCATAAGCCAATTCGTCCATGCCCCAGAATCCGCCTTTGGCCTCCAGATAATAGCGGCCGTCCTCGGCCTGGTACAGGGTCAGTGTGTACACCTTGCCGTTGTAATAACGGTCCGGCGCCACGAATACCACCTGCAACGGATGCGTTTCCTTCAGCCTTTTCCAGTCGGTCTTCCCCACTTGGGGGAAAGGCAGCAGCGCCTGGCTGGCGGCATGCAAATAATCCTGATAGCGCCGCTCGAAAGCCGCCTGCAAAGCGGCATCCTGCGCCAAGGCCCATGACATCACCCCCAGGCCGGCACTCGCCAGCAGTACTCTCCACCCCATTACTCCTCCTTGTCAGCCAGCCACTTCTGCACCACCAGACTGCCCACCATGTCCCCCTCGACGTTGACCACGGTGCGGATGGCATCCAGCGGACGATCGATGGGCAGCAGCAGGGCGATGGCCTCCGCCGGCAGCCCCACCGACTGCAGCACCATGACCAGCGTGACCATGCCGGCACTGGGAATGCCCGGCGCCCCGATGGCGGCCAGCATGGCGGTCGCAAACACCACCCCTTGCTGCATCAGGTTGAGCTCCAGCGCCACCAGGTTGGCCACGAACAAGGCGGCAACGGCCTCGTACAAGGCGGTGCCGTCCATGTTGAGAGTGGCGCCGAGCGGCAGCACGAAACCGGCGATCTCCGGTCTGGCATGCAGGTGCTGTTCCGTGCAGCGCACCGTCACAGGCAGGGTGGCGGAACTGGAACTGGTGGCAAAGGCGGTCAGCAGCGCCTCGCGCGCCCCGCGCCAGAATCTCAGCGGTGTCATGCCGGTGACCAGGTACAGGATCAGCGGCAGGACCACCACGCCATGCAGCAGCGTGCTGCCGACCACCACGCCGACGAACGTGCCCAGGCTGGCAAACAGCGTCAAATCCTGCGTGGCGACCAGTTGGGTGAGCAGCGCCATGATGCCGAGCGGGGCCAGCCGCATGACCCAGCCCACGATGCGTAACACCAGTTCCAGTGCTTCCTGCAGCAGCTGCAGGATATTACGGTAACGCTCTCCACCCGCCACCAGCGCGATGCCCACGAACAATGCGAATACCACGATGGCCAGCACGTTGCCTTGTGCCAGCGCGGTGAACGGATTGACGAACAGGCCGCGCAGGAACTTCTCGACGAATTGCGGCAGCGTCAGGGGTGACGCAGAGGCCGTCCCGCCCTGCAATGCATCGAGGCTCATCCCTTTGCCGGGTTCGAACAGGCTGGCCGCGCCCATGCCCAATAGCATCGCCAGTGCCATGGAGAAGACGAAAAAGCCCAAGGTAAGCCGCCAGACCCGGTGCATCTGCCGGTGGGCGCGCAGATTGGCCACCCCGACCGTAATCGCACAGAACACCAGGGGCACCAGCACCATTTTGAGCAGATCCACGAACAGCCCGCCCAAGAGCCCGGCAACATACAGACCGCCCTCCGCCGCAGCACTGCCCTTGCCCGCAGCGATGACCCATCCGGCCAGAACGCCGAGCAGGGCGCCGATGAAAATCTGCGTGTTGAGGGACAACTTCAAAGCGGCATCCTAACGAACCAATGCAACCACATAGGCCCCATACAAGGCGAGCAGCAGCCACCCCCGCTGGCGCTCCAGCAGGCCCGTGCTCTTGGGCCAGACGATGGCCACGGCGACCACGCCGAACAACAAGCCTATGGAGACCTCCTCCCAATGAATGGGGATGGGATGCAACAGTGCCGCCACCGCAACGATGAAAAACCCATTGAAAATGTTACTGCCCAATACCGTGCCCAAACCCACTTCGTCATGCTTGCGCAGCCGGGAGACGATGACCGTGGCCAGCTCCGGGGCCGAAGTCCCGAAGGCGACCAGCGTGGCCCCCACCAGAAATGGATCGATACCATGTGCCGTGGCGATGCCCTCCGCACCCAGTACGATCATTCGGCCTGCCGCCACCAGCAGAATGAGGCCACTCAGCGACTCGAATATGGCGCGGCCATGCCGACTTTCAGCCAGCACGGCCCCCGCCGCATTGCGCTGGCGTCGCGCCTCTTTCACCACTCCCACCAGCCAGAGCACGAACAGTCCAAGCAGCAGAGCACCATCCACCCGGGACAGCACCCCATCTTTGGCCAACATGGCGGTCAGTACCGGGACCAGGAGGGCCACCGGAAAATCCCGCCTGAGACTGTCGCGCGGAGCATGCAATGGGGCGAACAGCAAGGCCAGCCCCATGATCAGCGCGATGTTGACCACATTGCTACCCAGTGCATCCCCCAGTGCGATCTGGGGCGTGCCGGACAGCGCCGCATTCACCGAAACCGACAGCTCCGGGCTGGACGTGGCGAAAGCGGCGAAAGTGGCGCCCACGATCCCGGGCGAGACACGCAGCCAGCGCGCGATGCCCACTACTCCCCGCAGGAACAGCTCCCCACCCACCGCGGCGCATACGATACCGCCCAACAGCAAAAAATAATCACTCATGAGGTTTCACGAACCATTTCGCAAACTACACGGACTAATCGTGCGAAAATCACGTACTAAATCATAGCTTGAATCGGCAAATCATGGATTCCCAATATTCCCCATGGCATACGTTGCCTCCCCAGGATTGTGCTGCAAAGCTGGAGGTGCATCCAGCAACCGGACTGGATGGTGACGAAGCAGCCAGGCGCCTTACCCGCTTTGGCGAAAACCGTCTGGCGGAAGCACCACCCCGCCCGGCCTGGCTTAAGTTCGTCGACCAGTTCAAAAGCCTCTTGGTCGGCGTGCTCCTGCTCGCGGCAGGGCTGGCCTGGTTGATCGGCGACTTCAAGGATGCCGTCGTCATTCTGCTGGTCGTTATCTTCAACGCCGTCCTGGGATTCCATCAGGAACACCGTGCCGAGCACACGCTGGCTGCGCTCAAGGATATGCTGGCAGCACGCGCGCGGGTGAAGCGCGACGGCCGCATGACGGAAATTGATGCAGCCAGCCTGGTACCGGGGGATGTGGTGCTGCTGGAAGCCGGGGACCGCGTCCCCGCCGATGGGCGCCTGCTGGTGGCACACAATCTGGAGGTCGAAGAGGCGGCCTTGACCGGAGAATCGCACGCCGTGGGCAAGACGGTGGACACGCTCGCCGATGCCAACCTGCCGCTCGGCGATCGCCTCAACATGCTGTACATGAACACCGTCGTCACCCGCGGCCGCGGGGAACTGCTGGTCACGGCGACCGGTATGGCGACCGAGATGGGCAAGCTGGCCGGCATGATCGCAGCGGCGGAAGAAGAGCCGACGCCGCTGCAAAAACAGCTCGATATCTTGGGCAAACGGCTGGCGGCCATCGCCTGCGTCGTGGTGGCCGGCATTTTCATCATCGATTATGCACGCGGGCTACCCTGGGCGGAGGCCGCAATGACGGCGGTGGCGCTGGCGGTGGCGGCGATTCCCGAGGGGCTGCCGGCCGTCGTCACGGTCACGCTGGCCATCGGCATGTGGCGCATGGCGCAGAACCGCGCCATCCTGAAAAAACTTTCGGCCGTGGAGACGCTGGGGTGCACCACGGTCATCTGTTCTGACAAAACCGGCACCCTCACCATGAACCAGATGACGGCACGCGCCGCCTGGTTCGCCGGGCAGCGTCTGACGCTGAGTGGTGAAGGCTATGATACGACCGGCACGATCTCGCCACAGTGTTCCGACTCTTCCGACCACAATGTGTACTCTCTTGAAAGGTTACGTCCTTTTCTGCTGCCTATGGCATTGTGCAACGACTCGCGGGTGCACCAGGGGCGTCTGATCGGCGACCCCACGGAAGGCGCGCTGTGGGTGATGGCACAGAAAGGGGGCATCGACCCGGAACACGAGCAGGACAGACGACCACGCATCGCCGAAATCCCGTTCGATTCGGCCCACAAGTTCATGGCAACCTTCCACCACGCCGGGGATACGGTGGAAATGTTCATCAAGGGCGCGCCCGATGTTTTGCTTTCCCGCTCATCCCGCTGGATGAGCGGGACGGGAGAGGCCGATCTGACCCAGCAGATGCGCGACGTCATTGCGGCCGAGAATACCCATCTGGCGGATCAGGCCATGCGCGTGCTGGCGGTGGCGCGGCGCACCCTGCCGGCGCGTGATTTCGACCCAGCCGGCGACCTGTGGCAGTGGGCGCAAGACTGGACGTTCCTGGGACTGGCCGGGTTGATCGATCCGCCGCGTCCCGAAGCCATCTCCGCCATCGCCCTGTGTCAGACCGCGGGTATCTCCGTGAAAATGATCACCGGGGATCACGCTGCCACTGCCGCCGCCATTGGTCGGCAACTGGGGTTGACCGGCGAGGTGATCAGCGGTACCGAGCTGGACGCCATGGACGAAGAGACACTTGCCCGCCGCATCGACGGTATCGGCGTGTTCGCACGCGTTTCACCGCAGCACAAGGTACGCCTCGTGCGGGCTCTCAAATCGGCCGGCCATGTGGTGGCGATGACCGGCGACGGCGTCAACGATGCGCCCGCTCTCAAGACCGCCGACATCGGCGTGGCCATGGGCATCACCGGCACCGCGGTGACGAAAGAAGCCGCCACCATGGTGCTCACCGACGACAATTTCGCCACCATCGTACGCGCAGTGCAAGAAGGGCGCGTCATCTACGACAACATCGTCAAGTTCGTGCGCTTCCAGCTCTCCACCAACATCGGAGCCATCCTGACCGTGCTGGCCGCCACGCTGCTGGGATGGCCGGCGCCGTTCACCGCAGTGCAACTGTTGTGGATCAACATCATCATGGATGGCCCGCCCGCGATGACACTGGGGATCGAGCCGGCGCGCGAGGGCATCATGCACGACAGGCCGCGCCCGCAGTCGGCGCAGATTCTTTCGCTGCCACGGCTGGGCCGCCTGCTCATGTATGGCACTACCATGATGGTCGGCACACTGTGGCTGTTCCAGCATGGCCTCGAGCGGCATGACACGGCCTATGCCTTGACGCTGGCATTCACCACCTTCGTGCTGTTCCAGATGTTCAACGTGTTCAACGCACGCAATGAGCATGGCAGCGCCTTCGCCGCCCATTTCCTGAAAAACGGCAAGCTTTGGCTGGCGCTGGCCGGGGTGCTGGTGCTACAGCTGATGGCAGTGCACTGGGCGCCTGCACAAGCGGTGTTCGGCACAACCGACCTGGCGCCGGAGGACTGGCTCAGGGCGACGTTGGTCGCTTCCAGCGTGTTGCTGCTGGATGAAGGGCGCAAGCTGCTGCTGCGCTGCACAAAGCGCTAGGAACGCTCCAGAACGGCAGCAAAAAAGCCGTCGGTCCCGTGCAGGTGCGGCAGCAATTTCAGGGTAGGACCGGTATCCAGCGCCACCTTGTGTTGCGCCAGCACGGCGGAAGCCGCTATGGTGTGGAACTGGGGATGCGCCGCGAGGAAGGCATCCACCACCGCCTCATTCTCCTCGCGCAGCAGGCTGCAGGTGGCATAGACCAGCCGCCCGCCCGGCTTGACCAGCCTGGCGGCCGCTTCCAGGATGCTTGCCTGCTTGGCGCTCAATTCGGCAAGGTCCTGCGCGGTCAGACGCCACTTGAGGTCGGGATTGCGACGCAGCGTGCCTATACCGCTGCAGGGAGCGTCCACCAGCACACGGTCGAACTTGCCGGCAAGGCGCTTCAGTTTCTGGTCGCGTTCGCTGGCGATCCGCTGGGGGTGGACGTTGGACAGACCACTGCGGGCCAGGCGGGGCTTCAGGTTGGCAAGACGCCTTTCCGACACGTCGAAAGCATAAAGGCGTCCGGTGTTGGCCATCAATGCGCCGAGCGCCAGTGTCTTGCCACCTGCCCCGGCACAGAAATCCGCCACCATTTCGCCGCGCCGCGGGGCCACCAGCGGCGCCAGCAGCTGGCTGCCTTCATCCTGCACCTCGATCACGCCAGTTTCGAACAGGACATGCCGGTTGAGCGCCAGCTTGTCCTCGAGGCGCACGCCATCCGGCGCATACGGGGTGGCGCGGGCGGCGATACCTTCCTGGGCGAACTGGGCGAGCACGGCATCCCGCTGGCCTTTGAGCCGGTTCACCCGCAGGTCGAGCGGTGCCGGCTGCTGCAGGCTGCGCGCAAGCATCAAGGCCTGCTCCGCGCCATATTGTGCCGCCATCCGGTCCCATAGCCAGTCGGGCAGTTCGGCCTGCACCGCCGGCGGCAGATCGTCCGCCGGCCTGGCTTTCAATGCGCGCAGCCACTCGATTTCCGGCTTGCGCAGCCAGGGTTCCACCGTGCGGAGTGCCAAGCCGTTGAGGCGAACCAGACAGGCCAGCACCAGCTGACGCGAACTGGCATCGGGCGCCAGATGTGCGAGGAAACGGCGGCGGCGCAGCAGCGTGTAGAACAAATCGGCGATGAAGGCGCGGTCATGTGCGCCCAGCGCGCGATGTTGACGGAAATACGCGGACAGCCGCGCATCTGCCGGGCCAGCGCCCTCCAGCAAGGCGTCGACGGCCGCCACGGCGGCTTCGAACACGGCTTTGGTCAGCGGGGGTCGGGGGGGTGTCGTCATTGAGATTACTCGATTGTCAGGGAAGTCGCCACCAGTTCGGTCACCGTGCCGTCGCGCTCGGTCTGACGGATGCGCACGGGGAGGTAGCGATAGTCTACTGCCAACCAGAATTCCATTTTATCGTCCCTTTCGGCATTCGACTTGACGATGCGCCAGGTCCGAAATGTTCCTAGCCGGGTCTCAAACCATTCTTCCCCCTCGAAATCATAGGTATAAGTTTTTAGCTTTTTGCCATTGGCCACGGTAATCGTCATT
>JANZZG010000048.1 GCA_026419515.1 Methylophilaceae bacterium
GCGCCGGTGCCTTTGCGCGCTGGCTGGGGCTGGAGTGGAGCGCGGGCCGCAACGCCCGGCCCGACACGCTGACCACCGCATTGATCTTGCTCGGGCTGCTCAGCGCGGGCGAGGCGCCGCTGGCGTGGTCGTGAATGCGCCTATGATGTGCTGGCGCTCGTGTTCAATATGGTTCACGCTGTCGTTTTGCGATGGGCCCGCACCAGCGTTGCGCGAGCGGCAACGGGTCCAGATAACCCCGGAGTCGAACGCGGCACCTGCGGTGATCGTAAAGGCTTAGCCGCGGCGGGGAACTTTCGTGGAGAGGGCGATCGCCTCGCGTTCCGCAGGCGGCTCGACGGTAGCCGCCCGCCGTCGGACTGGGGTCAGTTGCGGGCCGCAGCCCGTGCCAGTCGCGGCACCTTCGTCGGCTCGCATCGGGGGCTGGGCCTCAATTCGCCGGGGAACCGTCGAGCAGCGCGTGAAAGCTTGGTGCTGCGAGCGTCGCTTGCTATTTCGCTACTGCGGGTTCCTGAGCAAGTCTGCGTGCGTCAGCGGAGTTGGTCGTCGTGGGTAGGAAGAGCGAGGCGGAACACGGAACCGAACCAGCGCCCGCGTATGCGGTTCTTTAGAAAAGCACTGATCTTGAGGACGCTCGCCTCTATCAAATGGCCGGTTTGCATCGTGAAAACTCCAGGCCCGGTCGGTGCAGGGTTGCGATAGTCCCAAAATGGGACTACACTGCGACTCATGCGCGTGATTGCCGTGTCCACTCTTCGAGCCTTCTGGGAGCGCCATCCCGACGCTGAGCAGCCGCTGAAGGCTTGGTATGAGGAGGCAACGAATGCGACCTGGACCCAGCCCGCCGACATCAAGGCGCAGTACCGCAGCGCCAGCGTGCTGAAGAACCGTCGCGTGGTCTTCAATATCAAAGGCAATGACTACCGGCTGATCGTGGCCGTTGCGTACAAGTTGCAGATCGTCTACGTGAAGTTCGTCGGCACCCACAAGGAGTACGACGCGGTGGACGCCGAAACCATTGATGCGGCCTGACCGGCCACGGAGGAAAAACATGGACATCCGCCCCATCCGCACCGAAGCAGACTACAAGGCCACGCTCAAAGAGATTTCGGCCTTGATGGAGTCCGACCCCGATCTGGGTACGCCAGAGGGTGATCGCTTGGACATCCTGGCCACGCTGGTGCAAGCCTACGAGGCCAAGCACGTATCCATCACCGCGCCCGATCCGGTGGAAGCCATCAAATTCCGGATGGATCAGAGCGGCCTGTCCGTCAAAGACCTTGAGCCGATCATCGGCAAAAGCAACCGCGTCTACGAAGTCCTGAGCCGCAAGCGCCCGCTGACTCTGGCCATGATCCGCAGGCTGCACAAGAGCCTGGGCATCCCGGCCGACGTGCTGATTGCGGAGACGGCCGCAGGGTGATCATCGAACACGGAACTTGGCTTCCACGTTGAACAGCGTTGTCATGGGGCACCTGTTTTGGAGAAGAAGATGCACTACCCCGTGATGACCGAAAGGCAACTTGGTCGCCCCTGAAATATTCATTTCAACCCGAGAGCAGCTGCTTTGACAACGGTTGCGTGTCCATTGGGCGGCATCTTGCTGGCCATCCAACCTGAGCCACGGCAAAGGTCAACACTGCGCGCAGACGCAAAAAAAGCGGCCTCAAGAAGGTGACGCCTTTCTTGGCGATCATGCGCAGCAGCCATTGGATGTTGTAGCCTGCCGCACACAGCACAGCGTGCAGACGATCGCCGGTCTCGCCCTTGAGGTGGCACCGTCCCATGCGGTGGTCCTGTTTCAGGTGGCCGATGATGGGCTCGATGGCCTGGCGGCGCTTGAGCAGTTCGCGCACCCTGGGCCTCTCTCCAACTGATTGGTATGGCTGGAGGGGGCAGGTCATCTTGACCGCGTGGAAAGTGTTTCCCGAGGTGGCCACGGATTCAGGCCAAATTGATCGCCCTCGGCGATATGGCGTTATGGTCGCCTTTTTCAGGCTGTGTCAAAACGTTCGTGCGTGGAGTGTCAACGGGCAATCATGCCCGCTCCATGTAGCCACATCAGCGCCAGATCATGAACGTCCAGCACCTTGGCATGACTATCTCCGGTGCAAGCCAGGTTCAGACATTCATTGTTCCAAATGACATATTC
Organism: Methylophilaceae bacterium; assembly: GCA_026419515.1. Classification (GTDB taxonomy): domain Bacteria; phylum Pseudomonadota; class Gammaproteobacteria; order Burkholderiales; family Methylophilaceae; genus JANZZG01. The sequence continues at coordinate 2,153 of JANZZG010000048.1, forward strand.
CACCAAACCATCGGGCACGCCCAACGTTGCATAGACCGACGGCATGATTGGGACATGATCACCAAACCAGCACAGGCTGGCCGGCCGTTTGCAGTGCTCCAGCGTCTTGCGCAGCACCGCGACCATCCGGTCAGCATTGCGCAAATGACGCAGGTAGATGGTCAGATCGTCACAGCGTGACGGTGGTACCCTTGTGTAAAGCGCATCGATATCACCCGTAGCCACACGCTCCAGATGCAACGGCCCATGGTTCTCCATCGTGATGACAAAAACGAACAACGGGCTTGTCGCCGTGCGTACCAACGTGGCCACCTTCTCCGCCACCGCAGCATCGCTGATATAGGGGCCGCAGCGCATCGTTGTGTCGAATGCGTGCAGATCCAGAAATTCATCGAACCCTAAGTTGGGGTAAACACGGTCACGCCGATAAAAATGCGCAGGGTATGGATGGACGCAGACCGTGAGATAACCCAAGCGCTTCAGATACGCTGCCAGCGACGGCACCTCAGACCCTGCAGCCAACGCGCGATAGGGATTGAAGCGATGTACCCCAAGCAAACCTTCCTCGACGCCGGACAGGAAAGCGAATTCTGTGCGCACCGTATTGGCTCCCCAGGCCGGCACCTTGAGCGGACCGTGGGCGATGGCATCGGCCTTCAAGCGGTCAAACTCGGCCAAAACCTCCCGACGGATGCCCGCAAAAAGCGGACGCGGATCGAAAAACGATTCGCTCTGCACCGCCACCAGGTGCGGCAAGGCGTCTTGCGGGCGCGCGTCCGGTAGCGCGGCGAACGCAGAGGCGACCCGCAACGGCCGACGCTCCTCCTGTGCATAACGCCACAAGGACGCGAGCAGGCCCAGCGCGTGGACATCTTGCACAGGCGCAAAGCCAACCGGCAGCCTTTGCCGGTATCCCAACAGCACCAATAGCGCCCCCACGAGTACCACCGCAGCCACCGCGCCCATCTGCCCCAACCAGACAAAGCGTTGCGCAGGCGCATCCTCCAGCCACAACCCCACCGCCACCGCCAGTACGAACCCCGCCGCAGCCGTTAGGAATTTCCCCCAGCCCAAGAACGGGATGTACAAGCGCGGATGCCGAATCGCGTCGATGAAGTATTCGAAATCTTGAAACACGAACGGTTCGCGCAAGGCTTTGAACTTAGCGTTGTTGACCAACGCTAGCATCAGCCAAAAGGCGGATACGGCAGCGGCGGCAAACCAGGGCCGCCCCAAGACCAGAACGAGCGTTCCATAGCCGACCAGCCACAGACCCGCATGTAAGGCCCAGGTTGCCCAAGGTCGAACAAGGCGCGGGCGCGGCGTCATCAACTGCTCGATGGCCACCGACAAGGCCAGCCCAGCGAGCGCTGCTGCACATGCATCCCGGAAATTCACATCAAGTACCATGCCGGGCGAATCCTAGCCAACGCACAAGGCGCGTGGAAAGCGATGCTGGCAAGACCGCGAGCCACCAAGTACCCCAGTTGAGCGGAAACGGAAAGCTGATGCGCGCTTTGTCCCGCTCCAAACCACGCCGGATGGCCTTTGCCGCGCGCTCGGGCGACCACAGAAACGGTTTCGGCCCGGGCATGGCATCGCACATCGGTGACTTCACGTAGCCGGGCATGACCACATTGACGCGGATGCCCTCGGGCGCAAGCCAGCCGCGCAGCGCCTCGCCATAGGCCTTGAGGCCTGCCTTGGTGGCCGAGTAAGTGGGTGTGACCGGCAACCCGAAATACCCTGCCAACGAGCTGATGAGCGCAATCTGTCCGCAGCCTCGCGCCCGCATGGCCGGCAGCACCGCGTGCACGACCACCATTGCCGCTTTCAAATTCACGTCCAACAGCGCCTCCACCTCGTCCCACGGCTCCGGCTCACCGCTGGGCCCGACGTGCGTGTTCATGCCCGCGTTGACGATCACCACATCCAGCGGCCCCAACGCCTCGAGCCATGCCCGCAGGGCGGCGACATCCCGCACATCGAGCCGCATCGTCTCCACCCGTGCCCCCCGTGCCCGACAAGCCGACGCCACTTCCTGCAAGCATTTGGTATTGCGACCGTGCAGGTAGAGCGTCACGCCGGGCGCGGCATATTCGCGCGCCAGGGCGCTGCCGATGGCGCTCGTCGCCCCGGTGATGAGGACCGCTGACGGGGCCATCACAGCAACTTCTCCAACGGTGACTGCTCGGCGGTCAGGACCTGCACGGCATGCTCCACTGCCAGGGCGATACCTCGAGCGCAGTAAAACCCCCCATTGATTTGGGTGGTGTGGATCACGCAGCGACGAAAGCGGGTGAAGAGCTCCTGGTTCGGCGGTGTGGCCTCTCGCCAGAAGGCATCCAGCGGCATCTGCCCGGTCAGGCCAGGCAGGTTGTAGATCGGATCGCTCAAGGTGTAGGTGGGTATGCCTTGCTGCAGCGCCAGGATACCGGCGGTGCTGTTGACCGTCACCACCCCACGCGCCCTGGCGAACAGCGCCACCAGATCGCCATCCTCCAGATACTCCACACGCTCCCGCACATCCAAGCGACGCGCGCAAGCGCGGATGATCTGCGCATAAGGCATCAGTCCCTGGTCAAGCGGATGGTTCTTGATCACGAGCATGGCATCCGTTGGCGCATGGCGGGCGAACGACTCCATCACATACTCAATCACCTCGCCCATGTGCGCAAAGCGCGAATGATCGCGGATCTGGGCATCGGTGTTGAGCTGCAACGGCAGCACATAATACGGCCGGCCCGACTGCGCGATGGCGAGCGCACGCTTTCGCTCGCGTGCGCCAAAAAGCCGCAGCCAGGCAAAACGCTTGACATAGCCCGCATACTCCACCGGCGCCGTCACACCGGCATGGGTGCGGTAGCGCGGAAACAGCAGGGGATTGAACATTCCCGCGACGTGATACGCCACATCATGCACCGCCCGCTTGTAAAAGGGCGAGTCGAACGCCACGGGCGGCGTGGGCTCGGCCAGCCGTCCGCCCACCTCCCAAAACCAATCCGGATCGCGCGGCAGCAATGAATGGCCATTGACCCCCTCACGCTCCAGCGTCACCCAATAGGGGCGGAAATACCCCTCCTCGAACACGTGGCTGCGCACCCCGCAGGCCTCACCATGCGCCAGCGCTGGACGGTGCACCGGCCGGCGGTCGCCAAACACAATCTGATCGGTGATGCCATGCCGGCGATAGAGCTCATCCAAAAACGGCACCAGCGCAGAAAGCGGTGCGCGAAAACAGCGCGCACCGTTCAAGCCGCCGTAGAGCACATCCCCGGCGCAAAAATGGACCCGATGCACCGCATGCCCCGCAGCGCGCAGGCGCTGCGCCAGCCGGTGGAAAAAGGGGGTCGCCGGGCCTTGAAGAAACAGAAACGAACGCTTCACCTCACCCCCACCACCCGCCGCAACACCGCACGGAATACTTTGCGCCACCAAGGGGTTCGTCCACCGTTGCGTGTCCGCCACTCGACCAGTTCATCGAGCGCCTCTTCGGGGGTGATGAGCGCATGGCGCTTGCGGCTCATGTAACGCGGATACAGAATCAGTGCCCCCGCCACCAACTCATCCAACATCAGGCGCCGGGTGCGTCGTGCCAGCGGTTGCTTGTCTTCGGTCAATCCCCAGCCCGCGTAGAAGGGCTGGCCGTAGCAGACCACCCTCTTGCCGCGCAACAGCGCCTCAAAACCGGCCAATGACGTCAGGCAATGCACCTCATCGACCTCGGCCAACAACGCACCCATCGGCGCATCCACCACCACGGCATCACACCAGCGCGCGGCATCATCTTCGCCTTGACCGCGCGCGCGCAGACCGGCCACCACATCGGGATGGGGTTTGTACACCACATAGGCGGATGGATTGGCCGCCCGCACCGTTTGCAAAAGTGCCAGATTCGTCTTGATGCCCGGCGCACCGAACATGATCGACGCATCGCTTTCCACCTGTCCGGGCACCAGAATCACGCGCCATGCTCCCGGTGGACGGCGCCAACTTCCGGTGCCGACGTTGTATTTGGTCAGATTGGCAGCCACGATGCGCGCGCGCAGGGCCGCCGCGCGTTGCAGCAGATCCGGCGCAAAAACCGTCTCGGCCAGCAGCATTTCGAGATCGGACGGTTGCCGGGCATCGAAATATATCCCGCGGCGATCCACCACCCAGGAAAGCGGCCGGATCAGATCCGCCCCCAATCCCACCGAACGCAGAAAGCCATCCTCGACGCGCACCACCGAAATGCCTCGCTCATCCGCCTCCGGCACAGGGTGCATTCCCCACACAACAAGCACCGCACCGTCCGGCACATGGTCGAAGCGCGAGATGAAACGCACCTCGTTTTGCGGGAAACACAGGCGCAGCGGCCTGCGTTTCCAGCGTGAAAAACCCAGGGCGTAAACGATGGGCTCAGACATGACCTAGCCGAAACAGCGCGCCATGAACGCCTCGACCCGCTCAAGATGCGCGTCCCATCCCGGTGCCCGCCAAGCCGCCATGCGCGCCTTTTGCGCCTCCCGGCGCGGGCTAGTGTCCATCGCGTAATCCAGAATGGCCTGTCGCCAGCCCATGCCGTCCAGCGGATCGAGATACTCAGGAATATCGTCCGCCAGCTCGCGGAACACCGGCAAATCGCTGGCGATAACGGGTGTGCCGAGCGACAAGGCCTCCACCAGCGGAATGCCATAGCCCTCCGCAAACGAGGGAAACAACAGCGCCTGCGCGTGACGCAGCCAGGTCGCCAGGGCCGCATCGTCGCAGCCGGGCATCTCAATGACGAAGCCTTTCAATGCCTCGCACCGCTCCAGCATATCCACCACCTGCTCGCACTCCCAGCCGCGCTGGCCGATCACCACCAGACGCGGCGCTCGCTCGCCTTGCTCCGCAACGAGCCTTCGCCACAGCTTGAGCAAAAGCAAATGATTCTTGCGCGGTTCGATCGTGCCGAGCACGACGAAATACGGTTCGGATAGCGGCCTTTGAGATGCCGGCGGTGGAAAGCCGGGCGGGGCCAGATGAGCGGCCATCCACGGCGGCACGATGGCGCCAAGGCGCGCCGCATACGCTTCGAGTTCCTTGCCCGTGGCATCCGAATTGACGACCAGGCCTCGCCCGGTCGAAAGCATCGTCCGCAAGCGCCTGTGATGCTTTTCCGCCTCGCCCGGTCGCGCATATTCCGGAAAGGTCAACGGAATCAGGTCGTGCAGAAAATAGAGCGGCCGCAGCCCGTAACGCCGGACGCGATCGGCATAATCCGCGCCATCAAGCCCGCTGTGGCCGGTATTGATCAGGATGCTGCCAGGCGTTGGATGCCGCCAATTCAGTGCGTACGCTCGGCCGACCAGCCAGCGAATCCGGTTGGCCTGCTGTGCGTTGGGCGCAAGCAGCCACTCGAAAAGATGCCGCGAATCCGCTGCCCCAAACACCAGCCAGCGCCCGGCGAAACGCACCAGTGCATGGGTTCGCCAGCGGAAATGCTCAACATAAGCCAACCCGACACGATCGACCCCGGTTGGCCGTCTGCCTTGCAAGGCGCGGTCCAGCAGGCGGGTGACATCGATCAACACACCAACCATCCCGTTTCCCGCAAGGGATTCACTACGCGCACCCCTTGTACCGTATGGCTTTGCTCGCCATTGAACAGCACAACCCCATCGCCCACGGCTTGCTCACCTGCAGCCCGCTTAAACCGCTCAATTCCCTTGAGGAAATCCATGGAAAAAGTGCTGGCCGATTTGATCTCCACCGGCATCCATTGCCGCCCCTGACGAATCAACAGATCCACCTCGTTGCCATGCGTGTCGCGATAAAAGAACATCTCGGGGCGCTGGCCGGCATTGCATAGCCGCTTCAACACATCGAGAACGATCAGGTTTTCGTACAGGTTGCCGCGCAGCGGATCACGGCTGGCCTGTTCCGCGGTATGGATGCCCAGCAGAAAGGCTGCCAGCCCCACATCGGTGAAATAAAGCTTCGGCGACTTGATGAGGCGTTTGCCGATGTTTTCAAACCAGGGCGGCAATTCGAAGACCAGATAAGAAGCCTTGAGCACGGACAGCCACTGGCGCAAGGTATTGGCCGATACGCCCACATCATTCGCCAGGGCGGCCATGTTCACGATCTGTCCGATGCGCCCGGCCAGCAGGACGAGGAATTTCTGGAACGCCGACAGATCGCGCAATTGAATCAGCGCGCGCACATCGCGCTCGACATAGGTTTGCAGATAGCCGTTATAGAAACGCCGCGGGTCAAGCTTCTCCTCATGCACGCGCGGATAACACCCCCGCACCACGAGATCGAAGGCATCCGGGGCGAGCGTGTAATGGCGCAGTTCGGCCAGCGAAAACGGCCAGAGCGTCAGCACCGCCGTGCGGCCGGCCAGCGACTGGCTGACCGCTTCATGCAAGCGGGGCTGATGACTGCCGGTCAGGATAAAGCGCCCCTTGCCGCCCTGCCGATCGACGATTCCCTGCAGATAGGAGAGCAGCGAGGGCAGCCGCTGAACCTCATCGAGGATCACCCCTTCAGGGTACTGCCCCAGAAATCCGCGCGGGTCGGCCTCCGCCGCCATGCGCACATCCGGGTCTTCCAGCGATACCCAAGGCTTGTCGGGAAAGGTCATGCGCGCCAGCGTCGTCTTGCCCGACTGGCGTGGCCCCAGGATCGTCACCACCGGATACTCGGCGGCGGACAGCTTCAATTCGACCGTGATGTCGCGTTCGATCATGCCGGCATCCTACCACGGGCGACGCGGACTCTGTGATGAAGTGAAGTTGAACTTCCATTTATCACAAAGCACAGCCCCGGGGCCGCCGCACCAGGCGGCCCTGGCCCGACGACAAGACGCCTGAGACTTCCGAGATCATTTGCCCAGATTGACCAAGCTGCTCACCGAGAAGATCGACGAGGTCAGGATGTTCAGGAACTTCTGCAGCTCTGCCGATGGCGCATTGGCCACATACACCACATCCTTGTCCTTCATCGGGAAGTTCTGCGCCACGAGGAAGGCGCGCGGGTCTTTCAAATCCACCCGATACACCACCGGCACCTTGCCTTCCGGCGTCTGCGGCAGGGGCCGCCCTTCGGGGTTCACCACGCTTGGTTCCTCAAAGCGGAAGATGAACACTCCGCGCGCATCGGCCTGGGCATCGCGCACCCCTGCCATACGCCCCAGCGCCTGCGCCAGCGTAATGCCCTGCGCCTCGAAATTGATCTCCTCGTTCTTGCCCGTGGCACCCAGGGCGGTAAAGCTCAAAGGCTGGAACAAGGCCGTTACCACATCGCCGGGCTGGAGATAGACATTCTGCTTCGGGTCTTGGATCACGCGCTCCAGCGGCATGGCCACCACCTTGCCGCCCCGGCTCACCTGAAGCGTCATCTTGCCCACCGGCTGACGCACGCCCCCCGCCGCCGCCACCGCATCCAAAAGCCGCTCGCCCTTGGCGGTGAGCGGCATGCGTATGCTTTGCGCGACCTCACCCACCACAGTGACATTCTGCGTGGCATTGCGGATCACCCGCACCAACACCTGGGGCTGATTGGCCTTGGTCTTCAAGCGCCGCACCAGGTCAGCCTCGATCTGCTGCGGCGTCTTGCCCGCCACCGGCACCGTACCGGCGAAGGGTACGTTGATCACCCCATCGGCATTCACGATCTGCTCAGGGAAGGTTGTCTGGCGCGTGGTGGTGAGCCCCGCGCGCGGATCGACGACCGCTGCACCGAACAGGGTCGCCGGAGGCGCCTCCCACACCGTCACCTCCAGCACATCGCCCGCACCCACCACGTAAGCAGGCGGGGCCTTGGTAGCCAGCGATTCGGCAAAAGAATCCGCCTGCTGCGCGGCCAGCACACGACGGGCAACCGCATCGTTCACATCCACCACCGGAATCGGCGAATCAACCTTTTCCTGTACGACGACTTGCTCCGCGCTGGGGCCGGAGGAAGGAATCCAGGCGGGGAAGGTGGAGCAGCCGCTGATAAAAAAAAGCGGCGATAGGCTCAAGCATGTTGGCACACACCGCTTTAATCGATCTCGTAGATAAAACCGCATACTTCAATCTCTCTTTCTTGACGTCCACCATGAAAGGACGGTGCCTCAAATCATACCGTAGGTCCCCATGGCCATTTCTGCTCCCAGCTCCACGCATCCGCGATAATCGTCTCCAACGCGGCCCGTTTGGGCTCCCAGCCCAGCACCTGCCGCGCCAGGCGACTATCAGCCACGAGTCGCGCGGGATCGCCAGCACGACGAGATTCATAGCGTACGTTGATATTACGACCAGTGACCTTTTGGGCAGTGTCTATCACTTCCTGTACCGAAAAACCCTGCCCATTACCAAGATTGAACCTCGCACTTTCGCCACCTGCGAGCAAGTAATCAATGGCCAGAGCATGCGCCTCACATAGATCGGCCACATGAATGTAATCGCGGATGCAGCTGCCATCAGGCGTATCATAATCCGTACCAAAAACTGAAACCAGCTCACGCCGCCCGGAGGCGGCTTGAAGCACCAGCGGTATTAAATGCGTCTCCGGCACATGACGCTCACCGAGCTCGCCTTCTGGATCAGCCCCAGCTGCGTTAAAATAGCGCAAACATACGGATTTCAACCCGTAGGCCCGGTCATAATCATCCAATACCTGTTCAACCATCCATTTGCTGCGGCCATAGGGGTTGATCGGGTTTTTCGGATGAGCCTCGTCGATCGGTATATAGGACGGGTCGCCATACACCGCAGCCGTCGATGAAAAGATAAACTTGGACACCCCTGCCTCGAGCATTGCATCAAGCAAGGTGAGGGTTGCCAAAACATTGTTCGCATAATACTTCGCCGGCTTGACAACCGACTCTCCCACCTGAATAAAGGATGCAAAATGGATCACAACATCGAAGCGCTGCTGCGCAAAAAGGGTATCAAGCAAGCCCGCATTCGCTGCCGAACCGACGATGAGCTCAGCACCCGCCACCACCGCATCGCGATAACCGCTAGAAAGATCATCAACAACAGTCACTTCCTTGCCAGCACGGATGAGGTGCTTGACCATGTGCGAGCCGATATACCCTGCTCCGCCTACGATTAAAACCTTCATGACTTTTGATCTTAAAGAATTTTCACCGCATCACACATCTGTTGGATACATCCAAATTCCGAAAATACTTTTTCCAAGTCGTCTGTTTTCTGAATCCGTAATCATCAAAGTCTACTGGTTTCTTGTACAACGCGCCGGAGAAATGCTTCCCATCGCGGCACGATACGTTCCGGCAAATAGCGCGCGCTTTGTTCCTCTCCTGCTCGGCGCAACGCTTCACGGCGAGCTTCGGAATCCGGAGTGTCGATCAACCGCCGTAATGCCTGCACAATGCTCCTTGTGTCATAAGGATCAAAATACTCCGCTGCATCGCCATAGACTTCACGGTGAACAAGGATATCGGAAGCGGCGACCACGCCACCACAGCGCATGGCCTCCACGCCAGAGAAGTCGAACCCCTCCCCCACGCTCGGGCACACCGTCACCAGGGCCTGTCGGTACAAAATCCGCAGCATATCGGCTGGTACGCTATGCAACATGAACAGGCCGCCTTGTTCGATCAAGGTTTCGCAGGCATCGAGGAGGGCTTGATAGTCCCACCCAATATGGCCGACAAAGATCAGCTTCAAATCCTTGTCAACCTGGTCACGCAAGGCCTCCCACGCCTCCAACAGCCGTTGGTGATTCTTGCGCGGCTCGATGGTCGAAACCATCAACAGAAAGCGGCTTTTCTCGCTGAAAGCCTGCTCATAAAAAGCACTTTTCTCAGCCTCGTTGCTAAACCTACGGGACAATAGGTAGGTTCGTTGCGATTTTTGCGATCTTAATGCTGTGAATTCTCCATACTGATAACGGCGCACAATACCAGGAATACGCTCTGGCTCAGGGGCAGATGGATAATAATGCGAAGGAAGCATATTATGGATGGTGACTGCCCGTGGTTCCGCCTCTGGGAACAGACCGATCAAATCCATGCGCGTGGCCTCCGAAACGCAAACAAACCATGCCCCATCACGGACATTGGCTGCCAGCGCATGAAAATGGCTGGCCTGGTGAAATGCTCGATCGGAAATCGTATGAGGCATCAGCACCGGAATGGCGTCGTGGTAATGGACGACGAGCGCCGTGCCTGGACTGACCCGTCCAGGAAAGGGTGTTTGCGCGATAAAGATATTCACCCCCCGCGTATCCAAGCGAGGATAGCGCGACCTACCGAGTAGCCAGGCGCGCTCAATGCCAATCAAATGCATCCACCGCCAGGGCGAGTCGCAAATCCTGTAATCACAGCGCAAAACCGATTCACGCTCCGAGGGCGGTAAACTCCGGGCAAACAGTTGCTGCCAGACGAAATCGCGGAACGCCCGGGTTTCAAAGGACTTCAAACGTAACGTGCTCAGCCCCGTCCAGGCACTCCAGCGCAGCGCCAACTTGTGAAGCAGCGCGCCGATCCAGTCGGCAGCGCCCATTTTCCAATCGGCAAAGCTCTTCCCTTTGAGCGAAACAACCACCCTGGAATAGCGGTAAATACGCTCGGCCTCGGGCAAGTCCGCACCAGGTGCAACACCGCCCTTGATCTGCCGGGTGGACATTTGCAGCAAGCCAGAGATGCGCAAACCCGGCAGGCACGCCAGAGCTCCAAACAACAGCCGGGTTTCCTGTGGAATACCGTAAAACCCATCGAGGGCGGGGCGCATGTCCATTAATACTTCGACTTCCGGCCTGTCTCCATTTGCAGGCTCTTGCGCAACTTGAATCTCAGCGGCGGCCGTCATGCATAGACCTCCGCCTGCGCCAGCCGTGGCGCCGCGGCATCCTTGGGCGCGAGGATCGGCTGACCGCCCGGCAGGTTCAAACCAGCCAGCGGCCAATCTATGGCCAGATCCGGATCGTTCCAGGCAATGTTGCGGTCGTATTCTGGGTACCAATAGTCGGTGGTTTTGTAGAGAAAGTCCGCCGAGTCGCTCAGCACCACAAAGCCGTGACCAAAGCCCGGCGGCACCCAGAGCAGGCGATGGTTCTCGGCGGAGAGCTCCACGCCCACCCACTGCCCAAACCGCGGCGAGCTACGGCGCAGATCGACCGCGACATCCCAGACCTTGCCCGTCACCACCCGCACGAGCTTACCCTGCGGCTTGACGAGTTGATAGTGCAGGCCGCGCAGTACGCCTTGCACCGAGCGAGAATGGTTGTCCTGCACGAATTCCACATCCAGCCCGGTATCGGCCGAGAAGGTCTTGCGGTTGTAACTCTCGAAAAAAAATCCGCGTTCGTCGCCAAACACCTTGGGTTCGAGAATGAGCACTTCCGGAAGCACGGTGGGGATAACCTTCATGCCTTTGCCTCCACCAACAGGCACATCAGATACTGTCCATAGCCGTTCTTTTTCATGGGTGCAGCCAGTGCTTCGAGCTGGGATGCGTCGATCCAGCCATTGCGCCAGGCAATTTCCTCGGGGCAGGCGATCTTCAACCCCTGGCGTTTTTCGATGGTGGCAATAAAGTGCCCGGCTTCGAGCAGGCTGTCATGGGTGCCGGTGTCCAGCCAGGCGTAGCCGCGCCCCAAGGTCTGCACCTGCAACTGACCCTGTTCCAAATACACCCGGTTGACATCGGTGATCTCCAACTCGCCACGCGGCGAGGGCTTGAGGCTGGCGGCGATGTCGCACACCTGGTGGTCATAAAAGTACAGGCCGGTGACGGCATAGCTGCTCTTTGGCCTGGCGGGTTTTTCTTCGATGCTGATGGCGCGGCCTTTCGCATCAAATTCGACCACACCGTAACGCTCGGGGTCGTGCACATGGTAGGCGTAAACCGTGGCGCCTACCGTTTGGGCGCTGGCGTCTTTGAGCGAGGCTTGCAGATCGTGGCCCCAGAACAGGTTGTCGCCCAGCACCAGACTACTTGGAGCACCACCAATGAACTCTCGCCCGATGATAAAGGCCTGCGCCAGACCGTCGGGGCTGGGCTGCACGGCGTACTGCAGGCTCAAGCCCCACTGGCTGCCATCGCCGAGCAACTGGGCAAAGCGCGGGGTGTCCTGCGGGGTGGAGATGATGAGCACGTCGCGGATGCCGGCGAGCATCAGAGTGCTCAAGGGATAATAGATCATCGGCTTGTCGTACACGGGCAACAGTTGCTTGCTCACCACCTGGGTGACGGGGTAGAGCCGCGTGCCGGAGCCGCCGGCGAGGATAATGCCTTTGCGTTGCGTGGTCATAGCGAAAGCTCGTCGATCATGCGTTGCACCTGAACCTGCCAGGGCGGCAGTACCAGATCGAAAGTGGTTTGCAGTTTGCCGCAGTCCAGCCGCGAGTTGGCCGGACGCGGCGCAGGCAGGGGATAGTCGGCGGTAGCGATGGCCTGCACGGCGGAAGGTGCGCAGCGCAGCGCCATGCCGCGCGCGGTAGCGGCGGCGAGGACGAATTGCGCATAGCCGTGCCAACTGGTGCTGCCTTGGGCAGTGAGGTGATAGAGACCGCTGGCCCGATCCGCCAAGTCCTCATCCCTTCGCAGGCGGGCGAGCATCAGCGCAGTCACGTCGGCAATCAACTCGGCGCTGGTAGGCGCGCCGATCTGATCTGCAACCACCCGCAGGCTGTCACGCTCGGCAGCCAGGCGCAGCATGGTTTTGGCGAAATTGTGCCCGCGTACAGCATAGACCCAGGAGGTGCGCAAGATGAGGTGGCGGCAGCCACTGGCGACGATAGCCTCTTCGCCCGCGCGCTTGGTCTGGCCATAGACGCTTAGCGGGTTGGGCGTATCACTCTCGGTGTAAGGCTCGGGTTTCGTGCCGTCGAAGACATAATCGGTGGAGTAATGCACCAGCCAGGCACCGTGGGCGGCTGCGTAATCGGCGAGCACCTGCGGGGCGTCGGCGTTGATGCGCCGGGCCAGTTCGGGTTCCGATTCGGCCTTGTCCACAGCGGTGTAGGCAGCGGCGTTGACAATGACATCGGGCTGCTCTCTCTCCAGCAGCGCCCGCAAGCCATGGAGATCGGCAAGGTTCGCCTGGGCGCGGGATGTGGGCAACACCTCACCCAGCGGCAGCAGTGCACGCCGAAGCTCCCAGCCCACCTGACCGTCGGCGCCCAGCAGCAGGATGCGAAGGGGGTTCAATTTTCACCTCCTGCCCGTTCGCCCGCTTGGGCGCCATAGTGTCTGTCCACCCACCGCAGGTATTCGCCGCTGGTAACATGCTCCACCCACTGGGGGTTATCCAGATACCACTGCACGGTTTTACGCAGTCCGGTGGCGAAGGTCTCCTGCGGCGTCCAACCCAGTTCGCGCTCGATCTTGCGGGCGTCGATGGCATAGCGCCGGTCGTGGCCAGGCCGATCAGCGACGAAGGCGATCTGCGCTCGGTAACTGTTGCCGTCCTCTCTGGGGCGCAATTCGTCAAGCAGATCACAAACGGTGTGCACCACATCGATGTTCTTCACCTCGTTGCGCCCACCGATGTTATAGGTCTCACCAGGCCTGCCGGCTTCGAGCACCCGGGCGATGGCGCGGCAGTGGTCTTCCACATACAGCCAGTCGCGCACGTTCTGGCCGTCGCCATAGACCGGCAAGGGCTTGCCGGCCAGGGCGTTGTGGATCATCAGCGGGATGAGCTTTTCGGGAAATTGATAGGGGCCGTAGTTATTGGAGCAGTTCGTGGTGAGGGTGGGCAGGCCATAGGTGTGATGCCAGGCACGCACCAGATGGTCGCTTGCCGCCTTGCTCGCGCTGTAGGGGCTATTGGGCGCGTAAGGTGTGGTCTCGGTAAAGGCAGGATCGGTAGGCCCGAGGCTGCCATAGACCTCATCGGTGGAGACGTGCAGAAAGCGAAAGGCGGCTTTTTCTGCATCGCGCAGTTCATGCCAATAAGCGCGCGCGGCTTCAAGTAACTCAAAGGTACCTTGCACATTGGTGCGGATAAATTCGCCCGGGCCGTGGATGGAACGGTCCACATGGCTTTCGGCGGCAAAGTGCAGGATGGCACGAGGGCGGTATTGGGCCAGTAACGCAGCAACGGCGTGGCGGTTGCAGATATCTACATGTGCAAAGTGATAGCGTGGATCGGAAGCGAAGGAAGCAAGACTCTCCAGGTTACCGGCATAAGTCAGTGCGTCGAGCACCAGCACAGGCTCATCATACTGACGCAACCAGAAGTGCACAAAATTGGCCCCGATAAAACCGGCGCCTCCGGTGACAAAAATCATAGAAACCCCTTTATTTATTCCGAAAATTATAGCCGCTCCAGTCGGCTCCCCGCCTCAGGAAGAACCATCTGCTTGAGCAAATCCAATTGCGCCTCTGCCCGAACCAATTGCTCGTAAAGCGCGTTCTGGCGATCTTGCAAAGCTTGTATCTCGGCCCTCTGCGACTCAATGGTGGCATTCTTGCGCTCCACCACGGTTTTCAGCAGCTCGCCCAGCTCTGCAAGCTGCCCGGCGGCGGTGGCAGGTAATTGAGGGCGTATGAGGACAGGAAGCGCAGCATTTGGTTCCTGTAACATCACCTCGGGCAAGTCAGCAGTCAGTTTGTGCCTCAGGCCATGAGTATCCAGAAAAGATCGGTATTTTCTGAAGAGCTGGCCAATGTTGGATACGAATTTTCCGTAGTCGGCATTCAGAACGCGTTCTATCAATTCTTCTTCGCGGAATGTTTCGGGATAAATCTGCTTGATGTTTAGGTAGGGGATGCCAGTCAGCGCACAGACTTCCAGCGTGCGTGAGTCGTGAGCGATGACAAAACCGGGTTTGCCATTAATCAGGGAAATAATATTGCCATGCAGACGGCTGCCAACGGTTCCGCTGCGCTGGCGCATAAAGGCCGACCATTCATCCACATCACAGAAATACTGTGTTTTGCGCGAGAAATAGCTGGTCACTTCCGCTTCGCCGACGCTGGAAAAATAGGTGGCGACGGTCTTGCGTTCGACCGCTCCGCCATCACCGAACGCCAACGCCAGTTCTTCCAACTCGTCCTGTGCGACGAAAGGAAGATCTAAGCGCATTGCCATTTTTAACAAGGCGTTTTCAACGGCCATCAGGGCTGGCTTCGAAAAAGCATGGCCAGATACACGACGGGAGAAATTGACGACCATTCCACCGAGCTCTTCGAGCCGGGGCGGCGTGATCGCCTGCGGCGGGGCAAGGTTGGTATATAGCGAGGGGCAACCCAGCACTTCGACGTTGAGGATACCGTTCGCTGCGAGAACCTCGGCGGTATAGAAACCCCGCACCCCGAGGCTGGGCGAGCGCTCGGCAATGAGTTTGATCAGGCGCAGCGTGTTGGGGTGAATATAGGAAACCATCGAGCGGTCGTTGGTCTGTGCACCCAGGCCGAGGATGGTGACAGGCAAATGCGTCGCTTCGATGAAGTCGGCCATATAGCCGAAATCGAACCCTTTCCACAGAAAATTGGCTGCCGGGATGACGATACGCTCGCACTGTTCGTCGGCGTCTTCCGGCCCTTTGAGTTGTGAGCGGAAGATGTATTCGTAATCGCCGAGCACGCTTACAACGCCATGACCAATCAGAATGTTGCCGAAGTTATTGCCAGAGATTTGGTAGGATTCACGATAGGTTTTGTTCTTGGGCAGCCGGGGAAGGCCACCCCAGAGCAGGATTTTTTTGCTAGCCATAAATGAACCGGACTCTTTTCCGTTGTCTGTGGTGGATGTTCGAGGGAGCATCGGCGCGCCAGTCAGGCCGCTTCGAAATGCTTTTTGAGTACTTCACGATAAACGCCAATCTGCTCGAGCTTGGCCGGGTTCAGCGTGATCAGCGAGGCGGCGAGATCCTGGATGGCGATGACTTCGTCGAGGTGGTTGTTTTGCCGGATGACGCTCTTCACATGCCGCTGGTGGCCGTTCAAAGGCTCGGACTCGTACACCACCTTGCCGTTCATGACGCAAAGCTCGATGTAGATGCGCCAGTCGTCGGCCACCCTGTATTGAAGATCGAAGTAGTCTGCCAGCGGTATTTTTCGCAGCACTCTGTACATGCCAGCCGCATCCCCAAGGCGGGCACATTCACCGGCCTCGGCTAAAATTACCTTGTTATGTTCCATTTTTCCCCGAAAAATCATTCTATCATTCACCTGGTTTTTATCACCCGAAATCAAGGCATGCTCAACTTTGTTCGTAGCCGGCCTACGCAAAGCTTATTTTGCAGCACACCAAGCTACAGCTGCAAAACCACACACTAGTATTTCCGTCAAAAACAACCTGCATTTGTTCCATATTGAGTCACAACTTAATCCTCTTCGCATCATGAGGTCGGTAGGCGAATCATGAAGCGCTCACAGGTCTGGCAAATTAT
>JANZZG010000013.1 GCA_026419515.1 Methylophilaceae bacterium
CACGGGGGTCACCAAGACCTACGATGGCACCACCAACCTGCCGGTTGGCGTGACGGGCTACGGCACGCTCACCGGCATCGTTGGCAGCGACGAGGTGACGGTCACCGGCGCCCCGGTCTTCGACAGCAAGAACGCCGGCAGCCGCAGCATCCTGCAAGGCAGCCTGGCGCTCGCTGGGGCTGCGGCGGGCAACTACACCTTGAGCTGGACCAATGGCAGCGGCACTATCACCCCACGCACGCTGAATCTGGTTTGGTCGGCCCAGGACAAGATGTTCGATGGCACGACGGCCGCAGTGGTGGCGGCCAACGATGACCGCATTGCCGGAGATGTATTGATGGTCGCCGGTCTCGGCGCATTCAGCAATCCCATGCCCGGAGTCGGCAAACTTGTGAGCATCACCGGGGTTGCGCTGTCGGGCGCTGATGCGGGCAATTATCAGCTGAGTTCGACGACGGGAACGGCTACGGCCACCATCATTGCCTTGCCTGTGCCGCCCACGCCGCCTTCCGGTGGAACCGGAAGCGGTGGTGGAGGGTCTCCTGCCCCTGGCGGGTCGGGGAGCTCAGGGTTGCCTGGCAATAACCCTTTCAATCCGACCGATCCGATGGATGGAGGAACGGCAGATGGATCAGGACAGCCAGATGAAGATGAAACCTCGCCGGCCGAATCGCCTTCTTTGCCTGCGCCTTTGCCTCCCGCCGGATTGGGCAACCAGGATGTGACGAAGAACGCATTCGATCAGACTTTTGCTCTGGGTGTTGCTGGGGGTGTAATACTCCAGATTCCCGTCGCCGGGAATGAAATGGTGAATGTGCGGCTGGAAGGTTTTTCAGCCATGGCGCGAAATGAAAGTGGCGCGTTGGTCATGGTACTGACAGAACCCTGGTCAAAAGTTGCCGGTGGCACGAGTGAAGGGTTTAGTCTGATGTTGCCGCTGATCGTGCGTGAAGGGGGCCAGACTCGTACGCAAGAAGTTACTGTGGTCGTCGAAGGCAACCGCATGTCAATATCAGTCCAGGCTACCGCTGAAATCACACCGAAGCTGGCAGCGGTTCGGGAAAAGACGGTGGTGATCGTCCCAGGCCAGGGGGAAGCGTCAGGTGCTGAGTTCGAACTGGAACTCACTGAAAGCATCGAACTGGTGGTACGCCCACGTGGTCAAGTTGCTGAAGCGATGTTGCGTGAGCAGCGTGATGCGGTCGTTGCGCTGGTTCTGGTGGAGGCGGTCAAGCGCTTTGGGTTAACCCCTGAGCGGATTGCTGCGATCCTGGTTGATTTGCCTTGAACATCAGTCAGATTCTAGGATCAAGAATGGATCGTGACATTGGTTGAGGTAGGCATGAAAGTGGCGCGGCGCTGCAAAAAAACCGTGACTTCTTCGGCGGGTAGCGGGCGGCTGTAGAGATAGCCCTGCACCTCGTCGCAGCCTTCGCGGCGCAGGTGTTCTGCATGTGCCGCAGTTTCCACCCCTTCGGCGATCGTCCGCAGTTTCAGGCTTTGGCCAAGCTGGATGACGGAATGCACGATGGCGGCATCGTCTTCGTCGACCGTCATGTTGCGCACGAATGACTGGTCGATCTTCAGCTTGTCCACCTTGAACCGCTTCAGGTAGGCCAAGCTGGAATAGCCGGTGCCGAAATCGTCGATGGACAGCCGCACGCCGATTTGCTTGAGCTGCCGCAGCACTTCCAGCACATGCTCCACATTATGGACGAGGATGGACTCAGTCAGCTCCAGTTCCAGCCATTGCGGTGCCAGGCCGGTTTCCTCCAGCGCCTCGGCCACCGTCTGCACGATGTTTCCGCGCCGGAACTGGACGGCGGAAAGATTGACCGCCACCACCACCGGCTCCAGCCCGGCGTCCTGCCAGACGCGGTTCTGGCGGCAGGCCTCGCGGATGACCCAGGCGCCCAGCTGGGAGATCACGCCGCTCGCCTCCGCCACGGGGATGAAATTGGCCGGCGACACGGGGCCCAGGTGCGGGCTGTTCCAGCGCAGCAGCGCTTCCATGCCCACCGTGGCCCCGGTCGCGAGATCGAGCTGGGGCTGGTAGTGCAGGGTGAATTCGGCAAACTCTTCCCGTATCGCTTGCGCGAGTTGGCCACGCAGCTGCAGGTGCTCCAGCATGTTGTCGCTCATGTGCCCGGCATAGAAGCGGCAGACATTGCCGCCCTCGCCTTTTTTGGCGGCATACATGGCCGCATCGGCTTTCTTCAGCAGGGTGTCGAAATCGTCCCCGTCGTCGGGGTAGAGGCAGGCGCCGATGCTGAGCGCGACGTCCAGCCGGTGGCCATCGACGGCCACCGGCTCTTCGAACGCGGCCAGGATTTTTTGTGCCACCCGTTCAGCCGCAGCGGCATCCGTGACATCCGCCAGCAGGACGATGAATTCGTCGCCGCCCAGGCGGCCGAGAGTGTCGGTTTCCCGCACACATTCCCTGATGCGCGTCGCCACCTGCTGCAGCAGGCGGTCGCCGACGACATGGCCCAGGCTGTCGTTGACGTGCTTGAAGGCGTCCAGGTCGATCAGCAGCAGCGCGGCCAGCAATCCTTCGCGCCCTGCGGCGGCCAGCACCTGTACGCAGCGATCGCGCAGCAGGGCACGGTTGGGCAGCCGCGTGAGCGGGTCGTAATAGGTCAGGAATTCCACCATGGATTTCGAGGCATGGCGTTCGCTGAGATCGGAGAAGATCGCCACATAATGGGTGAGCTCGCCCTGCAGGTTGCGCACCGTGCTGATGCTGCTCCATTTGGGATAGACCTCGCCATTCTTGCGCCGGTCCCAGATCTCGCCCTGCCAGTGGCCGTGGGTCTTGAGGCTGTGCCACAGGGCTTGGTAGAACGCCTTGTCGTGACGGCCCGAGGAGAGCAGGCGCGGGTTCCTGCCTACGACTTCTTCCTGGGTGTAGCCAGTGATTTCGGTGAAGGCACGGTTGACCGAGACGATGTTGTTTTGGGCATCGGTGATGACGATGGCTTCGTGGCTGTTGGCAAACACCTCGCCGGCCAGGCGCAGCTGTTCCAGTGCCTGGATGTGGTCGGTGATGTCATAGAGGGTTTCGATGGCGCCGACCATGGCGCCGGCTGCGTTGCGGATGGGCGTGGCCTCGAAGCTCAGGTAACGCCGCCGGCCCTTGAGCTCGAACCAGCCCTCGGCACGGAAGGCGCCTTCCGAATATTCGGCCTTGCTGTAGGTGTGATAATAGGCTTCCACTATGTCATGGCGTCGCTCGATCATGAGGTCGGCCAGAGTGGGGCGAGGCGCGCCATAGAAGCCGCGCCAGGCATCCTTGGTACCCAGGACCTCGGCGGCCCGGATGCCGGTCATTTCTTCCAGCGCGCGGTTCCATACCTTGACGCAGTGATCGGTGCCGAGAATGAAGGCCGGGAGGCTGACGCCCTGCAGCATGCTTTCGAAAAAAGCCCGTTCCTCCTGCAGCCGGGCCATGGCGTCGATGATCTCGGTCATCTCGCGGGCCAGCACGATCAGCGACTTGCGCCGGCTGTCCTGGTCGAAGGTGGGGATCCGGTGGACATCGAACAGGCGATGGCTGCCGTCAGGTTGGTTGATGAACTCCTTGGTATGTGTCGGCCCCTGCGCCTGCCAGGCCGCTTCATCGGATTGGGCCCATCTCAGCAGGGCTTCACCTAGCGCGGGCGGCAGCATTTCGGTCAGTTCGGCATCGGTCCTGCCATGCCAGGGCTTGCCCGCCAGCTGGAACAGGAGCAGTGCAGCGCGATTGGCCACCAGCCAGCGTCCTTTGCCATCCTTGAAGACGATGGAGTCCGGCGAGGCGTCGATCAGGGTGCGCAGTCGGTGCTCGCCCTCGCGCAAGGCCTGGATGGTTTCCCGCGGGCTGGTGACCTTGCGCCAGCGCCCCAATACGGCATGGACTTCTCCATGGCCATCGAGGATGGGGGTGTAGAAGGTGTCGAAGAGGTGCTCGGTACCATCCGGCAAGCGGATGCAGTCGCGTGGGTGGAAAACGTCCTCGCCGGCGCAGGCGGTGTCTTCGTCCTGATGGAACCCCCGCCAGCCGCTCTCTGGGTTGCCCACGCACATGTCTTTCGGCCAGATTTCGATGTCGGGCTTTCCGACCAATTCTTCCGGATTCAACCCGAGCATGGAAGCGAATTCGGCATTCGCCAGCAGATAACGGTGTTGCCGATCCTTGACGAAAATCAGGTCGGACTGGCCATCGACGGCCAGTTTCACCAGACTTTCCAGCCAGTCGCCAGGACTCATCTCATCATTCTCATCGTGTAGAATTCGGCCATGACCATGCCGACTACGTGCTGAAGCCGGGGTCATCAGACCGCATGTTGCCATTATTCACGAATCGGGATGTGAGTCAATCAGAATTCGAGCCTATAAATCAATAAATAAGAACAGAGATGTCTTCGAAATGGAATGGGGGAAAATGAAGCTGGCCACCTGGAACGTCAATTCGCTGAAAGTGCGCCTGCCGCAGGTGCTGGACTGGCTGGCGGCCAACCAGCCGGATGTGTTGTGCCTGCAGGAAACCAAGCTGGAGGATGCCGGCTTTCCGGTCGCTGAAATCACTGCAGCGGGGTATCGTTCCCTGTTCTCCGGACAGAAGACTTACAACGGCGTGGCGCTGCTGGCGAAAACGACGGGGACGGATGTCCAGGCCGGCATTCCCGGGTTCGAGGATGACCAGAAAAGAGTGCTGGCCGCCACTTTCGGTGAAGTGCGGGTGGTGTGCGCCTATGTCCCCAACGGGCAGAGCGTGGATTCCGACAAGTACCGCTACAAGCTGCGTTGGCTCGATGCCTTGACGGCATGGCTTGAGACCGAGCGACGACGGTATTCCAGGCTTGCTTTACTGGGTGATTTCAACATCGCCCCGGAAGACCGCGACGTGCATGATCCCAAGGCATGGGAGGGACAGGTGCTGGTCAGCCCGGCCGAGCGCGCGGCCTTTGCCAACCTGGTCAGGCTGGGCCTGCAGGACGCTTTCCGCCTGTTCGACCAGCCCGCCGGCAGCTTCAGCTGGTGGGATTACCGCGCCGCCGCCTTTCGCCGCAACCTGGGGTTGCGCATTGATCACATCCTGCTGTCCGAGCCGCTGGCGCAACGCTGTTCCGCCTGCTGGATCGACACCGCACCACGCAGACTGGAGCGGCCTTCCGACCATGCGCCGGTGGTGGCGGAAATCGCGGTCTGAATTGCCCGAAACCCGCCCGTTCGTTACAATCCCGCCTTCGAAATTTTCAGCCTGAAGGGAATCACATCATGTCCAGCAAGATCATTTTCAAGGCCGGCGAGGCCACCGTTTTCAGCGAGGGCAAGGACGTCACCGCGGCCATGCCGGAAATCGTCATCGGCGCCGTGGACGGGCCGGTGGGCACCGCGTTTGCCAACATGATGGCGCAAAGCAAGGGTCATACCGCCATGTTCGCGGTGCGCGACATCAACCAGATGGTGCGTCCGGCCACCATCATGGTGCCGAAGGTTACTTTGAAAGACTCCATCAACATCGAGCTGTTCGGCGGCGTGGTGCAGGCGGCGACGGCCGATGCCGTGCTCGACTGCGTGATCGAGGGCATCATTCCACGTGATCAGGTCAATGAGCTGTGCATCATCAGCCTGGTGTGGATCGATCCCGGCTGTGCCCCGCTGGCCAGAGAAGGCAAACTGGACAAGGCCGACATGTACAGGAACAACTACGAGGCCACCAAGCTGGCGATCAAGCGCGCCCTCAACGACGAGCCCTCCATCGAGGAGCTGATCAAGAACCGCCGCACCATCCGCCACTGCATGTGGGAGGAGAGCTGGGGCGAGATCTGATCGCGTGTGCCGACGACGCTTGTCCAAGGCAGCTGCGGCTGCCTTTTTCATGTCCTTGACCCAGGCAAAGCGGGGGTCTGCGATCGAGAAACTCCTTCATCGTGAGTAGCGAGCAATTTGCGCACCGGCGCTGGCAAGGCTGCCCCCAGGGCCTCTGCGCGTTCCAGCCAAAGCGCTCCACAGCCGGGGGGGAGGGTCGCTTTTGCGCTGACCCGCAGGGGCTGGGGGAGGATATGGAGACGGAAGTGCGTGAACGTGTGGGAAAACCTTGGCAACGCCGGCAGCAATTCCGTCTCCAGGCCGAAGCGCCGTCGAACGAACTGCCGCGCATCGACGCCTCGCTCGGCTTCCGGCAGACTCCATAATCCACCCCAAATACCATGAACAGGGCGTTTCTCGAGCAGGATTTCGCTGCCGTGCCACAGCAGGAGCAGCATCGTGTGCTTTTGGGGCAACGTCTTGTCTGGCCGGGGGGTGGGCAGACTGATCGTCAGCCGGTGACGGTCGGCATGACAGATGGGCTGTAATGGACAAGCCTCGCAGGCAGGGCGGTTGCGGGTGCAGATCGTAGCGCCTAAGTCCATCAATCCTTGGGTATAGGCTTCGATCCCACTGTCTGGCAGCAGGCTTTCTGCGAGAGACCACAATTGTTTTTCCACTGCGGGCAGCCCGGGCCAGCCGCTGACGCCGAAACAGCGTGCGAGTATGCGTTTGACATTGCCATCGAGAATGGCCCGGCGTTGGCCGAAGGCGAACACGGCAATGGCGGCAGCGGTGGAACGACCGATCCCCGGCAGGGCGAGGATGGCGTCGAAGGTCTGCGGGAAACGGCCGCCATGGGTTGCCACAACGGCCTGCGCGGCGGCGTGCAGATTGCGTGCCCGGGCATAGTAACCCAGCCCGCTCCAGAGGGCGAGTACGGCATCTTCTTGCGCCCCTGCCAGGCTGACGATGTCGGGAAAGCGCGCCATGAAGCGCTGGTAATAGGGAATGACGGTCGTTACCTGGGTCTGCTGCAGCATGATTTCCGACACCCAGATGGCATAGGGATCGCGTGTACCCTGCCATGGCAGATCATGGCGACCGTAGGAGCGTTGCCAGGCGATGACGCGTTGCGCGAAACTCGGGTCAGGCATTCAGTTTGGCCAGCAGCGGCTCGATCTTTTCGACGTCCGGGCAGCTCAAGATGCGTCGCACCAGGCGGGTGACCTTGGTGATGTCGGTGCGCAGCACTTCGCGCTTGATCGACAAGATATGGGCGGGATGCATGGAGAACTGGCGTAAGCCGAGACCGAGCAGCAGACGGGTGAATTGGCTGTCGCCGGCCATTTCGCCGCATACCGATACCGGTTTGCCAGCACGGTTGGCAGCACGTATGGTCATCCCCACCAGCTGCAGCACGGCCGGGTGCAGCGGCTGGTAGAGATGGGCGACGGCATCGTCGGTACGGTCGATGGCCAAGGTGTACTGGATCAGGTCGTTGGTGCCGATGGACAGAAAATCCAGGTTGCGCGCGAATGCATCGGCCGCCAGGGCGGCAGCCGGGATTTCGATCATGCCACCTACGGGCACGTTGGGGTCGAAGGGCGTACCCTCGTCGCGCAAACTTTGACGGGCACGCTCGATCAGGTGCAGCGTCTGGCGCAATTCACTCTGATTGCAAAGCATGGGGATAAGGATTTTCACCTTGCCATGATGTGAGGCTCGCAGGATGGCGCGTATCTGGGTATGGAACAGCTGCGGCTCGGCCAGGCACAGCCGGATGGCACGCAGTCCGAGCGCTGGATTGGTACAGGTGCGCAAGCTGTTGGGGTCGACCTGCTTGTCGGCACCGATGTCCAGGGTGCGGATGGTGACTGGCAGCCCCTTCATGGCTTCGGCCACTTTGCGATAAGCCTCGAACTGCTCGTCCTCTCCTGGCATGTCGGTGCGATTCATGAACAAGAATTCGGTCCGGTAAAGACCGATGCCACCGGCGCCGACCGCCCGCGCGTGCGCCACGTCTTCTGGAATCTCGATGTTGGCATGTAGTTCGATCGCCGTGCCATCCAGAGTTACCGCCTTGGTTTGCTTGAGGCGTTTCAGTTTCTGCTGCTCGAGTTCCCATTGCTCCTGACGCAGACGGTATTCGGCCAGGGTGTCTTGATCGGGGTTGACGATGACCACCCCATGGTCGCCATCGATGATGAGAAGCTCGCCGTCTTGAATCAGGTCGCGCGCATGATGCAAGGCGACGATGCAAGGTACGTTGAGACTGCGCGCCAGAATGGCGGTGTGCGAAGTCGTGCCCCCGACATCGGTGATGAAGGCGGCAAAGCGGTGCTGTTTGAACTGGATGGCATCGGCCGGCGACAGATCGTGTGCCACCAGGATCAGGCTTTGTTCCTGGCGCTCGACGCGGGGCTGGCCGGGATGGCCGAGTAGTGCCTTGATCACGCGTTCGACGATCTGCACCACGTCGTGCTTGCGCTCACGCAGGTATTCGTCCTCGATTTCTTCGAACTGGGCGACCAGCGCTTCCATCTGCTGCTTGAGCGCCCATTCGGCGTTGCATTGCTCGGCCAGGATGATGTTTTTGGGGATTTCGGACAATGCCCGGTCGGACAGGATCATCAAGTGGGTGTTGATGAAAGCCCCCATTTCCGGCGGAGCGTTGGGCGGCAGGCTGGCACGTATGGTCTCCAGATCGGTCCGCACCTTTTCCACCGCTTGGGAAAAACGCTCGACCTCCGCTTCGATTCGGTCGGCAGGTACCGTATAGTGTGCGACCTCGAGCAAGGCGTGCGACACCAGGTGTGCATGGCCGATGGCGATGCCGGAGGAGATACCCACCCCATGCATGGTGAAGCTCATGGTTATTCTGCTTCTCCGAATTTGTCATTGATGAGCGCGGTCAGCGCCGCGATGGCCTCGGCCTCGTCTTCCCCGCTGGCTTCTAGCGTTAGCTTGCTGCCCTTGCTGGCCGCCAGCATCATCACGCCCATGATGCTCTTGGCATTGACCCGCCGGTTGTTGCGTTCGATCCAGATCTGGCTGCTGAAGCGGCTGGCGGTCTGAGTCAGTTTGGTCGAAGCGCGCGCATGTAGCCCCAGCTTGTTGATGATTTCGACTTCCTGCCGAATCATTGGATACCTACCTCCTTGGTGATGTGGACGATGCCGGCCGTGCCGCCCTCGATTACTTTTTCCACCAGTCGCTCCAGGGGCAGATTGCGGTAGGCCAAGGCACGCACCAGCATGGGCAGGTTGACACCCGCGATTCCCTCGACTTTGCCTGCTTCCAGCAAGCGGCTGGCGATGTTGCAAGGGGTGGCACCGTAGATGTCGGAGAGGACCAGCACGCCCCCACAGCCTTGTTCTTTGAGCTTTTGCACCAGTGTAGCGGCTTTGGGTAGCAGGACAGCCGGGTCGTCCTGAACCGCCACCCCCATTTGGAGCAGGAGGGGGGGACGTCCACCCATCACATGGCTGGCGCAGTGCACCAGGCTGTCGCCCAGGCTGCCATGGGCAATAATCAGAATGCCGATCATGCGTTATAACCTAGTCATCCAAAACGAATTCTCAAGGGGCCGCCAGCTCCCGGTGTCGCACCAGTACCCGCTGACCGAGTCCTCGGAAATGCGCGGCCAGCTGCTCCACGAAATAGACCGAACGGTGTTGCCCACCCGTACAGCCGATGGCGATCGTGAGGTAGCTGCGGTTGTCGCGTTCGAAACATGGCAGCCATTTTTCCACATAATCACGGATGTCGGCCAGCATCTGCAAGGCCTGCGGCTGGGATTCGATGAAGCGTGCCACCGCCGCGTCACGCCCGGTCAGGGGGCGTAGGGTTTCGTCGTAATGGGGGTTGGGCAGGCAGCGCACGTCATAGACAAAATCCGCATCCAGCGGGATGCCGTGCTTGAAGCCGAACGATTCGAACAACAGGGCGAGGCCATC
The DNA here is from genome assembly GCA_026419515.1 of Methylophilaceae bacterium. Taxonomy (GTDB): domain Bacteria; phylum Pseudomonadota; class Gammaproteobacteria; order Burkholderiales; family Methylophilaceae; genus JANZZG01. The sequence goes on from JANZZG010000013.1 coordinate 9,753, forward strand.
GTGATCGAGCGCAGCGAAATCCTTGACCCAAGCGCGCAAGGTGTTGGCGGACAGTTCGCTGGTATCGATATGGTGCCCAAGGTCGGCGAGTTCGGCCAGCAGATCGCGCTCGGCGAGGATGCTTTCGGCCAGGGTGCGGCCCGCACCAGAGAGCGGGTGCCGACGGCGCGTTTCGCTGAAGCGCTTGACCAAGGTTTCGGCATTGGATTCCAGGAACAAGAGGTGTAGCTCGATACCGCGCGCGCGCAAGGTCTGGAGATGGCTTGGGAGCTCCTGCAAGTGGGCGCTGCGGGTGTCGATGCTGACCGCTACCCGGTTCTGGCCCGCCTCCTCCAGATGCTGCACGGTTTGGGGTAGCATCGGGGCGGGTAAGTTGTCCACGCAATAGTAACCGCTGTCTTCGAGCGCTTTGAGCGCAATGCTTTTGCCAGACCCCGACAACCCGGTGACGATTATGAGCTGCATCGGGCTCACCGGTCCTTGACTGGCCCCATGTTACGCCGCATTTCTCGTGCTTGGCGTTGGGTAAACTGGCGTGCGCTGTTGATGCCGTTGAGTTGCAGGATGTGATTGCGTACCGCCACTTCGACCAGCACCGCAAGGTTGCGCCCGGCCGCCACTGGGATGGTGACCTTGGGTATCTTGATCCCGAGGATTTTTTCACTTTGGGCCCGGACTTTGATCCGATCGATCAAATGAGGCTCCAGTTTTTCAGCCATTTCCAGTTGCACGATCAAATCCAGCGGCTTGCTCGGCTTGACGGCATTGTCACCGAACAAGGCGCGCACATTGAGCACTCCTAAGCCGCGTACTTCGATGAAATCTTTCAGCATGGCGGGACAGCGCCCTTCTAGGCGTTCCGGCGACACCCGGAAGAAATCCACCATGTCGTCCGCCACCAGGCGGTGGCCACGCGAAATGAGCTCCAGCGCCAGCTCACTCTTACCGACGGCAGCTTCTCCTTTGATCAATACACCAAAGCCCTGCACTTCCAGGAATACACCATGAAAGCTCACCGACTCGGCCACCGCCTGCGCCAGGAAATGGCTGAGCAGGTCCATCAGGCGCGGGCTCTGCTCAGGTGAGGTGAACAAAGGGGTTTGCGTGCGTTCGGCCGCGTCGATCAAAGGCTGGGGCGGGATTTCGCCATTGGCCACCACGACGGCGGCAAGGTCGGTAGAAAACAGGTTGTCGATGGCTTGCTTCAGGCCTTGGGCATCGAGGCTGCGCAGATAGTCCATTTCGGCACAGCCGAGCACCTGTACCCGGTTGGGGTGTACGAAGTTGAGGTGGCCGATCAAGGCCAACGAAGGCTTGGTGACGGTTTCGCTGGTTAGTAGGTTGCCTCCGCCTCCAAGGCCGGCCACCCAAGCGAGGCGCAATTTTCGTCGGGTGGCACGGAACAGTTCGGTGACCGTGATCTGTGACATGGTCAGTGTTATTCCGCCGTTTTGCGTCTGGCGCCATCAGCGCGGTGGTGGTCGGCGAAACGTTCCTTGACTTTCAGCACTTGACGGTCGAGTTTGTCCACCAACAAGTCGATGGCGCTATACATGTCTTCGCTGCTGCACTCGGCATGCAGATCGTTGCCTGGCACGTGAATGGTGGCTTCCGCCCGATGGGCCAGTTTTTCCACCGTCAGCGTGACCTTGACGTCGATCACGTGGTCGAAGTGGTGGTTGATGCGTTCCAGCTTCGTTTGGACATAGTCGCGCAAAGCAGGTGTGATTTCCAAGTGATGTCCAGTCAGCTGCAAATTCATGATGTAGTTCTCCTCGGATTGAAATTTATAAGGATTTACGTTGATGCGCTGGGGGAATCAGCAGTGATTCGCGGTATTTGGCGATGGTACGGCGCGCCACCACGATACCCTGCTGTCCCAGGATACTGGCGATCTGGCTGTCACTCAATGGCTTACGGGGATTTTCCGCACTGATCAGCTGTTTGATCAAGGCGCGGATCGCCGTAGCGGAGCAGGCTCCACCCGACTCGGTGGCGACATGGCTGCCAAAAAAATACTTGAGCTCATAGACGCCACGTGGTGTGAGCATATACTTTCGTGTAGTGACCCGTGAAATGGTGGATTCATGCATACCAAGCTGTTCGGCGATGTCGCGCAGTACCAACGGGCGCATCGCCACTTCGCCGTGTTCGAAGAAGTTGCGTTGGCGGTCGACGATGGCTTGGGACACGCGCAGGATGGTGGCAAAGCGCTGCTCGATATTCTTGATGAACCATTTGGCTTCTTGCATTTGACTGTGCAAATACTGGCTGGAACTTTCCCGATTACGTTGCAGGATGTCGGCATACAGCCGATTGATGCGCAACTTGGGCACGGCTTCGCGATTGAGTTTGGCGACCCACAAGCCTTTCACCTTACGTACGATGACTTCGGGTTGTACGTAGTGGTCGGCCTGGAGGTGACCGAAGCTCGCGCCGGGGCGTGGGTTGAGGCGCGTGATGAGCTGCCGGGCAGCCCGCAGCGCGGCATCATCGCAGTGCAACAACTTTTTCAGGCGCGTGAAATCGCGTGCCGCCAACAGCGGCAGATGATGACGCACGATGGTGAGGGCAAGCTCGCGCCAAGGCGTCGTCTCGGGCTGCGCCAAAAGTTGAATCTCCAGGCATTCAGCCAGATTGCGGGCGCCAACCCCCAGTGGGTCGAGATGCTGGACGAGCCGCAGTGCCGCCTGTAGTTCCGACAGGTCGATTTCCTGCTCTGGCGGCAGCAGACTGGCCAGCTCTGCCAAGGGTTGTTCCAGGTAACCATCTTCATTGAGGGCTTCCACCAGTAAAGAGGTCAGTAGCTGGTCGCGTTCGGATAATGGCAAAAGGCGCAGTTGCTCCAGCAAGTGCTCGCGCAGCGTAGGGGTTTCGGGTTCCTGAAAGATGTAGTCAGAGTCGTCATCGCCATCCGAGGCGCCACTCGTGGCCCATTCCCAGCGGTCCTCGTCGATCGTACTAAAATCGTTTTCCGCAAGAACTCCAGTGGTCGCCGACGCGTTGTCGTCCAGGGTCGGCGCCTCCTTATCATCGGTGGTTTTATAGGGAAAGGCAAACGACTCCTCGTCATTTTCCCGCTCCAGCAGTGGGTTGTTTTGCAACATCTGTTCCATTTCCTGAGCAAGCTCGACCGCTGAAAGCTGCAGCAGGCGAATGGACTGCTGCAACTGGGGCGTCAGGGCGAGATGCTGGGAAAGGCGGAGCTGCAGGGTCTGTTTCATGACGCGCTTCTCACAGACGGAAGTGCTTTCCGAGATAGACTTCGCGCACGCTTTCGTTGGCGATGATCTCTTCCGGATGGCCAGAGGCCATCACACGACCATCGTGGACGATGTAGGCCCGATCGCAGATGCCCAAGGTCTCGCGCACGTTGTGGTCGGTGATGAGCACGCCGATGCCTTGTCCTTTGAGATAGCGGATGATTTTCTGGATGTCTAGCACCGCAATCGGATCGATACCGGCAAAGGGCTCGTCGAGCAGGATGAAACGCGGATTGCTGGCCAGGCAGCGGGCGATTTCGACACGGCGGCGCTCGCCACCCGAGAGGCTGATCGCCGGGTCGTTGCGCAAATGGCCGATGTGAAGTTCCTGCAGCAGCGCATCGAGCCGCCGCTCCTGTTCTTCTGCTGACAGCTTTTGCAACTCGAGGATGGCCAGGATGTTCTCGGCCACCGTCAGCTTGCGGAAGATGGAGGGTTCCTGGGGCAGATAGGCAAGCCCCATGCGTGCGCGCCTGTGGATCGGCAATTTGCTGATGTCACGCCCATCCAGGGTGATGGTACCGCCATCCAAAGGGACCAACCCTACCACCATGTAGAAACTGGTGGTTTTTCCGGCACCATTGGGCCCCAATAGGCCAACCACTTCACCGCTGCACACGTTCATCGTGATGTCATGCACCACGGTGCGGGCCTTGTAGCGCTTTTGCAGATGTTCTATCTTGAGCTCACTCACGATGGCTTAAGGGCAGGAGTCCTATTCGGTTGGAGGGGACGCCGGTTCGGCCTTGGCCGGTGTCTTTTTGGCCGACTTGGGCTGGATCACCGCACGCACCCGGCCTTTGGAGCTCCCCTCCGTGGCTGCGGGTGGCCCCCCGATCACTTCGGCGTATTCGGCACTGGCGTCATACATGATGTAGTCTCCATGCACGATGTCTTCGCCGCGCTTCACCCACGCTTTGCCATAGAGCTGTACTTTGTCCATGCGGCCGTCGTACTCGATGCGTTGTGCACTGCCTTCGATGTATTCGTCCCTGCCTTCCATCTTCTGGCGAAAAGTGGTGGGATTGCCGGTGGAAGTCCCGTGCTGGAAGCCATCTTTGTCTTCACGCACCACCAGTTTATCGGCCCGGATGACCAGTGTGCCTTGGGTCAGGATGACATTGCCGGTGTAAGTGCTGATTTTCTTGGCATCATTGGTGGTCAGACTGTCGGCCTCGAGCTCGATGGGCTTGTCGCGATCGGCTTTTTCAGCCAACGCCGGCATGCTCGCCAGGAGCGACAACGATAGGTAGCAGAGGCTAATTCGCAGGTTTCTCATAATGTCTCCTGATCCTGGTCTTGGATGGTTTCTTCGTGGGGGTGCCTTTTTTCGCATTGGGCTTGCCCATTGGCTTCGGCTGGGTGCCTTGGGGGCCGGCTTGGCGCAGCCGAGCACTTGGCTTCGAAGCATCAGACTTGGTTCGGCCCTTATTGGCAGCAGCGACGGGTGAGGGTTTGCCCGAGGCCTGGCGGACTTGATCGATGGTCAAGGGGGGGGCCGGCGGTGCCTCGGGATGCTCGTAATGTACCCTGACACGTCCAAACAATTTCAGGATGCGCTCGTTTTTGTACAACTCCATGCCTTTTGCGCGGACCACGGTACGTGGCGCCTGCAAGATGGTCACCTCGCGGTCCGTCTTGAGCATGTTTTTTTCGGGGATGACATGAAGATAGTCCGTCAGCACCGTCAGTTCACCTTTTTGGGCCGTTGCTGCACGCACGACTTTGACATTATCCATGAAATAAACGTTTTCGCCATTGGCGGAAATCAGACCGCGCTCGCTGCGCACCTCGATGGCGGGCTTGTGCGTCGAATAGTGGGTGAAGGTTGGCTGGACCAGTTCGGTGGTGTCATCGTCCGGATAGTGGCGCATTTCGGTGGCTGCGAGCTTGTAACGTGGATTGCCTTGGCGATCGGGTTTGGTGATGATGAAATTGTGCACGGTATAGTCTGGGTCATGTCGGCTGCTGCCATCGCGTTTGGGCTGGGGCGGCTGTACGGTACGGTCGATCCAGAAGGTCAATCCGGCCAGCAGCGCCAACAAGATGAGCGCAAACCAGATGGAAGAGAACGACTTCATGCATCGTGCCCAAATTTACCTGAGAAACTGTGCCATCTGTGCATCGAACGTGCCTTGCGCTCGCATCAAGAATTCGCACAATTCGCGCACTGCACCATGGCCGGCCGCGCGTGTCGTCACCAGGTGGGCATACTGCTTGACCAGCGGCGGTGCCGTCGGTACCGTCACGGCCAGGCCGCAGCGGCGCATCGGGGGCAGGTCGACCACATCGTCTCCCATGAACGCACACTGCTCTGGGGAAAATCCGGTCTGCGAGAGTAACTGGTGGAAGGCTTCCAGTTTGTCTTCCACCCCTTGAAAGAAATAACGGATGCCGGTATTTTCGGCACGTTTGGTCACCACGTGGGAAGTGCGCCCAGTGATGATGGCCAGTTCCACGCCACTCGCTTTGAGCAGCTTCATGCCCAACCCGTCTTGTGAGTTGAATGCTTTGTATTCGAGCCCGTCATCGCCCAGAATGAGGCGACCGTCGGTCATCACGCCATCGACGTCGAAAATCACCAGCCGAATACGGGCAGCGCGTACCATTGCTTCGTTCATATCACTTTTGCCCGCAACAAATCATGCATGTTGAGCGCACCGATCAGCCGACCATGCGTATCTACTACCAGCAGTCCATTGATTTTGCGCTCTTCCATCACTTCGACGGCTTCCACGGCCAGCCGATCGGGTGTGATGGTGAGCGGGTTGGGATGCATGGCATGCGCGATGGTGGTATCCTGGGTCGGGACCCCATGTTCCAGCAGACGGCGTAGGTCGCCGTCGGTCAAGATACCGACCGGCCGCTCATCTTCATCGACCACCGCAGTCATGCCCAACCCTTTGCGGCTCATTTCCTGAATGGCTTCCCGGAAACTCTGGGTTTTCCGTACGCGCGGCACGGCCTCGCCACTTCGCATGACGTCACGTACGTGGATCAGTAAACGGCGCCCCAACGTGCCGCCAGGATGGGAGCGCGCGAAATCCTCTGCGCTGAAGCCGCGCGCATCGAGCAGCGTGACGGCCAGGGCATCGCCCAAGGCCAGCGCCGCGGTGGTACTGGCCGTCGGGGCAAGTCCCAAGGGACAGGCTTCTTGAGACACTGCGGCATCCAGATGTACGTCGGATTCTCGGGCCAGGGTGGAATCGGCGTTGCCTGTCATGCTGATCAGCTTGGCGCCCATACGTTTGATCAGGGGCACGATGGCGAGTAGCTCGTCACTTTCTCCGGAATAGGATAGTGCCAATACGATATCGGCACCGGTGATCATACCGAGATCCCCATGGCTGGCCTCGGCCGGGTGCATGAAAAAAGCCGGTGTGCCGGTACTGGCCAGGGTGGCGGCGATTTTGCGGGCGATGTGACCGGACTTGCCTATGCCGCTTACCACGACGCGCCCATGGCATTGTAGAATGAGCTCGACGGCGCGGCAGAAACTGTCGTCGAGCCGCTCAGCCAATGATTCGACTTCCCGTGCTTCGATGCGCAATACGTGGCGCGCCCACTCGAGAATGTCGCCCGTCGGCTGGGGCTGTTTTAATGCGGTGATCATAATCAAAGTATAAAAGGGAAACACGGCCGGATAAAGCTTCGGCACGTTATTTGCTGTAAATTTTCGATGCCCACCCTCAAAGTCGTCCTGATCCTGCTGGGTAGCGCAGTGCTGGCGGTAGCGCTGCTACGCGCTTTACGCCTGCCCGCCATGCCGGCTTATTTTCTCGTCGGATTGCTGCTGGGGCCACATGCTTTCGGCGTGCTGCCGGATACCGAGGCCAATCGGGAATTCGCCGAATTCGGTGTGGTGTTCCTGATGTTCAGCATTGGTCTGGAATTCAGTCTGCCGCGGATCTTCGCCATGCGTCGCACGGTGTTTGGATTGGGTGGCCTGCAAGTGGGGATCACCATGCTGCTGGTGATGGCGGTGGCCCTGGCATTCGGGGTGGAATGGCGGGGTGCGCTAGTGCTGGCAGGCGCTTTGGCCATGTCTTCTACTGCCATCGTGTCCAAGATGCTGGTGGAACAGGTGGAGCTCAACTCCCGTCACGGCCGTAACGCCATCGGGGTACTGCTCTTCCAGGACCTGGCGGTAGTGCCATTGTTGATTCTGATTCCAGCGTTGGCAGCGCCGGATGGTAGCTTGGCATACACGCTACTGGCCTCTTTGCTCAAGACGGGGATTGTGCTGGCGATTCTGCTGGTGTTCGGCAAGCATCTGGTCAATCCTTGGTTCAATCTGGTTGCGCACCAAAAATCGCGCGAGCTGTTCGTGATGAACGTGCTGCTCGTGACCTTGATACTGGCCTACGCCACCAAGCTGGCCGATTTGTCTTATGCGTTGGGAGCATTCATCGCGGGCATGTTGATTTCGGAAACACGCTACCGCTACCAGGTGGAGGCCGATATCGCGCCCTTTCGTGACATTCTGCTGGGATTGTTTTTCGTCACGGTGGGCATGTTGCTCGACATGCGGGTGGTATTGAATCAGATTGGCTGGGTGTTGTTGCTGTTGGTCGTGTTCATACTGGCCAAGGCATTGCTCATCGCGCAGCTGGGCCGTTTGTTCAAGCATGAGACCGGGGTGGCGGTGCGTACGGGCGTGTTGCTGGCGCAGGCGGGCGAATTTAGTTTCGTGTTGTTGGCGCAAGGTTCCGAGCTCGGACTGCTGGGCGAGCAGGCGTTGCAGATCGTGCTGGCCGCTTCGTTGCTGTCCATGGTGATAGCGCCTTTCATCATTCTGCACAACGGAGAGTTGGCGACTTTCTTCTCCCCTAGCTATATGCGCAAGCGCGAGCGCTGGCTCAAGGGGATCGAGCATCTCGGCCGCCAATTAAGTGGGCATGTCATCATTTGTGGATATGGCCGCAGTGGCCAATATCTGGCACGTTTCCTCAACCAGGAAAACATTCCGTTCATCGCGCTCGACATCGACCCGGAACGTGTGCGTGACGCGGCCATTGCGGGGGAGAACGTGGTGTTCGGAGATGCGGGACGACGGGTCGTGCTGGAGGCAGCCGGCGTGGCACGGGCCAAGGCGCTGGTGATCAGTTACGACGATATGCGCTCCGCCATGAAAATTTTGCACGTGATGCAGGACAGCTACCCGCATGTGCCGGTGATCGTACGGACCATGGACGATACCCACATGGAAAAAATGCTCAATGCCGGTGCGGCCGAAGTCGTACCAGAAGTGATGGAAGGCAGCCTAATGCTGGCCTCCCATGCTTTGGTTTTGCTGGGCGTGCCGCTGTCGCGCGTGGTCAAACGTATCCGCCAGTTTCGCGAGGAGCGTTATCAGCTGTTTCGGGGTTTTTTCCATGGACTGTCCGATTATGATCTGGATGCGCGTGACGAGGACCAGTTGCGGTTGCATTCCGTGCTGCTGACGCCAGGTGCGTATGCATGTGGCAAACGTTTGCTCGACGTGTCCCTGGAGACGTTCAACGTCACGGTCAAATCGGTGCGCCGGCCCAACGTGAAAGGTTTGGATCCGCTGCCGGAACTGGTTCTGGCCGAAGGCGACGTGGTAGTGCTTCAGGGGACACCGGACAGACTGGCCAAAGCCGAAGCCCATTTGCTGACCGGAAAATGAGTCTGCGCATTGTCATCGTGGGGGCGGGGGCCATCGGGTGCCTCACCGCTTTGGAGCTGGTACGACGCGGGCACCACGTGATACTGGTGGACAAAGGCCCAGTTGGCCAGGAGTCTTCCTGGGCGGGTGGCGGCATTTTGTTCCCGTTGTTGCCATGGAAGTATGGTGAAAAAGTCAACCGTTTGGCGTTGGCTGGTGCCCAAATCTATGCCAGCCTGTGTGAGACGCTGCGCAGGGAGACGGGCATCGATCCCGAATACCGGGTCAGTGGCATGCGCGTGTTTCCCGATTTCGGCGGCATGGTCGCGCTCGAGTGGTGTCGGACGCATGGCATGGCGGCCGAGATGAGGGAAGATGCGCTTTGGCTGCCTCAAGTGGCGCAGGTCCGCAATCCACGCCTGATGCAGGCGCTGTGTGCACGGGTGTTACAGTGTGGAGTCGAACTGGTCGAGCGCTGCGAGTTGCTTCCTCTTGGGTCATCGGACGGCTCGGTCGCCGTTTGGGCGGCCCGGGATGGCCGCCGCTTCGAGGCCGATCACTATCTCGTCACGGCAGGAGCATGGAGCAACCTGCTATTGGGACCACACGCGATGGGCAGCAGAATCCGGCCGATACGCGGTCAAATGCTGTTGTACCGGCTGGCGCCGGGAGCGCTGGGTTGCATCCTCTACCAAGACGATTTCTACCTGATTCCACGTGCCGACGGGCATATCCTTGCCGGCAGCACGGTGGAGGATGCCGGCTTCGACAAATCCACCACGTCACAGGCGGCCGCCGCCTTGCATCAAAAGGCCGTCTTGCTGTTCCCAGCGCTCGCTCATGCCGAGATCATCAAGCACTGGAGCGGACTGCGACCTGGTTCGCCGGACAACGTCCCCATCATCGGCCGCCATCCCGCGTTCGACAACCTCTGGCTCAACGCCGGGCACTTCCGCTATGGTGTGACCATGGCGCCGGCCAGTGCAATGCTAATCGCTGACCTGATCGAAGGGGCTTTCCCAGCTGGTTGCGGCGACTATACATTCCCCATCTGATCCGCCAGCCAATGCCCGGATTTTCCCCCGGCTTTTTCCAACAGTCGGATGGAAAGGATTTGCATGCCGCGGTCGATTGCCTTGCACATGTCATAAATGGTGAGCAGGGCGACACTGACTGCGGTGAGCGCTTCCATTTCCACCCCGGTGCGCCCCACCGTTTCCGCTTTGACTCGGCAGCCAATTTCACAGGCCGCGGCATCGATATCGTATTCGACACTGATGTGGGTCAGTGCGATGGGATGGCACAGCGGAATCAGTTCTGCCGTGCGCTTGCTACCCTGGATGGCGGCGATGCGCGCGATGCCCAGCACATCACCCTTATGGGTGTTTCCGGCCAGGATCATGTGCAGGGTTTCCGGCTGCATCCGGATGCGGCCAGCAGCCACTGCCATGCGTCGTGTTTCGGACTTGTCGCCGACATCCACCATGTGGGCTTGACCAGCGGCATCGAAATGGGTGAGGGTAGGCATGCCTTGCTCCGGTGTGAACTTAAATTGCGAACCGCTATCATAGCAGCATGAAAATGCGTCACCTATGGTTTGCCTTCATGTTGTTGGCTCCTCTCGCCCGGGCCGAAGGCCTGCCTGACCTGGGGGATTATGCGCAGACCGTGCTGCCGCCGCAGGAAGAGCGTCGCATCGGCGAGGAAATCATGCGGGAAATCCGCGCCAGTGGCCAGTTGGTGGCCGATGTTGAGGTGGCCGACTATCTGGGCGCGCTGGGCTATCGTCTGGCCTCCAACAGTCCGGACAATCGTCAGGCTTTTACCTTTTTCGTCATTCAGGATCCCACCATCAATGCTTTCGCCCTGCCCGGCGGTTTTATCGGGGTGCATACTGGCCTGATCCAGAGTGCGCGTAGCGAATCCGAGTTGGCCAGTGTAGTGGCCCACGAAATCGGACACGTGGTGCAGCGCCATCTGGCACGCATGGTGGCGCAGCAGCGGCGTGACACGCTCCCTTCCATCGCCGCCATGGCGGTGGCCATCCTGATGGCACGTGCAAATCCGGAACTGGCCAAGGCTGGCGTCTCTGCAGTGCAGGCGGGTACCGTGCAGCGTCAGCTGGACTACACCCGTGAGCATGAACGGGAAGCTGATCGCATCGGTTTGCAGATACTCCACGATTCTGGTTTCGACGTGCGTGCGATGCCGGCTTTTTTCGAGACCTTGCTGAAAGGGACGCGTTTTCATGAGGGAAGTGCGCCGTCTTTTCTGCGCACTCACCCATTGACTACCGAACGTATCGCCGACGTGGCCAACCGCGTGGAACAATTACCTTACCGCCAGGTACCGGACAGCCTGGAATTCCATCTCATTCGGGCCAAGTTGCGCGCTATGCAGGGCGCGCCTGCCGATGCCGTGCAGTTTTTCGAGGAAGGGCTACGGAACGGGACTTATGCCATGGAATCCGCGCAGCGCTACGGATTGGCATTGGCACTCCTGCGTAGCCATGAGTTGGAACGTGCCCAGCATGAAATCGACACCCTGCGCAGTCAGCTGCCGCGTCACCCCATGGTGGAAGTGTTGGCGGCCCAGGTGCTCTCGGCGGCGGGGCATGTCCGCGAGGCCTTGGCCAGTTACCGGGAAGCTTTGGCATTGTTTCCCAAGCACCGCGGCCTGGTACATGGCTATGCAGAATTGCTGTTGCTCGAGCGCCAAGCCGAAGAGGCGGTACGTTTTCTGAGGGAGCAGCAGCTCGTGTTCCCGAACGATGGTTATTTGTACCAGCTACAGTCGCAGGCCTATACCCAGCTTGGCAAAAACTTGTTGCGCCATCAGGCGCAGGGTGAAGCTTATGTCCGGGCCTATGATTTGGCTGGGGCAGTGAATCAGATGGAGCTGGCGTTGAAAAGTGGGGATGGCGATTTTTACCAGCTTTCCATCGTCGAAGCGCGGCTCAAGGAGTTGCGTCAGCTGATGGGAGACACCAAGAAAAGGTAGGAGAAGGGATGCAGCGACGACATTTTCTGAGCGCCTGTGTGGCGTTGCTGGCCGTGGCGCCTTTTCGGGCGTTGGCGGCGGTGTGGAACCGTCTCGCATTCGAGTCGAACAGCGTGGACGTGGCATTGCAGGGACTGGGCGCCGGGCCGGTGGTGCCTAGCAGCGACATCGTGCTGGTAGCGCCGGATTTCGCGGAGAATGGCGCCGTCGTGCAAATCGAGGTGGAAAGCCGCATTCCGGGTACCGAGGCGATCGCCATCCTGGCCGAGAAGAACCCGACCCCCTTGCTCGCCAATTTCGTGTTCGCGGCTGGTGCCGAGCCTTATGTCCTGGTGCGTGTCAAGTTGGCGGAGAGTGGCGAAGTGAAAGCCGTCGTCAAAGCGGGTGGCAAATATTACGGCGTTGCCAAGATGGTCGAGGTGGCAATAGGAGGGTGCGGCTGATGGCGGACAACATGAAAATACGCGCCGTGTTGAAAGGCGACGTGACCGAGGTCAAAGCACTGATCCTGCATCCCATGGAAACCGGGCGCCGCAAGAACGATGCCGGTGAGACCGAGCCGGCCCATTTCATCCAGCTGGTCACCGCCACGCTTAATGGCAAGGTCGTGCTGGAAGCGCAGTGGGGAACCGGCATTGCCAAGAATCCTTATCTTGCTTTCAGATTGCGGGGTGCCAGAATTGGCGACCGCATCGTGATCAGCTGGCTGGACAACAAGGGCGCCACCGG
>JANZZG010000012.1 GCA_026419515.1 Methylophilaceae bacterium
GAATTGTCCGCCGCAGAAGCCGATGGTAAAACCAAGATCATCTCGAGTCCTCGGGTGATCACCGCCAATGGTACCCAGGCGAGTTTCGATTTCGGTGAGGAAATTCCCTATCAGAACGCGACCAGCTCCGGGGCGACCAGCGTGTCTTTCAAAAAAGCGACGCTGGGAATCAATGTGACACCACAGATCACTCCGGATGACAAGATTGCGATGGATATCGAGGTGACCAACGACTCGCGCGGCAAAGACACCACGGCTGGCCCTGCCATCAATACCAACAAGGTGAAGACCAAGGTATTGGTGGACAATGGTGAAACCGCGGTATTGGGAGGCTTTTACAAGGAAACCAAAAAAGACTCCAACGAGCGGGTGCCGTTCTTCAGCGCGCTGCCGGTGGTCGGGCCGCTGTTCCGTTCGAATGCACGCGAGGACGTCAAGCAGGAAATCCTGTTCTTCATCACTCCCAAGATCTTGTCCGACGCTATGCAACTCAATTGAGACGGGTAGCCGTCATAAGACCGTTCCAGTAGAATTGCCTGCCATGAGAGTGGCGGGCAATATTTTTCTGGTGGGCTTGATGGGGGCGGGCAAGACCACCGTAGGCAAGTTGCTCGCCAAGTCCCTGGGCAAGACTTTCTACGACTCCGACCATGAGATCGAGCAGCGCACCGGCGTCAACATCCCACTGATTTTCGAGCTGGAAGGCGAAGCGGGTTTTCGCAGGCGCGAGGCTCAGGTCATCGGTGAATTGGCGCGATTGCAGGATGTGGTGCTGGCCACGGGAGGGGGCGCCGTGCTGTTGCCGGAAAACCGCCACATTTTGGCCACTCGGGGTCGCGTCATTTACCTTCATGCCAGTGTCGACGAATTGTGTCATCGTACGCGCGGTGATCGTAACCGTCCTTTATTACAGACCGACGATCCTTGTGGGCGTCTACAAACGCTTTATCAACAGCGGGATCCCTTGTATCGGGAAATCGCCGACATGGTGGTCGATACCGGTGGCCAGCCGGTAGGCGCCATCGTATCGCAAATCGAGCATAATCTGACATGCAAACACTCCATGTAGCGCTCGGGGAACGTAGCTACCCCATCCACATCGGACAGGACCTGCTGGCGCGGGCCGACCTGATCCTGCCGCATCTCGACCGTAAACGGGTCGCTGTGGTCACCAACACCACGGTCGGGCCCCTCTATCTGGAGGCGCTATGCGAGCCACTACGTCAGGCGGGCGTTGCCGTGGTCCCCATAGTGTTGCCGGATGGCGAACAATACAAGAACGCCGAAACGCTGGGCAAAATCTACGATGCCCTGCTCGAGCAGCGGTGCGAGCGGGGCACTGCGCTGGTCGCACTCGGGGGGGGTGTGGTCGGCGACATGGCCGGCTTTGCAGCGGCGACCTATCAGCGTGGCGTGCCGTTCATCCAGGTGCCGACCACCTTGTTGGCGCAGGTCGATTCTTCGGTCGGCGGTAAGACCGGCATCAACCATCCGCTTGGCAAGAACATGATCGGTGCATTCTGGCAACCCCGATTGGTACTCGCCGATACTGCCACCCTAGCCACGCTGCCTGATCGCGAGTTGTCCGCCGGGCTGGCCGAGGTCATCAAATACGGCTTGATTCGGGATGCAGAATTTTTCCGTTGGCTCGAACAAAACATGACCAGGCTAATGGCACGGGAGGCGGAAGCCCTCGCTTATGCCATTCGTCGCTCCTGTGAAAACAAAGCGGCCGTGGTGGCGGCCGATGAACGTGAGAGCGGCGAGCGTGCCCTGCTCAACCTGGGGCACACTTTCGGCCACGCCATCGAGGCCGGCCTGGGCTATGGCAGCTGGCTCCACGGCGAAGCGGTGGCGGCTGGCATCGTGTTGGCAGCCGATCTATCACGCCGCATGGGCTGGTTGAGCATGGCAGACACGCATCGTATCACGAGCCTGTTGCAAGCCGCTGGTCTACCTACCGCCCCGCCCAAGCTGGGGACCGATACCTACCTCGACCTCATGGGCCTGGACAAAAAAGTCGCCGATGGAAAAATTCGGCTGATCTTGCTGCAATCCATCGGCAAGGCCGTATGTACCGCCGATTATCCTGCCGCGCAGCTGCGCGCCACCCTGGATGCCTTCCATGCTTGAGCTGGCCCCCTACGCAGCCCATCCTGAACGATCGCGCGGCCGCCGTTATGCCGAAGCGCCGCCAGCGGGGCGTAATGAGTTCCAGCGTGACCGTGACCGCATCATCCATTCCACTGCTTTCCGCCGCCTGGAATACAAGACACAAGTATTCGTCAATCATGAAGGCGATCTGTTTCGCACCCGCCTCACCCACAGCCTGGAGGTCGCGCAGATCGGCCGCGGCATCGCGCGCAACCTGGCGCTACACGAAGACTTGGTGGAGGCCATCACATTGGCCCATGATCTCGGCCATACCCCATTCGGTCATGCCGGTCAGGAGGTGCTCAACGAGTGCATGAAAGACTACGGAGGATTCGAGCACAATCTGCAGTCGTTGAGAGTAGTGGATGAACTGGAACAGAAATACGCCGCCTTCGACGGTCTCAATCTCACTTTCGAGACGCGTGAAGGGATACTCAAACACTGTTCACGCGAAAACGCTCGTCGACTGGGTGAGTTGGGCGAGCGTTTCCTGAAAGGGCACAGCCCGTCGCTGGAAGCCCAGGTCGCCAACCTGGCCGACGAGATCGCCTACAACAACCACGACGTCGACGACGGTTTGCGTTCTGGTCTCATCACCTTGGAGCAGCTGTCTCAGGTAACGCTGTTCCAACGCTATTTCGACCAAGTGCGTACGCTATATCCAGCCCTGACGGGACGACGTTTGATCCATGAAACCGTGCGTCGCATGATCAATGCCCAAATCACCGACTTGTGCACCCAAAGTCGCCGTAATATCCAGGAAGCCGCGCCATGCGACATCGACGCCGTGCGCGCGCAGGCGCCGCTGATCGCTTTCAGCCCTACCATGCAGCAGGAGCAACTCGAACTCAAACGCTTCCTGCGCGACAATCTCTATCGTCACTACCGTGTCAACCGTATGAGCAACAAGGCCGGCCGCATCCTGCGTGATTTGTTCCATGCTTTTTTCGATGATCCCGGCTTGATGCCAGAGGAGTTCCAGGCCCGCGCCAAGTTCGACAAACCACGTGCCATCGCCGACTACATTGCGGGCATGACGGACCGCTATGCCATCCTCGAACACCGCCGACTGTTCGCGGTAGAGTATCAGCCATCATTATGAAAGCCCCCGAGTTACTGGCTCCCGCTGGCGACCTCGAGCGGATGCGCACCGCTTATGATTTTGGTGCGGATGCAGTCTATGCCGGGCAGCCGCGTTACAGCCTGCGGGTGCGCAACAATGACTTCGACCTGCAGCATTTGGCGCGTGGCATCGCCGAGGCCCACGCCCGCGGCAAGCGCTTTTACGTGGCCTCCAACCTGATGCCCCATAACGCCAAGGTCAAGACTTATCTCACCGATATGGCGCCGGTGATCGCCATGCGGCCGGATGCCCTGATCATGGCCGACCCCGGTCTGATCATGATGGTGCGCGAGCAATGGCCGGAAGTGCCGATACATTTGTCGGTGCAGGCCAACACCGTCAATTATGCGGCGATCAAATTCTGGCAGGCGCTGGGTCTGACACGGGTCATTCTCTCGCGCGAGCTCTCGCTGGACGAAATCGAGGAAATCCGCCAGCAGTGTCCCGACATGGAGTTGGAGGTGTTTGTGCATGGTGCCCTGTGCATTGCTTATTCTGGTCGCTGTCTGTTGTCCGGCTATTTCAATCATCGCGATCCCAACCAAGGCACCTGTACCAATGCCTGTCGCTGGGATTACAAGGTACACGACGCGCAAGAGGATCCCGCCGGTGTCATTCGTATCAGCGAATTCGACTTCCGTGCCGAACTTGAAAAACCCCGCTTGTCCGATTGCGGCAGCCTGCCGCGCCATCCCGAAGCCGACAGGGTCTACCTGATCGAGGAAAGGAACCGCCCGGGCGAGCTGATGCCGATCATGGAAGACGAGCACGGCACTTACATCATGAACAGCAAGGACCTGCGTGCAGTGCAGCACGTGGAACGCCTAGTGAAAATCGGGGTCGATTCGCTCAAGATCGAGGGGCGTACCAAATCGCGCTATTACGTGGCCCGCACTTGCCAAGTCTATCGCCAGGCAATCGATGATGCGGTGGCTGGGCGGCCGTTCAACCCCATGCTGCTGGACGAGCTGGAAAGCCTGGCCAGTCGCGGCTACACCGATGGTTTTTACCAGCGCCATCACACCGCCGAACACCAGAACTATCTGCGCGGCCATTCGGAATCGACGCGCCAGCAGTACGTGGGAGACATCATCGGCTATGATGCGGTCAGCGGTATGGCCGAGATCGCGGTGAAAAATCGTTTTGCCGTCGGCGACCGACTACAGATCATCCACCCGAACGGTAATCAGCAGGTGGACGTTCGATCTCTTTACTCGGACTCTGGAGCCCCGATTAGCTGCGCACCTGGCAGTGGACACCGCGTCCGCCTCCCACTTAACGCAGCCCATCTCGAAGGGGCATTCGTTGCACGCTATCTTCCGAGCTGATGTTCAATTTCAACCGCGGATGTAGTTTTCCAACTGCTCGATCAAAAATTGCTGGTAAGCAATGGTCTCCTTGACGATGTCACCGATGGACAGGATGCCGACCACTTTACCGTCTTCGAGTACGGGCAGATGGCGGATCCGCTTGTTGCTGATCAAATTCAGGCAATCGCTTACAGTATTGTCCGGTGTGACGGTGATCAAGCAGTGCTGAGGCGTCATGATTTCCTTGACAGGCGTATTTTTCGACGACTTGCCTTTGAGCACGATGCTACGCGCATAATCCCGCTCGGAGAAAATGCCGACCAGCTGGCCCGCATCGATCACCAGCAAGGCGCCGATATGCTTATCGGCCATGATCGCCAGAGCGTCATAGACAGTGGTATCGGAAGTGACCGAATGGATTTCCCTCCCCTTGACGTCCAGCAGTTGGCGTACGGTTTTCATGAGCCCCCTCCTCGAACTGCATCATTTTTGGACGGCAGTATAGAATGCCGCTCTCATCTGCGTCAGTTTAGACAAATTCCGCAATAGGATAAAGAGCTTTGGCCACGGGAAAAACGCGTACTATCGGTGCCTATGCCGCATTGCTGTTACTGTCCGTCATTTGGGGTTACAACTGGGTGGTGATGAAGATCGCGCTGCAGTATTCCACCGCATCGCAGTTCGCCGCCATGCGCACCTTCGGCGGGGCAGTATTTCTGCTGGCGCTGATGGCGGCCATGCGCAGGCCCCTCAAGCCACGCGCCGTAAAGGGCACCATCGTGCTCGGCCTGTTGCAGACCACCGGTTTTACTGGCTTCATCATCTGGGCGCTGGTGGAAGGCGGCGCTGGCAAGACTTCGGTACTGAGTTTCACTATGCCGTTCTGGGTGCTGTTACTGGCGTGGCCCCTATTGGGCGAACGCATCCGCGGCCTGCAGTGGGGTGCGGTGCTGCTGGCGCTGGCCGGGCTGCTGGGCATCCTGCAACCCTGGCATCTGCAGGGCAGCAAGAGCAGCATGGGACTGGCGGTTCTCTCCGGCATCAGCTGGGCACTCTCGGTGATCTACCACAAAAAGCTGACCCAGCGCATCCCCGATCTCGATCTGCTCTCGTTCACTGCCTGGCAGATGCTATTCGGGTCCATCCCCATCGTGCTGTTTGCGTTGGGGGACCTCGACCAACCCATTCGATGGACGCCGATGTACATGATCGCGGTGGCCTATAGCGTGTTGCTGGCCAATGCCTTGGGCTGGATGGCCTGGTTGTACGCCCTGCAACGCCTGCCGGCCGGTGTGGCCAGCATGAATTCCATGCTGATTCCGGTGATTGCCGTGCTGTCGGCCTGGGTGCAACTGGGTGAGCGTCCCACGCTGTTGGAAATGGCTGGCATGTGCTGTATTGCCATGGCATTGCTGCTGATTGCCTGGATCAACATCCGGCGTCATGAGCGCGTGGATGCTGCCATGGGGCAGGATTAGTTGTCATGGCTGTGATAAAATCCGAATGGTTTCAATATATTGAGGATGTCATGGCAGGTCATTCCAAATGGGCCAATATCCAACACCGCAAAGGTCGTCAGGACGCCAAGCGCGGCAAACTCTTCACGCGCTTGATCAAGGAAATCACGGTTGCGGCCAGATTGGGCGGTGGTGATCCCGCCGGCAATCCACGTCTGCGGGCGGCCATCGAAAAAGCCAAGTCTGTGTCCATGCCCAAGGACAACATCGAAAATGCCATCAAGCGCGGTTGTGGTCAGCTGGAAGGTGCACACTACGAAGAAATACGTTATGAAGGCTATGGTATCGGTGGCGCCGCGGTGATGGTAGATTGCCTGACCGACAACAAAACCCGTACCGTGGCCGAGGTGCGCCATGTTTTCAGCAAATATGGCGGCAATCTCGGTACCGATGGCTCGGTCGCCTTTTTGTTCAAGCATTGTGGGCTTTTGCTGTTTGCGCCCGGTACCAGCGAAGACAAAGTCATGGAAGCGGCGCTGGAGGCGGGCGCGGAAGACATAATCGTCCATGATGACGGCAGTATAGAAGTGATCACCGCCCCCCATGATTTCGCAGCTGTGAAGGAAGCGCTGGAAGCCGCCGGGCTCAAAGCGGAAGTGGCCGAAATCACCATGAAAGCGACCACTGAGACCGTGCTTACTGGAGAAGAGGGTGCACGCATGCAAAAATTACTGGATGCACTGGACGATCTCGATGACGTCCAAGAGGTCTATACCTCGGCGGTGATCGAAGAATAATGTCCGTGCGCATCCTCGGCATCGACCCCGGTTTGCAGATGACGGGCTTCGGGGTGGTTGAACGATGTGGGGACAAACTAGCCTATGTGAGCAGCGGCACCATCAAGTCGGGTGAGGGCGCACTGCCAGAGCGGATCCTGGTGATCCTGCGCGGGCTGGAGGAAGTGATGGCTGCCTATCAGCCACAGCAGGTTGCCATCGAACAAGTGTTCGTCAACGTCAATCCCCAGTCCACGCTGCTCCTTGGCCAGGCACGGGGGGCGGCGATTTCGGCCGTGGTGCTGCGTGGATTGCCGGTTGCCGAGTACACGGCATTGCAAGTCAAGCAAGCCGTGGTCGGCAACGGTCATGCCGCCAAGGCGCAGGTGCAGGAAATGGTCAAAAGACTGCTTGGTCTTGCAGGCATGCCTCAGCCAGATGCGGCCGATGCACTGGCTTGCGCCATTTGCCACGCGCACGGCGGCCAAGGGATGGGCAAGCTGGCGACGGCCGGGTTCCGGGTGAAGGGTGGCCGGTTGGTATGAGAGCCATTGCCGAACCGACGGTCGAACGCTTTTCAAATCCGCTGCTGCGCTATTTGGCCGCAACTCGTCCCCTGTTTCTTGTCACCACCATGGTGGCTTGCCTGATAGGCTTGGGGAGCGCAGTGCATGAGGGTATCCCGTTGGATCCCCCGCTTGCCGGTCTGACCTTGTTGCTGGCCGTCGGCGCGCATGCCGCGATCAACGTACTGAATGACTGCTATGATGCCCTGAACGGGAGTAACGATGCCAACCTGGGCCGGCTATACCCTTATACCGGTGGCAGCCGCTTCATCCAGAATGGCATACTGACCGTGACGCAAACTGCGCAGTTGGGGTATGGCTTGTTGGCCGTCGTCGTGGTTGGTGGACTGTGGATGGCCACTCAGGTGGGTGCTGGCTTGCTTTTGATCGGTGGTGCCGGTGTGTTTCTCGGCTGGGCTTATTCCACTCCGCCTTTCAGGCTCAGTGGTCGGGGGCTGGGGGAACTTTGCGTGTTGGCGGGTTTTCTCGGTATCGTGATCGGTGCCGATTACGTCCAGCGTGGTCATTTCGACCGCACGCCATTCCTGTTGGGCCTGCCTTACGCACTGCTGGTCACCAACCTGCTCTACATCAACCAGTTTCCGGACCGTCAGGCCGACATCGCGGCTGGCAAACGACACTGGGTGGCGCGGCTGCCGCTGACGACCGCCGTCCGCATCTACCCTTTGCTCACCGGCGTCGCATTGGGCATTCTGGTCATGCTGCTGCAACGACGCATGATCCCGCTCATGGCATCCCTTTCCGCACTACCCATGCTGTTGTCGCTGCGTGCCGCTTTCGACCTCAAGCGTTATGCCGCTCAACCGACGAGGCTACGCCCGGCCATCCGGCTCACCATTGCCGTTATGCTGGGCCATGGTATCCTGCTTGCTGTTTCGTTGGGGATGGCCACATGATCGGTCGGCTGACGGGAACCTTGCTCGAGAAAAAACCACCGCAGGTGCTGGTGGACGTGAGTGGTGTCGGCTATGAGGTCGAAGTGCCCATGAGCACTTTTTACACCCTGCCGGAAGTCGGCGCCAAGGTTGCTTTGCTCACCCAGCTCGTGGTGCGCGAAGATGCGCAATTGCTGTACGGTTTTGCTACGGCGCGGGAACGGGAAACCTTTCGGCAGCTGGTCAAGATCAGCGGCATCGGTGCCAAGTCGGCGTTGGCCATCCTGTCGGGATTGTCGGTCGACGAGCTCGCCCATGCCATCGCGGCACAGGAGGCGGCATTACTCACGCGCATCCCCGGCATCGGCAGGAAAACCGCCGAGCGTCTGCTACTGGAATTGCGCGACAAACTGCCGACATCCGCCACCGCCGCCATCCTCACCGGTCAACCCCCTACC
Source organism: Methylophilaceae bacterium (assembly GCA_026419515.1). Classification (GTDB taxonomy): domain Bacteria; phylum Pseudomonadota; class Gammaproteobacteria; order Burkholderiales; family Methylophilaceae; genus JANZZG01. The sequence goes on from JANZZG010000012.1 coordinate 8,741, forward strand.
TCGGGCAACGACGTGCTCAACGCTCTGCTGGCGCTGGGGTATCATGAGCGCGAGGCACTGGCTGCCATCAAGCAGCTTCCGGCTGGTGTCTCGGTATCGGAAGGCATCCGCCTCGCCCTGAAATCACTCGCCAAGCCATGATCGAAACCGACCGCCTGATCGCGCCGCAACCACAAGGCCAAGATGAAGAGGCTTTGGAGCGGGCACTGCGCCCCAAGGTGCTGGACGAATACATCGGCCAGGAAAAAGCCCGCAGCCAGCTGGAAATCTTCATCGACGCGGCGCGCAGGAGAGCCGAGGCACTCGACCACGTCTTGTTGTTCGGCCCGCCGGGACTGGGCAAGACCACCCTGGCGCATATCATCGCCCGCGAGATGGGGGTCAACCTGCGCCAGACTTCCGGCCCGGTATTGGAGCGCGCAGGTGATCTGGCCGCGCTGCTCACCAACCTCGAATCCAATGACGTTCTGTTCATCGATGAAATCCACCGTCTCAGCCCGGTGGTGGAAGAGATCCTCTACCCGGCGATGGAGGATTACCGGCTCGACATCATGATCGGCGAAGGTCCGGCGGCTCGTTCGGTACGGCTTGACCTGCCGCCTTTCACCCTGGTGGGGGCCACTACACGGGCTGGCATGCTGACCAACCCCCTGCGTGACCGTTTCGGCATCGTGCTTCGTCTGGAGTTCTATACGCCAGAAGAATTGTCACGTATCGTTCATCGCTCGGCCAACCTCCTGGCGGTGGCCGTTGCCGAGGATGGCGCACTGGAAATCGCCCGCCGCTCGCGTGGCACACCGAGAATTGCCAACCGCCTGCTACGGCGGGTGCGTGACTACGCCCAAGTCAAGGGAGACGGTGTGATCTCTGCTGCCATCGCCGATGCGGCGCTCAGGATGTTGGACGTGGATCCGCTCGGTTTCGACGTGATGGACCGCAAGCTTTTGCTGGCGGTGCTGGAAAAATTCGGCGGTGGGCCAGTCGGATTGGACAATCTGGCTGCCGCCATCGGCGAAGAGCGCGATACCATCGAAGACGTGCTGGAGCCTTATCTGATCCAACAAGGGTACCTGATGCGTACACCACGGGGACGGGTGGCGACGCAAAGTGCCTATCTACACTTTGGAATGAAAGTTCCGGCCCATAAAAGATCCTTGTTCGATGAATGAGTTTCGCTGGCCAGTACGAATCTATTACGAGAACACGGATGCCGGGGGGGTGGTCTACCATGCCGAGTACCTCAAATTCTATGAGCGCGCGCGTACTGAATGGTTGCGTAGCCTGGGGCTGGAACAGCCGGTGCTGCGTAGCCAGGAAGGTGTGGTGTTCGTAGTCCGTGGCATCCAGCTAAAATACGTGCAACCGGCGCGTTTCAACGAACTGCTGGAAGTGTCCAGTCGACTGTTGGAACTCGGTCGTAGCCGACTTGTCTTTGAGCAAAAATTGCTGCGCGGCGCCGAGCTACTGAATCAAGCCACGGTAGAAGTGGCATGCGTGGCCGATACCACCTTCAAGCCCAAGGCTTTACCGGTGCCGATACGTCAACGACTCGAAAAGGTTTTAGCGTGAACGTCACTCAAGACTTATCCCTGCTTTCCTTGGTCAGCGGCGCCAGCCTGCCGGTACAGGCGGTAATGCTGATCCTGTTGCTCGCTTCCTTGGTGTCTTGGTGGTACATCTTTCTGAAAATGATGATGTTGGCGCGTGCCAATGACGAGGCGGACGCTTTCGAGCGTGCCTTCTGGACTGGCGGCGACCTCAACCGCCTGTATGAAAGCGTCACCGCTGGACGCCGCAGTGCGCAGGGCATGGCCAGCATCTTCGAGGCGGGCTTCAGGGAATACGCCCGCCTCAAGAAACAGGGCGGCATGGAGGTGAGCGATTTGATCGAAGGCGCGCGCCGCGCCATGCGTGCCGCCTACAACCGCGAACTGGACGAACTCGATGCCCATCTGCCCTTCCTCGCTTCGGTGGGTTCGGTCAGTCCCTACATCGGCCTGCTGGGTACCGTGTGGGGGATCATGAACGCCTTCCGCGGTCTGGCCAACGTAGCGCAGGCCACGTTAGCGCATGTCGCGCCGGGCATCGCCGAAGCGCTGATCGCCACTGCCATCGGTCTGTTTGCCGCCATTCCTGCCGTGGTGGCCTACAACCGCTTCACTGCCCATGTGGATCGCCTCTCGATACGCTATGAAAGCTTCATCGAGGAATTCACCAACATTCTGCAGCGCAAGGCATGATCCGTGCATAACCGTTCCCGTCGCAAGATGATGAACCAGATCAACGTCGTGCCTTACATCGACGTGATGCTGGTGCTGCTGGTGATCTTCATGGTCACCGCGCCCATGACCAATCCCGGCGTGGTGGAGCTGCCGCAGGTCGGCCAGACGCTCAAGCAGGCGAGCGCGCCTTTGGTCATCACGATCAAAAGTGACAAAGGGTTAGAACTCGATGGTAAACGTCTCCAGCGCGATGCGTTGTTGGCCATGGTGCGCGATAGCCTCGAACGAACCCCCGGTCGTGCAGTCGTGATCGCTGCGGACAAGTCCGTTCGCTACGAGGAGGTGATCGGGATCATGGACTTACTCAAGCGTAATAACATCGACAAGGTTGGACTGCTGCTCGAACCCGCCTCTGGATGATCCGTAACCGCGAAACCCCCTACGCCCTTTCTGCCGGGGCGCTTTCCCTGGCGGTGCATGGGCTGTTTTTCCTGCTGCTGGTGATGACGTTCAGCTGGAAGACCGTGCAGCCTGTTTTGCAGGTGGCGCAGGTGGAGCTGTGGGACAGCCTGCCGCAGCCCAAGATCGCCGAGCCACCGCACGCCCCCGAACCACCCGCTCCCAAGCCACAACCGAAGCCGGAACCGCCACCTCCGCCGCCCGAACCCAAGGCGGAAATCCAGGTCAAGCCCAAGCCACCGGAGCCCGATGTCAGAAAACCGCCCAAGGGAGAACCGAAAAAGCCGGATCCCGCTCTGAAGGCGAGGGAAGAAGACAAGAGGCGCAAGGATGCCTTGCGCAAACTGCAGCAGGAGCTGCTGAACGACGCGCACCCGGTGGATCACGAATCCGACCGGGCGATTGCCGAATCCAGGGCGGCGGAAGCCAGACGCGCGGCCGAGGCGCTGGCTGCCAGCAGTGGTGTGGTGGACGAATACAAGGCGAAAATCGTCGCCAAGATCAGGCGCTACGTCAACAAGCAGGTGTGTGGCAGCGGCAAGCCGGAACTGGTATTCGCCATCGCCCTGATGCCGACCGGCGAAGTCAGCGGCAACCCGCAGCTGGTCAAAAGCAGCGGCCTGGCAGCCTGCGACCAGGCGGTCGAGCGCGCCATCCTGCAGGCACAACCCCTGCCGCTGCCGCCGGAACCGGAACTCTTCGCCCAGTTCCGCAATCTCAACCTGAAATTCAAGCCAAACGAAGAGTAATGATTTCGTTTTATAATTCGCCCATGCTGCGACTCCTGCTCCTGCTCACCTTGCTGCTGCCGCTGTCGAGCCGTGCCGCGCTCGAGATCGAGATCGTCGGTGGTGCTGCGCAACAAATCCCCATCGCCGTCGCACCCTTTGCGCAGTCGGCCACTTTGCCGGAAAGCGTGACTATGGTGATCAGTGCCGACCTGCGCCGCAGCGGTATGTTCCGCTTGTTGGAGACGCGCGGCGTGGCCAACATCCCCCATGAACTCGACGAGGTCAAATATCCGGAATGGGCGTCGCTACAGGCGCAAGCGCTGGTCATCGGCAAAGTCGAGCCAGTGGCCGGCGGCCGGCTGAAAGTCTCTTTTCGGCTGTTGGATGTGTTCAAGCAAAGCCAGCTCGCCGGTCTCGAATACGATATTGCGCCATCCCAACTGCGTCAGACCGCCCACCGGATCGCCGACGTCATCTATGAAAAACTGACGGGCGAACCAGGAGTGTTCGCCACGCGCATCACCTACGTCAACAAAACCGGCAAGCGTTATACGCTGGTAGTGGCTGATGCCGATGGTCACAACCCGCAAACCATCCTATCCAGCACCGAGCCTATCATCTCGCCCGCCTGGTCACCCGATGGTACGCGGATCGCCTATGTTTCGTTCGAGAAAAAGAAGCCTGTCATCTACGTACAATCCCTGGTTTCCGGACAGCGTTATGTGCTGGCCAATTTCAAGGGTAACAACAGTGCTCCCGCCTGGTCGCCGGATGGCAAGCGGCTGGCCATCGTGCTCACACACGGTGCCAACTCGCGTCTTTATCTGATCAATCACGACGGTACGGGGTTACAGCCGTTGACTCAAGGTAACGCCATCGATACCGAGCCTTACTGGTCGCCGGACGGCAAATGGATCTATTTCACGTCTGACCGGGGCGGTAGTCCACAGATTTACCGTATTTCACCGCTCGGTGGCGAGGCACGACGCGTCACGTTCGAAGGCAGTTATAATGTAAGTCCCCGGGTGTCTCCGGACGGCAGGTTGCTGGCTTTCATACGCAGGGAAGGCGGGAAATTCCAGGTGGCGGTGCAGGAGTTGGCCAGCAACCAGGTGCAAATCCTGTCCGATTATGGACAGGATGAGTCTCCCAGCTTTGCGCCCAACAGCCGGCTGATTATTTTCGCAACCAACATCAACAACCGCGGCATCTTGGCGGTCGTGTCGTCGGATGGCCGTGTCAAGCAACGACTGAGTGAAGCAGGAGACGTACGGGAACCATCCTGGGGCCCGGCGGTGAATTAACCATGAGGCAAAGGAGGCAAATGATGAGCAAACGACTGATCGGATGTGTATTTTTGGCTGTGACTCTAGCAGCCTGTTCCAGTAAGCAGGTCAAGGAGGAACCCAAGGCTGCGGTAGAGGATAAAAGCCCTACCGTGGCGGCACCAACCAAGGTCGAACCTACACCGGAAGCGCCACCGGCAGCCACTACGGCGCCGGTCACCGAGCAGGCGGCCACCATCAATCCGCTCAAGGATCCCAACAACATCCTGTCCAAGCGCAGCATCTATTTCGATTTCGATAAAGATGAGGTGAAGTCGGAATATCTTCCCTTGATCGAGGCGCATGCCAAGTATCTGAATGCCAACCCGAATGCCAAAGTCACCTTGCAAGGCAATGCCGACGAGCGTGGAAGCCGGGAGTACAATCTTTCACTCGGACAGCGCCGCTCGGTGTCGGTGAAAAAAGCCATGAACGTGCTGGGTGTCGGTGACAAGCAGATCGAGACGGTCAGCTATGGCGAAGAAAAGCCGCAGTGCACCGAGAAGACTGAAGCCTGCTGGGCGCAGAACCGCCGCGTCGATATCGTCTATGATGGCGAGTGAGATGTCATGCCGTCGCGCTTTGCCCTGATTCTGGGCTTGCTGTTGGGGGGTGTATCGGCTGCGCAGGCCGGGGGTTTTTTTTCCGACAAGCAGGCCCATCAGCGCATCGACGAGCTCAAGCAGCAACTCGCTCAGCTGCAGGCCCAGTTTCAGGCCAAACTGGACGAAGAAGCCAAGCAGCGGCAGGCCACGGAAGGGCGTGTTTCCGCGCTGGAAGGCCAGCTCAGGAGCCAGGGCATGCTCGAGCTACTCAACCAGGTCGAGCGACTCAATGGCGAGCTGGCCAAGCTCAAAGGTCAGCTCGAAGTGATGGCCCACGATGTGGAAACCACCCAGAAACGACAACGGGACCTCTACAGTGATCTCGATGCGCGCTTGCGCAAGCTGGAGGGCGGAGGCAGCGTAGCCACTCCCCAAGCCGCCGCACCGACGTCCGTGGCCACTCCTGATACAGTGCCACCGACTCCACCGACCCCCCCCGTTGCCTCGTCCGCGGTGACGCCGGCTACAGCCGAGCTGAAAGACTACGAAGCAGCGCACGCTCTGTTCAAGAGCGGGAAATATGCGCAGTCGGCGGAAGCATTCGAGAAATTCCTGGCCACTCATCCAGACAGCAAGTTCGCGCCCAACGCGCATTACTGGATTGGCTACGCCCACTTTTCACAAAAAAACTACAAGGCGGCCATCGCGGCACAGCAGAAATTGATCCAAAAATACCCTGACCATTCCAAGGTACCGGATGCTCTCTACAACATTGCCAATAGTCAGATTCAGCTGGGCGATGTCGATGGCGCACAGCAAACCTTGAAGAATTTGATCGCCAAATATCCGCTGAGCGATGCCGCCGCGCTGGCCAAGAAACGTCTGGCGGCGCTCGAAGCGCTCAAATCCAGAAACTGACTTGTCGCTCAAGGTTCATGAAATCTTTTACTCACTGCAGGGGGAGACCTCGCGGAGCGGTCTGCCGACTGCCTTCGTGCGTCTTACCGGCTGTCCCTTGCGCTGTAGCTACTGTGATACCGCGTATGCTTTTCAGGGGGGCAACACGCTCTCGCTGGATGAAATTCTGCGCCGGGTCGCTGCCACTGGTGCACATTACGTGACGGTGACCGGAGGCGAACCCCTTGCCCAGAAGGATTGCTTGCCGCTGTTGACCTTGCTGTGCGACGCTGGTCATGATGTTTCACTGGAAACCGGCGGCAGTCTCGACATCACTGGTGTTGATCCGCGCGTTTCGGTCATCCTCGACATCAAGACCCCGGACTCGGGCGAGATGTCGAAAAATCTGTGGCGTAACCTCGAGTATTTGAAGCCGACTGATGAAGTGAAATTCGTGTTGTGTGGACGTGAGGATTACGAGTGGGCCAGACGGATACTCACCGAATATCATCTCGACGAACAATGTCCGGTGTTGTTTTCACCGGTTTATGGCCGACTCGATCCGCGCGTACTGGCCGAGTGGATTTTGGCGGATCGATTACCGGTGCGTTTCCAGCTTCAGTTGCACAAGATATTATGGGGTGAGGTGCCAGGCCGATGAAAAAGGCGGTCGTGTTGTTGTCGGGGGGACTGGATTCGGCCACCGTGCTCGCCATTGCCAAAAGTGAGGGGTATGCCTGCCATTGCCTGAGCCTGGATTACCACCAGCGCCATGTCGCCGAACTGAATGCGGCAAAACGGGTAGCGGCTGCTTTGGAAGCCACCGAACACCGGATAATCCAGCTCGATTTGTCAGTCTTCGGTGGCTCCGCGCTCACCGATCCCGCCATTGCGGTACCGCAAGCCCCCACTGACGGCATTCCGGTGACTTACGTGCCGGCGCGTAACACCATCATGCTGTCATTGGCCCTAGCCTGGGCCGAGGTATTGGGCGCACGTGACATTTTCATCGGGGTGAACGCGGTCGATTATTCCGGTTACCCCGACTGCCGACTGGAATACATCGCTGCCTTCGAACGTATGGCCAACCTCGCCACCAAGGCGGCCGTCGAGGGGAAAACCATACGTATCCACACGCCTTTGATTCATCTTAGCAAGGCGCAAATCATCCAACGTGGCCTGGCATTGGGTGTCGATTACGGACTGACCGTCTCCTGTTACCAGGCCGACGCATCAGGCCGTGCTTGCGGGCGCTGCGATTCCTGCCGCATTCGGCGCGAAGGTTTTCTGGCTGCCGGCATCGCCGACCCCACGCGTATGATGTCTTGCGAAGAGGCCGGCTTGTAGGCATCATTAGCCAAATCAGGTTTCGACGAGGATTCGAATCGATGGAAAAGCTGCTCGCTGTCGTCGCCCGTGTTTTGTTGGCCCAACTCTTTCTGGTCGCCACCATCATTCAGCTTGGCATGATCACTGGGCATCCCGAGGGGTATACGGCTTATCGGCTCCACCTCGGGCAATATGGGTTGCCCGGGATATTCGCGCCGCTGACGCTGGTCGTGCAGCTCCTGGGCAGCATCGCTTTGCTGGTGGGCTACAAGACGCGGCTGGCAGCCTCCGTGCTGGCAGGTTATGCCCTGTTCGTCGCTTTCGTGATGAAGCTTCATGAGCCGATAGCCTTTCTACAATATCTGGCGATCGCCGGCGGCATGCTGCTGGCCGCACTGCACGGGCCGGGACCTTGCAGCCTGGACAGCCGCAAGCAATAGCCGCGCTGCCGGACTTCAGTCCGGCAGCTTCACCTCTCCCCACTTCGCCATCAGGCTGTGTTCGATGCCCAGCTGATCGAGGATCCTGGCCACGATGAAATCGATCACATCCTGCACGCTGGCCGGCAGGTGATAATAACCGGGGTTGGCCGCCAGGATCACCACTCCGATGCGCGCCAGTTTCAGCATGTTCTCGAGGTGGATGGCCGACAGCGGCGTTTCGCGCGGCACTAGGATGAGCTTGCGGCCTTCCTTGATCATGACGTCCGCGGCGCGCTCGATCAGGTTGTCGCTGGCACCGTTGGCGATGGCCGAGAGCGCGCCCATGGTGCAGGGGCAGACCACCATGGCGTCCGCCGCACCCGTACCCGAAGCGATCGGCGCCATCCAGTCATCCCGCGCGAACACCTGCAGCTGCCCGGTTTTACAGCGGTAACGCTGCGCCAACAGGGCGCAGGCTTCCGTGCTGCGCGACGGGAGCACCAAGTCGAGCTCCTGTCTGGCGACGAACTGCGCGGCCTGGGAATAGACCAGATATACCGTATGGCCGTTGCCCAGCAGCATTTCCAGCAGGCGCATGGCATACCTCATGCCGGACGCCCCGGTCAGCGCCAGGGTAATGGTTTTGTTCATGGAGTCATCAAGTTTTTCGGCAGGGGGAACACTACTTTTTCCACGATACCCTGTAGTTCTTCTACCTGATCGGCACCGAGCGCCTTCAGGCGCGCCACCACTTCCTTGACCAGCACTTCGGGGGCGGATGCGCCCGCCGTCACACCAATCCGCGATTTTCCTGCCAGCCAGGAGGGGTCGAGCTGGCCGGCATGGTCCACCATGTAAGCGGCAACCCCCTGATGCTGGGCCACTTCGCGCAGCCGGTTGGAATTGGAACTATTGGGAGAGCCTACCACGATTACCACATCGCACAGTGCAGCCAAACGCTTCACCGCATCCTGGCGGTTCTGGGTGGCATAGCAGATGTCATCGCTCTTGGGTGCCAGGATGTCGGGGAAGCGACGCTTCAGCGCCTCTACCACCTGCGCTGCATCGTCCATCGACAGCGTAGTCTGGGTCACGTAGGCCAGCCGGCGGGGATCACGCACCTGCAGGCGTTCCACGTCCTCCGGGGATTCCACCAGATACATGCCGCTTTCGCTCTGTCCCATGGTGCCTTCCACTTCGGGGTGACCGCGATGGCCGATCATGACGATCTCGCGTCCCTGCGCGCGCATCTTGCCCACCTCGATGTGCACCTTGGTCACCAGCGGGCAGGTGGCATCGAACACGCGCAGGCCGCGCCGTTCGGCTTCCTCTCGCACCGCTTTGGATACGCCATGTGCGCTGAAAATCACCGTACTGCCCGCAGGCACCTCCGCCAGTTCCTCGATGAACACCGCGCCTTTGCGCTTCAGTGCGTCCACCACGAATTTGTTGTGCACCACCTCGTGGCGCACGTAGATGGGCGCACCGAAGCGCTCCAGTGCTTGTTCCACGATGACGATGGCGCGGTCCACGCCAGCGCAGAAACCACGGGGATTGGCTAGCAGGACCTGCATCAGCTCCCCAGCCAATGCGAAAACGTCAACAGAAGGAGTAAGACCAACATCAATACCAGCACGCGCCAGATCAGCCCCACGGCACTCATCAGATAATCCGCGTCTGCTGCATCACCCAGTCCCAGTTCCGGGCGGAATTCCAGAATGCCGCGGTTCGGCAAGGTCCCGCCCAGATGGACACCAAGCGCGCCAGCCCCGCTCGCCAGCATGATGCCCTTTGTCCTGTCAGGCCATGCGGATGCCTGGGTACGCCAGCAATACAGGGCATCTTCGAAATCTCCCACAACGGCGAAACCGATGGCGGTGAAGCGCGCCGGCAGCCAATCCAATCCATAAAATATGCGTCGTGCTACTTGATTGAATGCTGTATCCGTCCCACCCCAGGTCGTGTCCATAGATTGTGACAGGCGGTATAGTACCGCGCCGGCAGGCCCCAGCAGCACGAACCAGAAAATGGGCGCGAACAGCCCGTAATGGGCGCGCAGCAACGTGGTTTCGATGGCCAGGCATGCCACTTCCTGGGCGCCGAATGCTTCTGTCGGCTGGCCGCTCCAAGTGGCGAGCCGGCTGCGCGCAGCCGGAGCATTGCTGTCACGCAAGGCAGATGCGATCTCCTCTGCCGGTGTGCTGAACCCGCGAAAATCCAGCAAGAGGTAGAGTATCCCCATCCCGGCCAAGCTGGCGAGAGGCGCAGCCCAGTGGTGCAACATCAGCAATACCGCGCCGACTATCGCAGCTGGCAACATGACTCCAAGGCTCCAGGCAATCACACCATGCGCAGCCCTTCCGTCGTTGAAGCTGCGTTCCAATACCTGGGCCAAGGCACCATGCCAGTGATTGACGGTGAGAACAGACGGTGGTGGCCAATGATGGGCTAGCCACAAAGCACCCAGCAAAACCAAGAAGCTCATGAGGGCAACGCCATTTCGATACTCAGTGTGCTGTCATGTAGGGTTTCCACCACGGGCAGGCGCAAGGACATGCCGTGTGCCTGCAGGTAATCCAACAACGCTTTGTAAGTTTTGCCATAGGCCACGACTGGATGGGCACGCACTTTGACCACGACGGCTTGGCGAGGGGGCAGCTGCCCTTCCAACAAAGGAGGGGCTGTGCGCACCTCTTTCCCGATCACCACGCCTGCTCGGGCGACACGCTGCGCAACGGGTGTGGTACGGGGGTCACGCTCGATCAAAGTAATGTCCTCGCCTGGCAGGATGCCCTGCCGAAGGAGCAGTGTCCGTACTTCCTTCTGTTTGTCTGCAACCTTACCATAATCACCTACGGATGGCAGATAGGCGTAACGTATGCTTTCGCGCGGCAGGACTTCCACCGTCGCCGAATCGAACACGCCCCATCCCCAGAACACCCATAACACGGGTAGCAGGAAAAACGACAAGAAATATAACCATTGCGGGCTCCTCATGGAGCGAGAAGATAACATAATCTGCCGCTACATGGCATGAAGCGGATTATAATAGCCCGCTTTTCGGGAAGCATCGGACTCGGCCGCAATTCAATGAAACACACCGCCACCCTGCTGATCAATTGCCCCGACCGCAAGGGCCTGGTTGCAACCATTGCGGACTTCCTCTATCGCCATGACGCCAACATCCTGCATGCCGACCAGCATCAGGATGCCGAGCAGAACCTGTTCCTGATGCGCGTGGAATGGGACCTGACCGGGTTTTCCCTGCCCATTGCGCGATTCGGCCAGGAGTTTGCGCCCATCGCGGAAAAATTCCACATGCACTGGCAGCTCAAATTGTCCAGCCAGCGGCCGCGCATGGCCATCTTCGTATCCAAGTACGACCACTGCCTGGCCGACTTGCTCTACCGCCATCAAAGTGGTGAGCTGGCCTGTGATATCCCACTCATCATCAGCAATCATCCAGACACGCAGCGCTTGGCCGATTTCTACGGCATCCCGTTCTATGTCATCCCGGTCACCCGCGAGACGAAACGTGAGGCCGAAGCCCAGCAGCTTGCCCTGCTCGATCGACACGGCATCGACCTCATCGTGCTGGCACGTTACATGCAGGTGCTGTCCTCGGAATTCGTGGCACGCTATCCGCAGCGCATCATCAACATCCACCACTCTTTCCTGCCCGCCTTCGTCGGCGCCAAGCCCTACCACCGAGCTTTCGAGCGTGGCGTCAAGCTGATCGGCGCCACCAGCCACTACGTCACCGAAGTGCTGGACGAAGGCCCCATCATCGAGCAGGATATCATCCGCATCTCGCACCGTGATCAGCTGGAAGACTTGATCCAGAAAGGGCGTGACCTGGAGAAAGTGGTGTTGTCGCGTGCGGTGCGCTGGCATATCGACAATCGCATTCTACTGTATGCCAACAAGACTGTGATTTTTGACTGACCAAGCCGCCCCATGAACGAAAACAGCCGCATCCGCGGCCGTTTTCGTTCATTGCAGAGACGGTCAGTTGCCAGAGGCTTCGTCACCTGCGGCAGGATCGATCAACGGAGGCAGGGGTGCATCATCGTCGGTGGCGGAAATTTCCGGTAGGTCTTCGGCCCAGGTCAGCGGGGAGACCATCAGGGCAGACAAAGCGAATAATAGGGCGAAAATCGACTTTTTCATTTGCTTTCCTCCGTCATGAATAATGGTTGTAATGGGGTACGCGGTAACGCGACAACGCAATCTACGCCAATTTCACGGGGTTGACAAGCCTGGTTTTCGAAGCCCCGGCCGGGCCATTATGGTTGGTCGGGAATGATTTCAGCCGCATAAAGCTCCTCGATGGTTTCGCGCCGACGTATCAGCGTGGCTCGGTTGGCATCCACCATCACTTCGGCGGCGCGCGGCCGACTGGTGTAATTGGAGCTCATGCTCATGCCATAGGCGCCCGCCGACATCACCGCCAGCAAATCCCCTTCCTCCAGGCACAGCGTCCGGTCATGGCCCAGAAAATCGCCGCTTTCACACACCGGCCCCACGAGTTCGAACGTTTCGGGGCTGCCGATGCGCGGCTCCACCGGCAGGATGTCGTGCCAGGCATCGTAGAGGGCGGGCCGCATCAGGTCGTTCATGGCCGCATCGACGATGGCAAAGTTCTTCGCCTCGCCGCGCTTGAGGTACTCCACGCGGGTCAGCAGCACTCCGGCGTTGCCGACCAGCGCCCGGCCGGGCTCCAGCAGTAGCTTGCATTTCCGCCCTTTCAGGCGCGCTAGGATGGCCTCGGCATAAGCGCGGATTTCCGGTGGCGTTTCATCGCGGTAGCGGATGCCCAAGCCCCCGCCCAGATCCAGATGGCGAATCGGGATACCGGCGGCTTCCAGCCGATCGACCAGGAGTAGAATGCGCTCGAGCGCGGCGAGGAACGGTGTGATTTCGGTGAGCTGCGAGCCGATGTGGCAATCCACGCCATGCACTGCGAGATGGGGTAATGAGGATGCCTGCAGGTAGAGTTCGAAAGCCTGGTCGTAAGCGATGCCGAACTTGTTGTTCTTGAGGCCGGTGGAGATGTAGGGATGGGTCTTGGCATCGACATCGGGGTTGACGCGCAAGGAGACCGGTGCGATCTTGCCCAGCGCGCCGGCGACTGCGTTGAGGCGATGGAGTTCACTTGCCGACTCGACGTTGAAGCAGAATATGCCCGCATCAAGCGCAGCCCGCATTTCGTCAACCGTCTTGCCGATGCCGGAAAACACCACCTTGCCGGCATCCCCGCCGGCCGCCCGCACGCGCGCCAGCTCTCCACCCGACACAATGTCGAAGCCGGCGCCGAGCCGGGCGAAGGTATTGAGCACCGCCAGGCTGGAATTGGCCTTCACGGCGTAGCAGATCAGGTGGTCGCTGCCGGCGAACCCCGCCTCGAACTGGCGGTAGGCTTCCGTCAGTGCGGCGCGGGAATAGACGTAGCAAGGCGTACCATACTGGCGCGCGATTTCGGCGAGCGGCACGCCTTCGGCACACAGCTCACCGCCTCTCAAGGCAAAAAAGCTCACGGACGGTTGCGATCCTGTTGCGGTTGAGGATATTTCTGCTCGGGCAGATAAAGCGGGCCCTTGGCGCCACAGGCGGTCAACATCAGGCACATCATCAGGGCAATGCAAACGAAACGCATGAATTTCTCGCTTCCATTTCAATTCTGCCGTGCCTGTCATAGGGACGGCAACTCGCACGACAGTTTCATTCAGGCGCCAATATTACCAATCTTTCCGTTCAAGCACGAAAAACTGCCGCTCGTCGGTTGCGCATGTACAGTTGCCATACATCCGTCCTAATATTAACTGCGTCAAGAAAGGGCTGTCTCATGGACCGTAATAACGCTGGATTCACTTTGATCGAAATGCTCGTCGTCCTTGCCGTCATAGGCATACTGGCGACGATCGCCTTGCCGGCCTATCAGGATTACGTATTGCGCGGCAAGCTGGCCGAGGCTTATTCCCAGCTGTCCGCGCTGCAGCTCAAGATGGAGCAATATTACCAAGACAACCGCACTTATGGGACGGGGGGGAAGGGCGACGATGCCTGTGGTGTTCGTGACTTACTGGTGTCCAGCGGTAAGGTCAAGTATTTCGATTACCGGATCGAATGCAACGACCAGACCTTCACCGCCCATGCCGATGGCATCGTCGCCGAGGGCACGGACGGCTTCCGCTTCACCATCGACCAGGATGGCAACAAGGCCACGCCGGCGGTGAAAAGCGGCTGGACCACTTCTGCCACCTGCTGGGTGAGAAAAAAGGATGGGTCGTGCTGATTTTCCACCATTCATTGAGGCAGGTATCAGGAGTCAGCCTGGTCGAGCTGATGATCGTGATTGCGGTGGCCAGCATTCTGTTTTTCATCGGTTTGCCGTCGGTCCAAGACATGATGGCCAGTACACGCACCAAGACGGCTGCGGAATCCATACTCAGCGGGCTGCGCAAGGCGAAATCGGAAGCCATCAAGCGCAACATGCCGGTGCGCTTCCAGCTGGTGTCCTCTCTGTCGAATGGCTGTGCCTACAGCACCACCTCCATGTTGTGGATGGTCACCGAGACCGACCAGCTCGCCAGTGGCGACCCTGTCCCCAACTGCGGCAGCGCCCCCCGGCTGTTCACCAGCGCTGCCGAGGTGCCGCCTACGGTGCAGATCAACGCCAATGCCAGCGTCGTCACGTTCAGCCCGCTCGGGCTGGTCATCGACAACATGGGGGGCGTTGCCCGGCTGGCCCAGGTGGACATCACTTCCTCCAATCCCGAGGCCACGCCGTGGCGTGTGCTCGTCAGCAGCGGGGGCAGTATCCGCATGTGCAACCCTGGTTCAGCCATTGCGGCCGACAATCCGATGAAATGCCCTTGAGGGAGGTCTCTGCAATGCCCTGGTCGCGGATTCCAAAGGCACAGGCAGGCTCTTTCATTCTGGAGGCTCTGGTGAGCCTGGTCATTTTCGCAGTCGGGCTGATCGCCCTCATGGGCATGTCGGCACAGGCGGTCAGCCAGATCGGCCAGTCCAAATACCGCAACGACGCCAGCTTTCTGGCCAGCGAGCTGATCGGGACATTGTGGGTGAGTCCCGTGGCTCCCAGCGCATTCGATTACGACGACTGGACGACGCGGGTCAGCGCTTTGCTGCCTGGAGGCGAGGCTGTGGTCGGCGACCCCCCCGATGATCCGGACGATCTGGATTGCAAGGACACCGGTACCGGCAAGCCTACGGGCAACACTGTCTGCATCAAGATCACCTGGCGGGACAAGGACATGACGCACCAGTACCTCACCACCACCCGCATCGAGCGTAACCCGTAACTGAGGCTATCATGGCGCGCACCTCTCAACGTGGGCTCACTCTGGTCGAAATGATGGTGGGGCTTGCCATCGGCCTGATCGGCCTGCTGGCCGTGGCGCAGATCTTCGTCACCTTCAGCCAGCAGCGCAACACCGCCACCCAAACCATGGAAGCCCAGAGCAACGGCGTGATGGCACTCTATCTGCTGGAGCGTGACCTCATGCAAGCGGGCTATGGCTTGATGCCTTTGCAGAGCTGCCGGGACAGCAACAGCGGGGCCGACGGTGATGGCGATGGTGTCGTCGACAACGACCAGGACATCCACTGGTATTATTTTCCCGCCAGCTGCAGCAGCACGTGCGGAGTGCAGCCCCAGCCGCTTTCCTCCAAACCGGTCCAGATCGTGGAAAATGGCTCTGGCCCCGGCGGCGACAGCCTGGTAGTACACTATGCCAACGCCATCACTGGCGCGCCCGGCACCTATTTGCTGAACAATCAAAGCACGGCCAGTGATTCCTACAAAGTCAGCAGTGTGTCAGGCTTTTCTCAGGGGGATATGGCCGTCGTCATGGTGGGTGACTCTTGCACGCTGTTCCAGGTCACGGAGATCGAACCCGGTAATCGCATGCTGCGGCATACCAGCACCTACTCCATCATGGTCGGTGGTGCTTCGGAAAGCCGCACTTCGGCGTACAACCCGAGTGTCGCAGACCCCAATGGAGCGGCACCTGGCTGGGAAAATGCGTCTTTGGGAAACCTTGTGGTCAATCTCGGCCAGTGGATGGATCGTACTTACAGCATTTCCGAAAACAGCGCCCTGCAAATGCGAGGGTATCTGGACAGCGCTCCCGCTCCGCTGGTGGAGGGCATCGTCTATCTCAAGGCGCAGTATGGCCTCAACACCACGGGCGGCGGAACCGACAAATCGATCGACCTGTGGAGCACCGACCTTAGCGCCGTCACCAGCGGTGGGCGGGTCGACTATGGCAAGGTGCTGGCAATCCGCATTGGCATCGTGGCGCGGAGCCCGTTGCGTGAAAAGGAGCCGGTGGATGCCCCGGCCACCCTCACCGTGCTGCCCGGGATCACCGATGCGACAGGCAGCTCCGTTGGGGCTGCCGTCACCTATACGGTACCGGACCGTCGTTACCGCTACAAGGTCTATTCCACCATCATCCCATTGAGGAACATGATATGGGGCGGCTGACTTGCCATCGTGCGCAGCGGGGCTTCGTGCTGTTCATGACGCTCATGACGCTGGTTTTGCTCACGCTCTCCGGCCTTGCCATGATGCGCAGCACGGAAGCCGGTGTCTCGGCTTCGGGCAACATCGCTTTTCGCCAGGCGGCCGTGCGGGTGGCCGATGTGGCCATCGAGCACGCCGTGCAGTGGCTGAAAGCCCATTCTGGTCAATCAATACTGAATAACGCGGCCATGGATGACGACGGCCACACGTTTTACTACCCTGCGCTCGGTGACTTCAACCCCGCCAACCACAATTGGGAAGGCGGCAGCCATCTCCTGCCCGACAGGATTTCCGGCTATGACGTCCATTACGTCATCCACCGAGTGGCCCAAAATGCGGGTGACTGCGCGAGCTCCACTGACAATGCCTACTGCCAGTATGTGCCGGGAGCAAGTAAAACGGGGAATTCTGTAATGGATGGCCTATCCCGTGAATTTGGCGGGGGAGAAGGAGAAATCTACGATATCCAAGGGAGTGTCTATTACCGCATCACCGTCAAGGTGAGCGGACCACGCCACAATATCAGCCATGTCCAGGCTTTCGTGTATTGAGCAGCACAGCAAGGGGGCAGCATCATGAAATCCGCACGTCTACGCCAATTCATAGCCTTTCTGGCGCTCAACCTGCTGTGTTTCCAGCAGGTCGTGCAGGCGGCGACCATCAATCTGGCCACCCAACCACTGGCCAACACGACGCCTTCGGTCGTCTTCCCCAACATCATGTTCATGCTGGACAACTCCGGCTCCATGGCGTGGAACTACCTGCCGGACTACGTCTCTGCCGGTTCCGGCGGCACCGGTTCCAGCATCTGCTGGAACGGCACCAATGACACGGGTAGCCGTGCGCAATGCCCCAGCAACGATCCCATCAACAGTAGCAGCACCAGCACTGTCACCCTGCCGCTTGCGACTTCCGACATCAACTACATCTACTACAACCCCAACATCCGCTACCGGCCGCCGGTCAAGGCGGACGGCACCTCCTACCCGGCCAGCAACCCGTCTGCCGCTCTCATGAATGGCTTCGACACGGGCAGCGCGACCACCAACCTCGCGACCAGTGTCACCAAGAACGCGACCGCATCGGCGAACTCGACCCAGGTGACGCTGTCGGACACCGCGAGCCTTTCGGTCGGCATGATGGTCTCCGGTCCGGGGGTGGCGCCCGGCACCTTTCTGGCCACCACCACCAATCCGGTCACCTTGAGCCGGCCGGTGGCCGCCGCCTTGTCGAATACGCCTTTGACTTTCACCTCCGGCGCCTACAACCACCAGATTTTCTGCAGCACCACCAGCCCGACGACGGTGCAGCGCTATTCGGCAGCCGGAGTGACGAGCGCCACGCCCCTGACCAAAACCGGCACGACGACGAGTGGCTCTGCCACCGTGACATCCATTGCCACCAGCGGGCTGTATGTGGGCATGGCAGTATCCGGGACGGGGATCGCCTCGGGCACCACCATCGCAGCCATCCCCAGCGCGACTTCGGTCACCCTGAGCGCCTCCGCCACCGCGTCCGTCACCAGCAACAGTCTTACGTTCACACCGGTATGCGTGGAAAACGGTGATACCACCGGCAACCAGCTCTTTCCCTGGGGAAGTTACACCAACCCGAACACTTATGCCGGCGCGCCGTTTCATTATGTGATGAGCCCGTTGCAGTATTGCACCGACAGTTACTTCACGGATTGCGTGTATGGCGGGGCGACGGCCACCCACACCGTCCCGGCCAACTACCGGTGGTGCAATGCCTACAGTAATAGTGGTGGCACCAACCCGACGTTTACCGATTGTCAGGACTTGCGGGATGAGACCCATACCATCCCGAATTATCTGGGCGGGATCAAATCCGCCACGACTGCCGTTGCGGCCACTGCCACGCTGACGGTAACGAACTATGTGCCAGGGCTTTCCATCACCAACATCACGATCGGCGGCCAGCCCGTCGTCGCGCCGGGCACCAACATCGTGGCGGGGTCGGGGGTCAACACCTCCACCACCGCGATCGCGCAGTCGATTTGTGCCGCCATCCGGGCGTATTACGTCTCCCAGGGCTCACCGGCTAGCCCGGGGTATTACGATTGCCCGACCACGCCGACGTCCAACACCCTGACCATCGTGGCTGCGGCGACGGGCGCCTGGCCGAATGGCCAGCTGATCGTGGTGAGTGGCCCTACCAGCAACCCAGGCAGCGCCGCCAGCGGCACGATCACCATCACCAACTCAGGGGCCACACGGGTGGACGATCTCAAGGTGGGCACCACCTCCCTGATTTCCTCGATTTCTCCCAGCACGCCTTATTATTTTGGCGCCGGTGAGACATCCGCAACCATTTGCAGCAAGCTCGCTTCCATGGTCAATGCCCCGGGTTTCAGCGCCAGTTGTAGCAGCGATGTGATGACGATTACCGCGCCGGTGGGCACGGCCTACAACGGCAACAGCATCAGCCTGACGGGTTCGGCCGTCTCCGCGCGGGCGACGATCACGGCCAATGCCGCGGTCAACACCCCCGCGAGGGGAGCGATCGGGGCCATTTCGGTGGGGAGCACCACGATCCAGAATGCCCAGACCTTCAACCCCGGCGCGACGCAGTCCAACGTGGCGACCCAGATCAACGGCGGCAGCGGCGCGGCGTTCCAGAATGGGTTTAGTGGCGGGGGCACTTCTTCCGGGACGGTGACCATCGTGGCCCCGGCCGGCAATGCCTACAACGGGCAGTCGATCACGATCGCGGCAGGCGCCACCAGCAATGCCAGCGGCACCATTTCCGCCAGCGGCACTTCGAGCAAAAGCCTGACCAAGCTGGTGTGTGGCAGTACCACCGTCATCAACAACACGGTGACCTACAGCTCCACCCTGTCGACTTTCTGCGGCAATCTCAACGCTGCATCCACCAAAGCAGCAGGCTGGACATTCAGCTATAGCGGTTCGACGTGCAACGTCACTGCCCCCAACACCCAGGCGGCCTGCACCTTCACCCCGACATGGAGTAGTGGTAGCGGGAGCACACCCACCATGAGCGGTGGGATCACCACGGTGGGGACCTACAATTATGCCGGCAGCCTCTCTGGCGGCACCTTTCCCGCTGCGGACAACCCTGCCGGTGGCAGCACCAGCCCGACGACCAACGCCGGCTATGCGGCGGCGAGTGCCAGCGGCAGTATGAGTTCGGCCGGAACCAACCCCACCGGGACCATCGCCACCAATGCCACCGCGCCCAGTACCCGCGTGATGGGGTCGGCTGGGGGTGGGGTCAATGGCGTGGATGGCTCCGGCAACACCCGCGACAAGGTCGGCATTTTCAAGCGTGTGGACATTACCCCTTCCATCAATAGCTACCCGGCGACCGGCACCAAGGCGGTCGAGCGCTCCGATTGCGCGGGAACGACCTGCACCTATGCTGAGGAATTGCAAAACTTCGCCAACTGGTTTAGTTATTACCGTACCCGCATCCTGATGATGAAATCCGCTGCCACCCTGGCATTCAGTGGTCTGGACAACAAATACCGGGTGGGCTTCGAGTTGCTGAACAGCTACAGCAAGCCGGATGTCGAACTGCAGGTGGCGCGGTTTGACGACAGCAGTGAAAAAATCGGGCATCGGACCAACTGGTGGAACCGCCTGACCTCGACGACGGTGAGCGGTTCGACACCGCTGCGTTCCTCGCTCAACAAACTGGGGCGCTATTATGCGGGCAAATTGACTTCGGGAACGGGAACCCCCGCAGTGGCCGAAGTCAAAGCCAAAGGCACGATCACCATCAGTGCCGCAAAAAATGGCGACACCATCTCCAGCATCAAAGTCGAAGGGGTGGAAATCCTGGGTAGCGTACATACCGTGAGCGAATGCACCGGGACGAGCAACTGCACCAACGCCCAGCGCTCCACGCTGGCGGCCAACCTGGCGAGCAAGATCAATGCATTTGTCGCTGGCGGCACCTACAATACCGTCAATGCCTGCAAGGGCAATGACGGGACTACGCCGGTGACCTGCCCGGCCTATGTCGCCAGCGCCTCGGGCAACACCATCACGATTACGGCGCCGGCGGTCACCACGGCCACCGACCCCAGCCTGCCGACCGTCAACGGCCAAGGGTCATATTTCAACAGTAACCCCATTACCGTGGCCAAGTCGGGTACCTTCACCTTCAGCAAAACGGACCTGGCGGGCGGGGTGGATGCCGCGCCTGCCATCCCGCCACTCGTTTCGGAGCCCATCCAGTATTCCTGCCAGCAGAATTACGCCTTCCTGGTGACGGATGGTTACTGGAACTCGGATTCCCATAGTTCATTGAAACAGCTGGATGGCTCAACCCCGATCGGCAACCAGGACAATAACCTCGCGGTCTTCCCCCGGCCCTATTATGATGGAAATGAGCCTTCTACCACCTGTACGGACAGCGATTTTTCCAGTTGCGGGACGCTGGCGGATATCGCCATGTATTATTACAACACCGACCTGCGGGATGCTGCGCACGGCAATGAAATCAGCAGCGTCACCGGGCTGAACGTCGCCGAAAACAACGTCTTCACCACCGATGACGACAAAAATAACAAGCAGCACATGTCGCTGTTTGCCATGAGCCTGGGACAACCGGGCACGCTGCGTTACCGCAGTGATTACCTGACCGCAACCAGCGGAGATTATGCCGCCATCAAGAATGGGACCAAGAACTGGCCCGCTCCGAAGGCGAACAGCCCGCGCACCATCGATGATCTCTGGCATGCCACGGTCAATGGCCGCGGCAAGTTTTTCAGTGCCCGGGATCCCAATATGGTGAGCAAAGGCCTCATCGAAGCGCTCAACAGCATCCAGAAGCGCGTCGGGTCAGCCGCGGCTGCGGCCACCTCGACTTCGGAACCGACTCAAACCGACCGTGGTGCCTTTGTAACCAGCTACGTCACCAAGGAATGGTCTGGCGACCTGCAGGCGCGCAACATCGATGTCGTAACAGGCCAGGTTTCCGAGCCGCAGAACCCCGAACCCAACGCGTGCGTAGACGACCCAGGCTGCCCCTGGTCAGCCCGCAAGAAACTGGATGCCATGACGGCCGGAATCGGCTGGAGCAGCGCGCGCCGCGTTTACATCGCACCGACCAGCGGCAGCAGCGGGGCTGCATTACGCGATTTCACCTATACCAATCTGACGGCCACCGAGAAAAGCTGGTTCGACCCGACCACCGGTCTTACCCAGTATCCCGACATTCATGCGGCTTATCCATCGCTTTCCACGGTTTTTTTGGCCGAAAGCCTGGTGAACTTCATCCGCGGCGACATTTCCAATGAGAAGGAACGGGGGAGCGGCTACCCGCTGTGGCGCAAACGCGCCCATGTGCTGGGGGATCTCGTCAACACCAAGCCGATGTATGTGCGTGGTGCATTGGCCACTTACGATGAAGCCAGTAATCCGGGTTACAGACAGTTCATCCTCGATCGGGCCACGCGTCAGCCGGTGGTCTATGTCTCGGGCAACGATGGCATGTTGCACGCCTTTGCAGCGGAGGACAGCGCACCTTCTGCACCTGTCAGCGTATCGGGCGGGACCGAACTGTGGGCCTTCATCCCGACCGAGACGCTCAAGGTGGTCAAGGAGCTGGCGGATACCGCGTATGCCCACCAGTATTTCGTGGACGGGCCCATCGCCGTGGGTGACGTGTATTTCGATGGCAGCTGGCATACCATCCTGGTGGGGGCCCTGGGGGCGGGGGGCAAGGCCTATTATGCGCTGGACATCACCGACCCGTTCAACCCCAGGTACCTGTGGGAAATCAGCAGTACAACGCCTGGCTTCGAACATCTGGGCTACACCTCGGGTGGCGCGTCCATCAACAAACTGCCGAGCGGTGCATGGGCGGTGTTGTTCAGCTCTGGCTACAACAATGGGGATGGTAATCCCGGCAACACCGTGCAAAACGGCGGTGGTTATTTGTATGCCGTCAATCCGCAGACTGGGGCGCTGTTGTCAGGTTTCCCCTTGGCGACCGGTTCCGGCACCGACAGCAACCCCAGCAATCTGGGCAAGATCGGCGCTTGGGTGGACAATCCGCGGCTTGACAATGTAGCGACTTATGTTTACGCCGGCGACACCAATGGCGACCTGTGGCGCTTCGATTTGTCCAGCCGGACGGTCTCCCGGCTGGCCCACCTGGAAGGGTTGACCCGGCCGACCGATGGCAGCACGCCTGCGCCAGCGGCTCAGCCCATCACCACCAAGCCGGAAATGACCCTGATCGGCGGCAAACGCGTGATCTATGTGGGGACGGGTCAATATTTGGCTGAAGAAGACCGGGCCAACACCAATGTGCAGAGTTTCTACGCCATCAAGGATGACGCTGTCCCCAGCGGAGGATGGCATCCGCGGACCGATACTGGCACGGTGGATGGCGTCCCCGGCACCAGGCTGTTCCAGGTGCGCAAGCTGATCGGCAGCATGAGCGATGGCGGCAGCCCCCCAACCGTGACGGGCATCACTGACAATGGCAAGCCGGCACGGGTGGTTTGTGCAGGGGAAAGTTCATATGTCCTTTCCAAGATCGAGGATGGTCAGCCGAAAGTGGACAAGTGTATGGGGGGACCGACCGATGCCAGTGGCAGACCCATCGAAATGGATTGGGACAAATATGCCGGCTGGTATGTGGACCTGCCGGAGAGCGGAGAGCGCATAGACAAAGACATAGACTTAAAAGCAAGAAAGCTGGTTTTTGCGAGCAACGTTCCGTCATCCAGCCCATGCACCACTGGCGGCAATAGCTGGTACAACCAACTCGACTACAAGACAGGACTGAGTGTGCCGGGGTCGGGTCTGATCGCTTCGAGAAAAATCAGCAACGCCCTGATCGTAGGGTTTAACATAGTCAGGCTGCCAGATGGTAGCTTGGTGGTCATTGCTGTTCTGTCGAGTGGTAATGTGGAAGTCGTCGCCGTGATTCCCCCGGCTGACACGGTTGAAGGCAAGCGTAGCCTGTGGAGGGAGTTCGAGCCTTATTGACCATTCGATGCCGCGCACTTTCTTCCGCCGCCCGGAGGCACCGCTTCGGGCGGCGTTGTTGTTGTCGGTGCTGGCGCACCTGGCGATCCTGAACCTGGTCCGCCTGCCGACCTTCCTACCGCAGGCCCGGCCTGGAACCGGCGCCACCCTGCTCACGGTGGAACTGGACGCGCAGTCGATGGCTGCCGCCTATCCGCAGCCCCCCTCGCCGCAGGAGGAGACCCCGCCGCACACGCTGTTCGACATCCCCCCCGCCCCGCCTGCTGCCGCGCCTGCGCCGCCACAGCCGGATATCCAGGCGCCTGAGGTCGCGCTGCCTGCGCCGGAGACTGGCACCGCGCTGCAGCAACCGGCGCCACCGGCGCCTGCTCCGCCCCCTGTCCCGGCTTTCGTGGACAGGCGCCCCCCGGCCCTGCAGGAAGGCATGGCGACGGCCGTTCTGCACGTCGATGACCATGGACATGTGCAGCAGATCATTTGGCTTGTGCTGCCCTATGTGACGTTCGAGGAATTGCAACAGATGGAAACGGAACTGCGGCAGCGCCAGTATCCGGCGACGGGGGCTGCCTACAATCTGGCCGAAGCGATCCAGGTGCCGCGCGCGCGGCCGCCGGTCAGTACAGCTGATCCATGAGCTGCGAGGGCAGGATCTGCGGCA
>JANZZG010000011.1 GCA_026419515.1 Methylophilaceae bacterium
CGGCGCCATGGCGTTCGATTTCCTGGCGATCGATCACCGTGACATCGGTGAGCACCTCCGAAACACGCGCTTCCTGACGCGTCGCGGTGACCACCACATCTTCCACGGCAACGATTTCCTGCGCCTGGGCAGGCAAGACGACCAGAAGGCTGCCGAGCGCAGCCAAAGATGCGTTTTTCATTTTTTCTCCTCAAAGCATGCAACCCCGCATGCGCGGTTTATCAGGAAGGGAAACACCGAGGAGATACATAGGAACGCTAGACATGAGTCTTCGGTCCAAACACCGTCACCCCGCGGTGTTTCCAACGTCGTTGGCAGGCCGGTCTCCGGGCTTGCAAGTCTTGATTCACCGCCTTCCCATGGCAGATGCCACAGTGGCCTCGTGGTGAACCCACACTCACTTACCGTTGCGGGGGCAGCACAGGATTAAGTTTTTGGGAACCGCACCTGTTTCCCGTTTCACTTCCATGCCTGAATGACAGGGAAGCACCTGACAACGTACCGCCATCATAAACGATGTTGCGGCATCGAGCAATCCGAGTGCGTTTCGCAACGTGTTGTAATACTTTCAAAATTAACCGTTAGCGGTTGACCTGTCGAACTTTTTTCACTTATAGTTGCGTCATGGAAGCCGATTTGAAAGCGCTAGAAGACAAACTGACGCAGTTCATTGCGTTGTACAATCGCCTCAAGAGTGAAAACCACAGCCTGCGTCAGGAGCTCGCGCAGTCGCAAAGCGACATCAGATTACTCAAGGAGCACTTGGCCGAGGCAAGCAACCGCCTTGCGGCCTTGTTGGAAAAACTGCCAGATGAGACGCCATGAGTGAAATCAAAGGCATCGATGTGTCCATCATGGGCCGCGAGTTCCGTGTAGCCTGCCCGGAAGACGAACAGGAGGAGCTACTAGAGGCGGTGTCCTATCTCGACCGCAAGATGCGCGAGATTCGTGATTCCGGCAAGGTGATCGGCGTCGAGCGCATCGCCATCATGGCTGCGCTCAACATCACCCATGAGTTGCTGACCACCCGCGCTGGTGGATTTGACATCGGCGACTTCAAGCGTAGAATCACCAGCATGCAGGAGCAACTCGATCAAGCCATGCTTGATCAGGAAAAATTGTTTTAAGGAATCCCTGAAAACCGTTACGAGCGGCTTTGTAGCTACGCGAACGGTGCTTAAGAGAGTTATGCAAAAGGGCTAGCATCGCGTCACACCGCCAGCCGCCTATGCAGCAGGTGATCCAGGGGTTTCTTGGAAGTTTCGCGGAGTTCATGCTTCGCCTCAGCTTTCCCTGCGGTGTTCGTCAAGGCCCAGAATCCTTGAACCAATACCTTTAAGATTGGTTGCGGCCATTCGAGCACTGGTGTGCGCGCTCCATGCGGGTGTGCCTGATGTGTTCCGGCGGCGACCCCCTGACGCTTCGCGTTCAGGATGCGGGCCTGACGGCACTTGCGGGGAATCATCATTTTCAGGACTGAGGCGTCGATATCGGCGACCAATCAGGTTGAATCAACATGCAATGGGAAGTCGTCATCGGGCTGGAAACCCATGTCCAGCTTCAAACCAAATCCAAAATCTTTTCGGGCGCCTCGACCGCTTTCGGGGCTGCCCCCAACACCCAGGCCGATGCGGTCAGTATCGCGCTGCCCGGCGTACTGCCGGTACTGAACCGGGAAGCGGTGCGCTGTGCGGTCAAGTTTGGGCTCGCCGTCAATGCCGAAATCAGCCGCCGCTCGGTGTTCGCCCGTAAAAATTATTTCTACCCTGATCTACCCAAGGGTTACCAAATCAGCCAATACGAGCATCCCATCATACGTAAGGGCTCACTGACCATACAGGTGGGAGATACGGAAAAAACCATTCGCATCACGCGTGCCCACCTCGAGGAAGATGCTGGCAAGTCATTGCACGAAGATTTCCACGGCATGAGCGGCATCGACCTCAACCGGGCCGGCACCCCGCTGCTGGAAATCGTCACCGAACCCGACATGCGCTCGGCTACCGAAGCCGTGGCCTATGCTAAGAGGCTGCATGAGCTGGTGATGTGGATCGGCATCTGCGATGGCAACATGCAGGAAGGTTCGTTCCGCTGCGACGCCAACGTTTCGGTACGCCCCAAGGGTTCGGACGAGCTGGGTACACGGCGTGAAATCAAGAACCTCAATTCCTTCCGCTTCTTGCAGCAGGCCATCGAATACGAGATGCGCTGGCAAATCGAGACCCTGGAGGAGGGAGGCACCATCGAACAGGCTACCGTCCTGTTCGACCCCGACACCGGCGAAACCCGTGCTATGCGCAGCAAGGAAGAGGCCAATGACTATCGTTACTTCCCGGACCCCGATCTGTTGCCGCTGGAACTAACGTATGACTGGATAGAAGAAATAAAGGCAAGTATGCCGGAACTTCCGCAAGCTATGGAGGAACGCTTGGTGCGTGAATATGGTTTGCCGCCCTATGATGCGGCCACCCTCACCAGTTCGCGGGCCTTGGCCGATTATTTCATGGCAACCGTGGGCGCCTTCGGTGGCGAACCGAAACTGGTGTCCAACTGGGTGATGGGCAGCGTTGCCGCCAAACTCAACGAAGAAGGCAAGGACATCACCGAATCACCCGTAAAACCCGATCAACTCGCCCGACTCCTCAAACGCATCACCGATAGCACCATCTCTGGCAAAATCGCCAAGGAGGTATTCGCCGCCATGTGGACCGGAGAAGGAGAGGCCGATGAGATCATCGAAAAACGGGGTCTGCGGCAGGTCTCCGATGCCGGCGCCATTGAGGCCATGGTCGATCAAGTACTGGCCACCAACGCCGCCATGGTGGCCGAATACAAATCGGGCAAGGAAAAGGCCTTCAATGCGTTGGTCGGCCAATGCATGAAGGCGAGCAAAGGCAAGGCCAATCCGGCCCAGGTCAACGAAATCCTGAGGAGGAAACTCTCCTAGGAAAACCCTGAAAAACGGTTGCGAGCGGCTGGAGCCTCGCGCAACGCCGCCATCCGGCCGCGCAGCAGGTTATTGAGCGGTTTCCTAGACACCGTAGGTCGCGCGATATTGCTCGACTTCCGCCTTGTGCGCCAGCAGTTCCGGCGCGCCGTCCAGATAGGCGATGAGATCGGCCAGGGTCGCAATACTGATCACCGGGATACCAAAGTCGCGCTCCACCTCCTGCACCGCCGACAATGTTCCCTGACCACGCTCCTGGCGGTCGATGGCAATCGCCATGCCGCACGGCCGGGCACCCTGTGCCAGTATGATGTCCACCGACTCGCGCGCCGACATGCCGGCAGAAATGACATCGTCGACGATCAGCACCCTGCCCTGCAGCGGCGCCCCGACGATGATGCCGCCTTCGCCATGGTCCTTGGCTTCCTTGCGGTTGAACGCATAGGGCAGGTTGCGGCCCTGGCGTGCGAGCGCGATCGCCACCGAGCAAACCAGCGGGATCCCCTTGTAGGCCGGGCCATACAGCATGTCGAACGGCACACCGGATTGCAGGATGGCCGCGGCGTAGAATTCGCCCAGCTGCATTAAGCTCTCGCCGTCGTCGAACAAGCCGGAATTGAAGAAATACGGCGTACGCCGGCCGGCTTTGGTAATGAATTCCCCGAAGCGCAGCACCCGTTTGCGGATGGCGAATTCGATAAACTGATGGCTCAGATCTGACATAAATGAGGGAGGGCTCTGCCTTTGTTCAGGATTATAACGTTAAACCTCAACGGCATTCGGTCGGCCGCGTCCAAAGGGTTTTACGCCTGGCTGGCGCAGCAGAACGCGGACATCGTCTGCGTGCAGGAACTCAAGGCGCAGGCTTGCGACATGACCCGCCAGATGCTGCAGCCAGACGGCTATTTCGGCTATTTCCATTATGCAGAGAAGAAGGGCTATAGCGGCGTCGGCATCTACTGCCGGAAACAGCCCGACGCCATCGTCGAAGGACTGGGGATCCCCGACATCGATGCGGAAGGCCGCTACATCGAGGCCCGCTTCGGCAACTTGTCGGTGGTTTCGGTCTATCTGCCTTCGGGGTCCAGCGGTGATGAACGGCAGGCGGTCAAATTCAGTTTCATGGCCCGCTTCATGCCGCATCTGGAAGCCCTGCGCAACTGCGGCAGGGAAGTGGTGTTGTGCGGTGACTGGAACATCGCGCACCGGGAAATCGATCTCAAGAACTGGCGTGGCAACCGCAAGAATTCGGGCTTTCTGCCAGAGGAACGGGCGTGGATCGGAGAGGTGTTCGAGCGCCTCGGCTGGGTGGACGTCTACCGCCGCCTCCACCCGGACGCGGGAGAAGAAAGCTACACCTGGTGGAGCAACCGGGGCCAAGCCTGGGCGAAAAACGTGGGCTGGCGCATCGACTATCAGATCGCCACACCCGGCATCGCCGCGAAGGCCGTGGCAGCATCCGTCTACAAGCAGACGCGCTTCAGCGATCACGCGCCACTGATTATTGATTATGCATACACTCCATGAAAAAACGGGGCTGTGGCCCCGTTTTTAGACTTCAACGCCCGATATTACTTGGTGGCAGGCGCATCGGCCTTCTTTTCTTCAGCCTTTTTGGCCTTGCTGGCCTTCTTGGCGGGTGCAGCCGGCTTTTCAGACTTGGCAGCATCCGTTGCCGGAGCAGCAGCTTCGGCAGCAGGCTTGGCGTCGGTCTTGGCCGCGTCGGCAGCGAACGCATTGACCGAAACGGCGAAAAGGCCGGCGATCAGAGCAGCGATCAGTTTGTTCATGTGTTTTCTCCTTTAAAAATAAAATGACGTTTTAAACTCGGTGCGTTACGGGTGTTGCCCGCTTGCTTCCGTGCGTGCAAAGATACGCGGTCAACCTTTCCAGAACCTTACGGTCTATCGGAAAACTCGCGTCAACATGGATTTCATATGCGCATACTGATCGTGGAAGATGACCCCACGCTGGCGGACGGACTGACCCGCTCGCTGCAGCAGTCGGGCTACGCAGTGGATTGCGCGGTCAATGGCGAGCAGGCCAGCAGCATGCTGCGCGACGGCGTGTATGATCTGGCGATCCTCGACCTGGGCCTGCCCAGGCTCGATGGCATCGAAGTGCTGCGTCGTCTGCGCCAGCAAGGCGGGCGGACCCCGGTGCTGATCCTGACGGCACGCGATGCAGTGGAAAGCCGGGTGCAGGGGCTGGACATGGGCGCAGACGACTACATGATCAAACCATTCAGCCTGATCGAACTGGAGGCGCGCATCCGGGCGCTGATCCGCCGCGGCCAGCTCGGCTCGAACATCCCCCTATCTTGCGGCCGGCTGACCTTCGACCCTTCGGCCCGGCGTGCGTACATCGAAAATCGAGCGTTGGAATTGTCGGCTCGCGAAATCGGCGTACTGGAAGTGCTGATGCTGCGCCAGGGCAAGGTCGTCAACAAGGAGCAGATCATGGAAGCGCTCTGCAACTGGGACGAAGATCTGGGCGACAACGCGATCGAAGTGTACATCCATCGACTACGCAAGAAACTGGAATGCTCTGGGGTGCGTATCCGTACCCTACGCGGCCTAGGCTATCTGTTGGAAGCGCACCATGGCGAATGACTCCCGCTCGCTGCGGCGCCAGCTCCTGCTCTGGTTGCTGGCTCTGCTGGTGCCGTTGCTCCTGGCTGGCGCGGTGGGTTCCTACCTGCTCGCCAACCATTTTTCCAACCTGGCTTACGACCGTTCGCTGTTTCGTGCCGCGCTGGCACTGGCCGACCAGGTAGAGGTGCTCCAGGGCCGGGTGGTGGTGGATCTGCCTCAAAAAGCCCTGGATTTGCTGGAATACGACAAGGACGACTGGATCTACTACCGCATCACCGACCCCCAAGGTATCACCGTAGCCGGCGAGACCGGGCTGGCTCTCCCATCCCACCCGCCCAAGCCGGGTGGCCATGTCTACTACGATACCCAGCTGGCAGGCAAGTCGGTGCGGGCCGTTGCCTTTGCACTGCCCCTGGAGGGCACCAGTGCACGCGGCCAAGCTTTGGTACAAGTAGCGGAAACCCGAGCCAAGCGCGACCTGCTGGCCGAAGAAATCATCCTCGCCATGATGCTGCCGCAACTGCTGATCGTCTTGCTTGCGGGTGCACTCGTCCATTTCGGCGTGAGCCGCGGCCTGGCACCTTTAGAGCGGCTGCGCCAAGCATTCGCACAGCGTTCGCACCGCGACCTCAGCGCCGTTCCATGCGAGGGGGCACCACGCGAAGTGCTGCCACTACTGCATGCCATGAATGACCTGATGCAACGCCTGCGCGAAAGCATCGCGCAACAGCAGCGCTTCATCGCCGACGCCTCGCACCAGATGCGCACGCCGCTCGCGGGCTTGCAGACCCAGGCGGAAATGGCGCTGCGCGAGAACGATCCGGCACGCATCCAGCACGCTCTAGAACGAATCCGGGCCAGCACCGTGCGGCTGTCGCATCTGGTCAGCCAGTTGCTGGCGCTGGCGCGCGTGGAACCAAGCTCGGGTAAGGAGATCCACTGGCAGACGATTGACCTGGTTCCACTAGCACGGTCAGTCTGCATGGACCACGTAGCGGATGCGCTGGCCAAGCAGATCGACTTGGGTTTCGAGGCCACCTTACCTAAAATCGAAGTACAAGGGGACCCGCTGATGTTGCGGGAGATGCTGGCTAATCTGATCGACAATGCCCTGCGCTACACCCCGGCGAGGGGAAAAGTGACTGTGACGGTGTTGCAGGATAATGATCAAGCCATGCTTGCGGTGGAAGATACGGGCAGCGGTATCCCGCCGGAAGAACGCACACGCATCTTCGAACGTTTCCACCGCCTTGCAGACAGCCCGGGCGATGGGTGCGGACTGGGGCTGGCGATCGTACGGGAGATCGTGCTTGCCCACCAGGGGGAAATCACGGTGGAGCATGGCAAGGAAGGCCGCGGCACCCGCATGACGATCCGGCTGTCCTTGCCTGCGGCGGCCGGCTAACCGTTACGGTTGGTAATCCCCAGCTGTTTCAGCTTGCGATACAGATGGGTGCGCTCCAGCCCCACCGTTTCGGCCACCTTGCTCATGTTGCCCCCCGCCTTGGCGATATGATGCTCAAAATAGAGCCGCTCGAAAGCATCACGCGCCGCCCGTAGCGGTTGGTCCAGTGAAATCGGTAGTACGCCTTGCGTGGAATCCAGACCCTCGTACGCTTGCATCACTCGTGCCACATCTGCCGCCGTGATGGTCTGCTCCAGACTGGTCGCCGCCAGCCTTTTGACGACCTGTGCCAGTTGTTCCACCCCCCCTGGCCAGTCGGCATTGCGTAATGCATTGAGCGCAGCTGTGTCGAATTCGTGGTATGGAATCTCGCCGCTTTCTCCATCCTGGGCCAGCAGGGCGCGTGCCAGATCAGGAATGTCCTCGCGATGGTCGTTCAATGCAGGAATGCGTACCGCAAAGCCACTCACCGCGGCCAGCAATGCCTCATCGAAGTGACCACTTGCTACCAGCTGCGGCAGCGCGCGTGCCGTGGCACAAATTACTCTGACGGCATATTTGTCTGCCTTCTGTAGTAACAGCAACAAACCTTTTTGCTCGATGCGGTCCAGGTTCGCCAGCTCCGGAATGAACAGCACACCGCCTTTGGCCTGCTCCAGCAATTCGAGCGGGGCATGCGCCAACTTTTCCGCGTGCAGCAACGAAACCCACGGCGTATCGGGTCGGTGCAGAAAGCGTGCACATTGCTCCGCGCCACAACCTTTGGGTCCGACCAGCAGAATGGGCATATTGAGCTTTTCTGCCTGCTCCAGACGACGGCGTAGTTCGACGATGGGAGCGCTTTTGCACAGACTCACCAAATTGAGGGTGCGGCGCGGTAACGATTCACTCCGCTTGAGCGCAGCCCCCACCGTTTTCAACAGCTTTTGTAAGGCAATCGGCTTTTCCAGGAAGTCGAATGCGCCAATGCGGGTTGCTTCGAGTGCCGTATCGACCGTGGCATGCCCGGACATCATCACCACCGGCATGGTGAGTAAACCACAGGCTCCCCATTCTTTGAGCAGCGTAACCCCGTCACAATCCGGCATCCAGATGTCCAACAACACCAAATCAGGCCGCACCTGCTGGCGATAACGCCGTGCCTGCGCCGCATTTTCCGCCAGGTGCACGTGATACCCTTCGTCTTCCAGGACATCACGCAAAAGCTCACGAATACCAATCTCGTCATCGACCACCAAGACGTGACGCGCCGTCATATTCCCTCCAGTACGGGCAGCGACAGGCGCACACAAGCCCCGCCACTGTTGCGGTTTTCGATCGAAATGGTGCCTTTGTGCTCTTCCACGATTTTCTTGACGATAGCCAATCCCAACCCCGTCCCATGACGCTTGGTCGTGACATAAGGTTCGCAGGCCCGGGCAATCAGGTCTTCCGGAAATCCACAGCCGTTATCGCAAACGGCCAGTACTATCATACCGTTTTCCAGCCAGCTGCTCACCTCGATCGTGGGGTCTTCACGGCCATCGAGGGCATCCTGAGCATTCTGCAACAGATTGTGCAAAACCTGACGCAGCATGGTGGCGTCACCCAGCACCCGTATCGGCTGCTTTGCGAGATTGACCACCAGCTTGAGGCCGGGCGGTTCATACAGTGCAAGCACCTCGCGGATCAGCTTGTGGATGTCCAGTTCCGCCAGATTGACGGCAGGCGCCCGAGCATATTCACTAAATTCGTTGACCATGCTTTTCATGGCGGTGACCTGACTGACGATGGTGTGGGTGGCGCGGCGCAGTATTTCGGCATCTGCCTTTTCCAACTTTTCCGCCAGCTTGCGTTCCAGCCGTTCCGCCGAGAGCTGGATGGGGGTCAGTGGATTCTTGATTTCGTGCGCGAGGCGCCGTGCCACTTCACCCCATGCCGCATCACGCTGCGCCTGGATTAAGCGGGTGACGTCATCGAACACGGCGATATAGCCGCTGCCGCTACCAGCCGGCAGGCGCGTACCCCGCACCAGCAACACTTGCCCGCCATGCTGTCCGGCAAGCTCGATCTGCTGCTGCCATTCTGCTGGAGAATTTGCATGCTGTAACACCGTATCGACAAAAGGTTTCAGCGCAGGATGCCTGTCCGCTAGCGTCGTCAACGGCCGACCATCGACTCCACCCAGATCGACGCCGAGGATGTGCGATGCCGCGGGATTGTGAGTACGCACTTTCATATACTCGTCCAACGCCACCACCCCAGATGACAAATGGGCCAACAGGGTTTCCAGGTAACCCCGTGCCGCTTCCACTTTGGCACGGTTGTTCTCGGCGGCCTCGGTGGCCGCCCGCAGCTGCTGGGTCATGCTGTTGAAGGACTGGACCAGGATGCCCAGCTCGTCCTTGCCATGTGCCGGCAGTACCACGCCATAATCCCCCCTGGCAATGGCACGCGTGCCTTCGGCCAGCACGCCGAGCGGCGCCGACAGGCGGCGGCTGAGCACGAAAGCGAACGCCACGGCGGACAGCATCGCCAGCATCAGTACCAGGGTCAGGGTCAGTGCAAACACTTCGCGCAGCGCCTGCCTTGAGAAGGACAGCTCTTCATAATCCTGATAGACCGCCTGTACCGACTCGGCGGTGTCGGACAGCGCTTTCGGCACCGGGTGCATCAGCTGCAGGATGCGTGACTCGCCACGCAGGTCAGTCGTGTTGACCGGCGCCAGCACCCGCAGATAGAGCCCCTTGCCGGGAATGGGATCGATTTCGCCATGCACGCGCTGCCTCGCCTGGCGTAGCTGGGGTATGGTAGGAAGCTCGGGCAGGAAGCTGGCGGGATCGTTACTGGAAAAAGCGATGATGCGGCCCTGTGGTGTCAGCAGCACGGCCTCCCCAACCCCTGCTTTCTCGCGTAGTTCGTTGAGCGCGGTGATCTGGTTCACCCCTCCCTGCAGCGCCAGGCTGGCGGCCATGCTTTCAGCTTTTTCCTCGAGATCGCGCAGCATGATGTCCAGCGCAATCTGTCCCAATCGCAAGCCGCCTTCCAGGGCTGCTTCCACCTTGACGTTGAACCAGGACTCGATGGAGCGGGTGAGAAAATGGACGGAGACTGCATACACCACCAAACCGGGAATGATCGCCATCATGGCGAACATGCCGAGCAGGCGCAGCGTCAAGCGGCTGCCCATCACCCGCATCCTGATCTGCCGGAACAGACGCCAGAGCTGCCAGCCCACCAACGACATCAAAACGACGGCAAACGTCAGGTTGAGTGCCAGCAGAACGGTGTAATGCTGTCCAGATGCCGCGGTGTTAGCACTGGCATGAGAGAGCAGGTAAAGCAGCACCGCACCCAGTGCGATGCCGATGAATATGACGTACTTCACTTATCCTGCGGTTTGTCTGGAACGGATTTATCCGGCTTGTCGAACACGGGGACCCAGCGATGGCGTTCCGACACAAGATTCCATTCTTCCGAGCCGATCGCGCTCACCTGCAACGGCTTGGGCAACCGGCCATGATCGAGTCGCATCCGTAACATGGCGTAGTAAGAAACGCCTTTTTTCAGCTGGTTTTTTTCCACCACGGGCCAATTCTGAAGATTACCCAACGCCTGCAGGGCGTCCTCCAGGCTGGCAAACGTGCTTTGATGACTGCCGATGTTGACCAGATACTGACGTGACAAGGCATGGTAGCTCAAACGCATCGCCAGACTCGCACTGGTCACTTCCTCGTCGAACCAGTACTTGCGCTCTTCCATCAGAGCAAACTCGACCAAAAAGGTGAGTGCTACGCCTTTGTTGACGGCCTCCTCGACTTCGGGGCTGAAATCGATGTCGAATGCCGCGTTGAGCTGATAGGCCTCTTCGCTCGGCACCAACTCGGCGCGCTCTATGGTGATGCCTGCCGCCATGACGGGGTGGGCTGCGATGAGCACGCCCGCCAACAGCGCCAGACTAAGTCTTTTGCATAAGCGCGTAATAAAAACCGTCATGGACGTCACAGGGCAATAGCTGTCCTTCTTTCAAACCGGCCAACGGTAAACACCGTGCGTCCGGTGTCGCAGTGAGAAACGCTTCGATCTGGCGACGGTTCTCTTCTTGAAACACGGAACAAGTCACGTAGAGCAATTTACCACCCTTTGCCAGGGTTGACCACAATGCGTGCAAGATCTTCGCCTGTTGTAAGGTAAAACCAGCAATGTCCGTTTCCCGGCGTAGCCACTTGATATCGGGATGACGTCGCACGATACCGGAAGCACTGCACGGCACGTCGGCCAGAATGCGGTCGAACGGCCGGCCATCCCACCATTCCTCCGGCCGGGCGGCATTCCCCTGGCGCAGGGTTGCCGACAGTCCGAGACGTCGCAGATTGTCGCTCACCCTGCCAAGCCGGACAGGGTCGCTGTCCAGCGCCAGCAGGTCCATATCCGCCAGTTCCAGCAAATGCGTGGTCTTGCCACCGGGCGCGCTGCAGGCATCCAGCACGCGCATTCCATCCTGTACGTCCAGCAAAGGAGCGGCATATTGAGCGCCCAAGTCCTGTACCGAGACCAACCCATCACTAAACCCTGGCAACCGATCTACCGGCAATGGTCGTGCCAGCATAATGCCGGACTCTCCGAGCGGCTGCGCGTCGAGTCCGTTTTCACCTAGCCTGGCGAGATAGGCCTGCCGAGTGGTCTTGCGCCCGTTCACACGCAGCGTCATGGGCGGGTGCCCGTTCCCGGCGGCCAGAATTGACGCCCACTGCTCGGGATACTGGGCCTGCAGCTTGGCAATCCACCAGTTGGGGTAGGCAAAACGGGAAGTGAGGTCGGCATCCAGGCGGGACAGTAGGGTGTGACGGCGTCGCAGGAAATTGCGCAGCACGGCATTCACCAATCCCTTGGCCCATGGCAGCCCGAATCCTGTCGCAGCCCGCACGGCATGATCGACCACGGCGTATGGCGGTGCTTTACCATATTCGAGCTGCCCCAACGCCACCAACAGAAGACAGCGCACACGGCCATCGTCGAGCGGGCGCTCCAACAAGAGATCGAGAATGGCTTGCAGTCTGCCCAGCCAACGCAGTGCCGTATAGCTCAGGTCTTGCAAGGCAGCCCATTGCGGCGGGGTGAGTTCTCCATGACGCTTGCGCACCGCTTCCAATGCCTGGTCAAGATTTTTGCTCCGCAGCACCACTTGACCGACCACCGTCGCGGCGAGCGATTGGACGTTATGTAGCACCAGTGCTTGGCCCTACTTCGAAGCGGTCGCCAGGTCTGACCGGATTGCCGGCCAAGAACTCTTTCCAGCCAAGACGCCTGCCGCCAGGCCGTTGCAGCTCCTCTATACTCAAGATCCCCTCACCACAAGCCACCCAAATGCCACGATCTATGCTCACCACTTCGCCGGGGCGACCGCCCGCCCGTGGAAGCGCGCGTGCAAACCAGATGCGGCACGGTTCCCCGTGTAGAACGGCCTGCGCTACCGGAAATGGATTGAAAGCCCGTACCTGGCGCGACAACTCTACCGCAGAGCGCGACCAGTCGAGTGGCGCTTCTGCCTTGTGCAATTTGGGAGCGTAAGTCACCTTGGTCTCGTCCTGCGGCTCGGCGCGCAGATGGTCGAGCTCAGCCAACGTCTCCACCATCAGCTTGCCGCCGAGAACCGCCAGCGTATCATGCAGACGCTGTGCAGTATCGTCATCGGTGATCGGTACGACCGCCTGTTTCAGCATGTCTCCCGCATCCAACGCCGGCACCACCTGCATGATGGTAATGCCGGTTTGCGTGTCTCCCGCCAACAGGGCGCGCTGGATGGGCGCCGCACCGCGCCAACGGGGCAATAGAGAAGCATGTATGTTAAGGCAACCGTGGCGTGGCATGACGAGTACCTGGGGAGGAATGATCAGGCCATAGGCGGCGACCACCATCACATCGGCCTGCACTGCCGCGATGCGTGCTTGGGTTGCCTCGTCCTTCAGGGTTTCGGGCTGGAATACCACCAGACCATGCTGCAAGGCCAGCTGCTTGACCGGACTGGCTTTGGGCTTCATGCCCCGACCTGCGGGACGGTCGGGCTGCGTCAACACCAGCGCGATGTCATGCCCCGCCTCGATCAGCGCGGCTAGCGCGGGCACGGCAAACTCTGGCGTCCCAGCGAAAATCAGCTTCATTACAAGGTTGTGCGCTGCCGTTTTTTCAGCTTCTGACGGATGCGCGTTTGTTTGAGCTGGGAAAGATACTCGACGAATACCTTGCCCTTCAGATGATCCATTTCATGCTGAATGCACACTGCCAACAGACCATCGGCCTCGATGCGGAACGGATTGCCCTGCAAATCAATGGCCTCCACCGTCACGCGCTCGGGCCGCTTTACTTTTTCATAGATACCAGGAACCGACAGGCAGCCTTCTTCGTATTCCTGCATGCCCTCACTGGCAACGAGACGTGGGTTGATGAATACCTGCAAGGCATTCTTGTCTTCCGAAATGTCGATCACGATAACTTGGAGGTGAACATCCACTTGCGTGGCTGCCAGACCAATGCCAGGCGCTGCATACATGGTTTCCGCCATATCGCGCACCAGCTGACGGATGCGTTCATCCACCACTTCGACGGGCGCCGCCACTTTGTGTAGGCGCTCATCTGGGTAACGCAGGATTTGCAGAATCGCCATAAAAGCTTGCTTACTGAATAAATTAGATGCAGAATCTCACCTGATTTCGCAACTACTTTGGCTTAAATGCCAATCGGGGATGTCCAAATGTATGCACGCATTATAACGTGGTTGCTGTTGTTCTTGAGTTTTACCTCCGTCGCCAGTGCGCGTGATCTCCGGCTGAAAGAAGGTCATCCAGAGCGCCACATCGTCGTCAAGGGCGATACCCTATGGGGAATTTCCAGCAAATTTCTCAATGACCCTTGGCGTTGGCCCGAAATCTGGAAAATGAACCGCGAGCAAATCAAAAATCCGCACAGGATATATCCCGGGGATGTCATTTTGCTCTCCCTCGACCATGGGCGGCCGGAATTGCGACTATTGCGTGAAACCGTCACCTTGGAGCCGGGTGCCATCATCGAGCCCTTGGAAAAGGCCCCCATCCCCACCATCGCTCCAGCCGTGATCGCCCCGTTCCTGAGTCAACCTCTGGTGGTTGAGAACAAACAGTTGGAGGAAGCCCCGGAAATCATCGGCACGCCCGATGACCGACTCCTGCTGGGCAGTGGCCATCGTGCCTATGTCAGCGCCATTCCCGAAGATGCGGGCCTGCAATGGCAACTCTTCCGCCCAGGAAAGCCACTGGTCGACCCGGACACTCAGGAAACGCTGGGCTATGAGGCCATCTATCTAGGAGATGCCAAAGTGGTACGTTACGGAGAGCCCGCAACGATCAACATTACCCGCTCCAAACAAGAAATCAGCCTCAACGACAAATTGGTGGTCGCGCCGGAAAAACTGATGGGCAATTTCGTGCCTCGCGCGCCCGAACTTGAAATCCAGGGACGTATCATGACCTCCTATGAAAACACAACGGAAATCGGCCGTAACGCCATCGTTACCATTAACCGAGGGATGGCCGATGGCCTGGAAAGCGGCCATGTACTCGCCGTCTACAGCGCCGGGCGTGAACTCCCCAAAAAGAAGGCAGCCGTGGACCCCCGCGATCACAAGCCGGAGCTCAACATCGAAACTACGCGGGACGCCGAAGGCAAGCTCATCGTCAATTTGAAAAAAGACGATGAAGCGGCCAAAACCATCAAGCTCCCTGACGAGCGTATCGGTCTGGTCATGATCTTTCGCACTTTCGAGCGCGTCTCTTACGCGCTCGTCATGCAATCGGAGCGCCCGATCCACATCAATGACGTGGTCAAAAACCCCTGACGCCTTCCAGGAGGCGGACAGACATGACGAAATACGCGCCTGGATCGGCCTTTCTCTGATACCCGGTCTAGGGCCGGAGAGCATCCGCCGACTGCTTGCTGCCTTTGGCGATCCGCAACGAGTTTACGCCACCCCTGTCGCTCAGCTGCGCCAGATCGTCAGCGCAGACATTGCCCATCATATAGCAGAAGGTCCAGATCCAATCCCGATCGCACACACTCTAGAATGGCTGGCGCAACCAGGCAACGCCATCGTGACCTGGGCAGATGCAATCTATCCCAAGGCTTTGCTCGAAATTCATGATCCCCCACCCCTGTTGTATGTCAAAGGCCGCACCGAGTTGTTGGAGCGCCCGACCATCGCAGTGGTGGGCAGCCGCAATGCCACACCCCAAGGTTTGCAAAACGCCGAAGCCTTCGCGCAGGCCTTGAGCGAAGCCGGTTGGTGTGTTGCCAGCGGCCTGGCACTCGGGGTCGATGGTGCCGCCCATCGTGGCGCGCTGCGCGGCAAAGGCTCGACCATCGCCGTGCTTGGCACTGGTCTTGATATCGTCTATCCCGCACGACACCGTGATCTTGCGCACGAAATCAGCGAAAAGGGCGTACTCGTTTCCGAATTTCCCCTGGGCGAACCTTCCAAGGCAGCCAATTTTCCGCGTCGAAACCGTATCATCAGTGGCCTGTCACGGGGTGTGCTGGTCATTGAAGCCAATTTGGAAAGTGGTTCTCTGATTACGGCGCGCCTGGCGGCAGAGCAAGGCCGCGAAGTGTTCGCAATTCCTGGATCCATTCATTCACCTTTGTCCAAAGGCTGCCACCGGTTGATCAAACAAGGAGCCAAACTGGTAGACAGCCTGCAGGACATACTTGAAGAATTGGGGGGTGCCCCCATTTTGGAATCGACTTCCGACGTTACCGATGAAGCGGATGATTCCCTGCTACAGCTCATGGGATACGATGCCGTGGCCATCGACACGCTGGTTCAACGCAGTGGTTTGACGAGCGAGCAAGTTTCCTCCATGCTGCTTTCATTGGAACTGCAAGGCAAGGTTGCCTGCCTGCCGGGCGGGCGTTACCAACGACTTGGATAGGATGAGGATGTTCGAGGTTCTTGTCTATCTGTTCGAAAACTATATCGGCGCAGGCGTGCCAACGGATGAACGCACGCTGGTCCGCGCGCTTCACGAGGCGGGATTCGACAACGAAGACATCAATAAAGCGTTCAATTGGCTGAATGATCTCGAAGCCATGGCGGATAGAGCCAGTACCCAGGCAGCCGCCGACCGGGCCGCCTATCGCATCTACTCGCTGGAAGAAACCAAGAAAATCGGCGCCGACAGCCGCAGCTTCCTGTTATTCCTGGAACAAGCCAACGTGCTCAACCCGCTAGAACGCGAAGTGGTGATCGACCGTTTGATGGCATTGCCGGATAGGGAAGTAAGCCTGGAGCAAACCAAATGGATTGCTCTCATGGTACTGTGGCGTCATGGCAAGGTGCGCGATTACTTGTTCGTCGAAGATGCGCTGTTTTCCAACGGCCGCACCGTTTTGCATTGAATGCCGTCCCCTATGGGCGAACCCTGATAAACCGTTACGAGCGGCCTAAGGGTAAGGTGTACGGAGCATAGCAACCGGGACATCACACAGAGTAAGGCAAAGGAGGGGCCCCGCGTAATGCCGCCCTCCGGCCACGCAGCAGCTGATTCGGAGATTGCTTAGATGCCCAGACGTTGCCAGATCGTGGAAACCAATCCAGCCTGATTCAAGGTGTAAAAGTGCAGGCCAGGAGCGCCCCCCGCGAGTAGACGATCGCACAAGTCGGTCACCACATCCAGCCCCAATGCCCGCACCGAGACGAGGTCATCACCATAGTCCTGCATCCTGAGCTTGAGCCAGCGCGGGATTTCGGCTCCGCACACCGCGGAAAACCGTGACAGCTGGGTGAAGTTGTAAATCGGCATGATGCCAGGATAAATCGGAATGGTCACGCCGATGGCTTCGCATTCCTCCATGAAGCGAAAGTAGGCGTCGGCATTGTAGAAATACTGCGTGATCGCCGCATTGGCACCGGCATCCACCTTGCGTTTGAAATTCAGGAGATCGGCGCGCGCCGAAATCGCCTCGGGATGGATTTCAGGGTAGGCCGCGACTTCGATCTCGAACCAATCTCCGGTTTCCTGGCGGATGAATTCGACCAGTTCATTGGCATGACGGAAATCGCTGGCAGTAAGTTCGCCCGAAGGTCGGTCGCCCCGCAAAGCCACCAGATGGCGGATACCGTGTGCCTTGTACTGGGCGAGGATGTCGCGGATCTCATTGCGGGTGGACGAAATGCAGGACAGGTGCGGGGC
>JANZZG010000020.1 GCA_026419515.1 Methylophilaceae bacterium
CCAGCCTTCATACGCTTCTTCAAACCTCATCTGCCGTAACTCCTGTAGCAACCGCGTCCGTCTCATCCGGCACCTCCTCGGCACCAGTTAAACCGGACAAACCTCGTGCTACAACTCCGGACAGTTTATTTGCTCTCTACAATAACTCTCATTAACTATTGACATGCTGTCAAATATGAATGAGAATGATTCCCAATATTATTTGTTTGATGTCGGGGAGTAACCGTTTATGTACGTTTGCATATGTCAGGCAGTAACCGAACGCCAGATCCACGAGGCCGCCTGGCGGTGTGCCAAAACCATCAAAGATTTGCGTCGCGATCTCGATGTGACGGCGGATTGCGGTCGCTGTGCGGGGTGCGCGAAGCAGTGTCTGCGTGAGGCCCATGCCGCAATCGAGTCTGAGCTCTACGCCGTCGCCGCATGAAACAAAACGCAGACATCATGCAGCCTCGTGCCGGTAGCAAGCCAGAGTCCCGAATGCCGGCAATGAGCAACCGTATCCGGAGTCATGACATATTGGGGGGACACAGAGAGATCGTCATTCTGCATGGTGATGACGAATACCGCTTGCGCCTGACCCGCCAGGGCAAGCTGATCTTGACCAAATAATTTTAAAGCCAGCCACTGGCACGCTTGTGCCGCCAGCCAGCCATGGATTCGCCTGGTGTTTTAGGCGAGCACGCATGCGCGCAATAAATGCATGGAGGGTTTGAGTGAACTGGGTCAATTCCCACAACAAATTTGAACAGCGTAGCGCATCGCTCGGAGTGTTGGTAGGCGTACTGGCCATCCATGCGGCGCTGGCATGGTCGATTCTGACAGTGCGAATTGAATTGCCTGTGCTGGCCGAGTATCCCATACAGGTGAGTCTGGTGGCACCCGAACCGGAGGCTTCGCCGTTCAAGCCTGATGTGCCGCCACAGGTGATCAAGCCAGTGTTGAAGCCGCAACCCAAGCTGAAAGTAAAACCCGAAGAACAGAAACCGCAGCCGGAGCCTGTGCGAGAATTGGCCAAACCGGTTGAACAACAGGGTATCCACGCACCGGCAAGCCAGTCGGCACAGTTAGCCGAGGCATCAACAACAGCATCGTTGCAACTTCCGGAGCAACGGGGTGCCCCTAGTGCTGAAGAGACGAAAACTGCCGAGCGTCACGAGGGAGAGGTCCCCGAAGAACAGCCGCGATTTGATGCGGATTATCTGGACAATCCGGCCCCCGGCTATCCCTCGCTATCACGCAAACTGCGTGAGGAAGGGCTGGTGCTGCTACGGGTACGGGTAGATGCGACCGGACAACCTGTCCAGGTCAGTCTCCATCAGTCGAGTGGTTTCGAGCGGCTCGATGAACGGGCGTTGCAGACCGTCAAGCGCTGGAAATTCGTTCCTGCAAAACGTGGTGGCCAGGCCGTCGAGGCCTGGGTCATCGTACCGATACTATTCAGTCTGAAAGGCTAACAATCTATGGAAAAACAACTTGGATTCGCCAATTTTCTGCAGAACGTCGATGGCGTCGGCCTATTTCTGCTCGTCGTGCTCATGGTGATGTCTGTCGCCACCTGGTATCTCATCATTATCAAGGCTTGGCAAAACCAGCGGATGCGCAGACATGCTAGAGCGTTTCTCAGCTATTTCTGGGACGCACCAGATCTTGGATCAGTTGCGGAGTGGCTCAAGAAGACACCGCCACGCGATCCGTTCTCGCATCTTGCTCATCACGGATTCCGTGCCATCGCCCAGCACGAGGGAAAAACCAGCCAGCGCCTGATCGAGGTAGGGTCGCAGGAGGAGTTTTTGACCCGCGCCCTGCGCCGTGCCATCGAGCAGGATACTGCACGGCTGGAGAACGGTCTCACCGTGCTGGCCTCGGTCGGCTCCAGCGCGCCTTTCGTTGGTTTGTTCGGCACCGTATGGGGGGTTTATCACGCGCTGGTTAGTATCGGTATGAGCGGCCAGGGCACGCTGGATAAGGTGGCCGGCCCCGTGGGCGAGGCGCTTATCATGACCGCGCTCGGCCTGGCGGTGGCGATTCCCGCCGTGCTCGCCTACAACTTCTTTACCCGCACCAACCGCGTGGTGCTGGCGGAACTGGACGGCTTTGCACATGACCTGTTCGCTTTCATGTCTACCGGCAATCGTGTGGAGGCGCCGGTGGCAGGAGGCAACGTGACCCCGCTCAACAGGAATAGGGGGGCATGATGGCGTTCGGCGGATTTTCCAGGAGTCAGGCGGGGCAGCCGATGGCGGAAATCAACATGATTCCGCTGATCGACGTCATGCTGGTGCTGCTGGTGATTTTTATCATCGCTGCCCCCTTGATGACGCACGCGGTCAAGGTGGAGTTGCCCCGTGCCAGCTCTGCGCCAGAGGACAGCAAGCCCGAAGTGGTGCGCTTGAGCGTGGATGCCGCGGGGCAGGTCTATTGGAACGATCGCCCGGTTGACGAGGCGGCCTGGCGTGCCGCCATGGCCGACGCTGCCAAATTGCCGTCACAGCCGGAATTGCGACTCCGTGCCGATGGCGCTGTGGCGTATCGCAAAGTGGCGGAACTGATGTCGGACGCCGCCCGTGCCGGCATGACCCGCATCGGTTTTGTCACCGAACCGAGGCAACCTTAAATTTTCGAACCCAACAGCCAGCCGTAAGCCAGCCAGCAACGCACTATAGGAGAAAACGCAATGAAAACCAAGAAAACCATGGCTATGCCGATGCTGCCGCTGGGGGCGGCGCTGATGGCTGGCGGAATTTCTCTCAACACATTCGCGGGGGAAGGCAAGCGTGATGAGCAGGAAACGGTGCTGTCCACCGTGCAAGTACAGGCGGATGCCGAAGCCGAACAGGACGGCTATCGTGCGACGACGACCCGCGTCGGCAAAATACTGCAGGATCCGCACGACATCCCGCAGGCGGTCACCACCGTGACCCACCAATTGATGCACGAGCAGCAGGTGGGGTCGCTCAAGGAAGCCTTGCGCAATGTGTCGGGGCTGACTTTCAATGCCGCTGAAGGCGGGCGCGCCGGTGATAACATGATGCTGCGCGGTTTTTATACCTTCGGCGACATGTATCTGGACGGTATTCGAGATACCGCCCAGTACAACCGCGAGACGTTCAACTTGGAACAGGTCGATGTGCTGCGCGGTGCCGGGGCCATGCTGTTCGGACGCGGGCAGGCGGGTGGCGTGATCAACCAGGTAAGCAAAATTCCGCATCTTTATGACAAGAACAGCGTGATGGGTAGCGTGGGCACGGACGATTACCGTGAAATGACGGGAGATTTCAACAAACAGCTGGGCGAAAGCACGGCGATCCGGGTCAATTTCATGCACCGCGACGAAGGCAGCTGGCGTTCCAATCCGGTCAATGGTGACGAGCCGGAACTGCACCGTGAGGGGCTGGCGGTGAGTCTGGGGTTGGGGCTCAATACCAATCAGGAATTGATATTGAGCCATGTGCGCACGACGACTGACGACAAGCCCGACTACGGTGTCAGCTTCGATGCCACGAC
Source organism: Methylophilaceae bacterium (assembly GCA_026419515.1). Taxonomy (GTDB): domain Bacteria; phylum Pseudomonadota; class Gammaproteobacteria; order Burkholderiales; family Methylophilaceae; genus JANZZG01. The sequence goes on from JANZZG010000020.1 coordinate 3,508, forward strand.
CCGTAAGCCGCAAAAAAGGTTTCCCGTGGATACCTACTGGGGCACCGACCTCAATTTCGACAAAAGCACCACTGAAATCACTACGGCAACTTACACGCACCGTTTCTCGCCCAACAGCGAGTGGCGCACGCAATTGCGCTATGCCGACTACGAGCGCAGCTACTGGGCGCGTACACCCAGCCTGACCATCGCACCCAACGCAGGTGGCCTGGTATGTACCGGGGGGGGCGGCACCACCAATTGCAATGGCGGGCCGACACGGACTATGGATTACGAAACGCTGGCACTGCAGACCGATTTCCACAACAAGTTCGAGCTCGGCGGCATGAAGCACGAATTGCTGGTCGGCGCGGAATACTTCCGTGAAGACAGCTACCGTCATACCCTGCGCAATTTCGGTGGCACCACAAAAGCCAATCCGCCTCTATTCCGGCCTTATGAACCGAGTATTACCGGGACGCCGGTCAAGTTTGACGCGGATTCCTACGCAGCCTATGCACAGGATACGGTGGAGTTCATCCCAAAATGGAAAGCTACGCTTGGCGCCCGCCGCGACGAGATGGATGCAACCTATTCCAGTGCAACATCGCCCAGCCTAAAGTATGGCGAATGGAGCACGCGCGGGGCGATTTCCTACCATCCTGGTGATGAAACGCATTATTATCTGGTCTTCAGTGATTCATTCAGTCCGACCGCCGATCTCTATCAGTTGACGGTGGCCCCACTGCCGCCGGAGCGCAGCCGGGTGACGGAGCTGGGCGCCAAATGGCTGCTGTTCGGTGGTGACCTAGCCTTGCGTGCTGCGTTGTATCGCGCCGACAAGGACTGGGAGCGCAATACCGACCTCGAATCCACCGCGGCCGTGCTGACCAAGAAACGCCGTACTGATGGTTTTGAACTGGAAGTGGCCGGCCGCATCGGCGAAAACTGGGAAGTATTTTCCGGGTTGGCGCTGATGGATTCGCGCATCCGGGAAGTGGCAGAAAACGTCAATCCTACTACAGGAGTCATCACCAAGGCCAATGCCGGATATAAGGGCCAGCGTTCGCGCAACACGCCGCCCTATACCTTCAATCTGTGGACAACCTACAAATTGCCCTACGGCTGGAAAATCGGCGGCGGTGTTGAGGCCAAGGGTGAGCGTTACGGCTATAACCCGAGCGGCGCAGGACCGGTTCCCACCCTGCCGGGGAGCAGCAAATTCCATCCCAATACGGCGCCGGCTTATGTGCGCTGGGATGCGATGGCTTCTTATGAACAAAAGCAATGGGTGTTGCGACTGAATGTGCAGAACCTGTTCGATACCGTCTATTACGATGCCATCTACGACAACGGCGGGTTCGTGGTGCCCGGGCAGCGGCGCAGGGCGATTTTCTCGGTCGAGTACAAATTCTAGGCAGCCATGCTGATTACGATCGATGATGTCCTGACCCCGAACGAACTGGCCGAAGCCCGCCGGCTGCTCGCCGATTCACCCTGGATCAGCGGGCGCGTCACGGCGGGAACCCAGGCCGCGCAGGTCAAGAACAACCAGCAGTTGCCGGAAGATGCGCCGCATCTGCCGGTCCTGCGCCGGCTGGTGCTCGGAGCGCTCCAGCGCAATGCGCTGTTCTTCACGGCGGCACTGCCTTTGAAAATCCTGCCGCCGTTTTTCAACCGTTATGGCGGCGATGCCAATCATTACGGGTTCCATGTGGACAACGCCATGCGCCTGCTGCCGGACGGCAGCGGCTATGTGCGCGCCGATGTCTCCGCCACGCTGTTTTTGTCTGATCCGCAAACCTACGACGGTGGCGAACTGGTGATCGACGATACTTTCGGCCGCCACAGCATAAAGCTCAAGGCCGGCAGCATGGTGGTCTATCCATCCTCGTCCGTGCATCAGGTCATGCCGGTCACACGCGGCGAGCGGGTTGCCTGCTTCATGTTCATGCAGAGCATGGTGCGCGATCCCGGACGCCGCCGGTTGCTGTACGAGATGGACATGGCGCTCCTGCAGCTGCGCCAGACCCTGGGCGAAACCGATGCGGTCGTGAGCCTGACCGGAACCTATCACAACCTGTTGCGCCAATGGGCGGAGAGCTGATGGCTTCCCCCAGATTGAATGTTTGTCCGGACGGCATCCGTACGGCACAGGATTACCGGCCGTATGCCGAGCGGAACCTGGAGCCGGCCGTCTGGCAATATCTGCAAGAAGGCGAACCGAATGTGCATGAGCGTCAGGCATTCGAAGCCATGCGCCTGGTGCCGAGACCATTGAGCGACGTGCGCGGCGGCCACACGCGCATCCGGCTCTTGGGCGAAACGTTGATGCATCCTATCCTGCTGGCACCTGTCGCCTACCAGCGGCTGTTTCATCCAGACGGTGAATGTGCCAGCGCTATGGCCGCCGCCGCGCAGGATGGCCTGATGGTGGTCAGCAGCCTGGCCAGCCAGCCGCTGGAAGAGATCATCGCGGCCGCTGGGCGCCCTTTGTGGTTTCAGCTGTACTGGCAGGGCAGCCGTGAGCGCACCCTGAGGCTGCTGCGGCGCGCGCAAGCTGCCGGTTATTCGGCTGTGATGTGGACGGTGGATGCCCCGGTGAAGCAGGCCGTCATGCGCTTGTCGGCGCATGTCGCCGCCGTCAATCTCGAACCTCCATTGCCCCTGCCGGAGCTACTCCAATACCAGAGTGTCGTGTTTGATGGTTGGATGACGCAGGCCCCAACCTGGGAAGATGTGGCGTGGCTACGCGATCAGACGGACTTGCCGCTGCTGCTCAAGGGCATCCTGCATCCGGAGGATGCCTCGCGTGCCATCGATCTGGGCTGTGAGGGCATCGTGGTTTCCAGTCATGGCGGCCGCGTGCTGCCGGGCGGGGTGACCGCCATCGATGCCTTACCCGCCATCGTGCAGCGACTCGATGGCCGCGTACCCGTACTGTTCGACAGCGGCATCCGCGATGGCCGCGACGTGTTCGGGGTGCTGGCGCTCGGAGCCGATGCCGTCATGATTGGCCGCCCCTACCTCTGGGGGCTAGCGACGGCCGGAGCGTTGGGCGTGGCGCATGTCATCCGCTTAATGCGTGATGAGTTGGAGATGGTCATGGCGCTTTCGGGTCGCAAGCAGCTCGAAGATATTCGTGTGCGATCGCTGGCTTGATGCAAAACAAAACGGCAGCCTCGGCTGCCGTTTGTGGTTCGGAATCCTGCAGCCGGTTCAGCGGTTGCAGACGTACATGGTGACTTCGAAACCGAAACGCATTTCGGTTGCTTCAGGCTTGGTCCACATGGTGCTCTCCTTTACAGTTGACTTTGGGTTTAACAAATCGGCGAGTTACCTCGCTTGCTCGTATGACTCGCACTATATCCAAGAGTTTTGCTCGGATATTCGGTGACACCATGAAACTCGGCTCATGAAAATAATGAATTGCGATTTTCCGGATGACAAAAACAGATCGGGAGTTGCATGATTAACGGGTGCGACTGAAGGTCATCCATATCATTAGGATGAAACCCAAGTGGCATGTGGGTAACCCTGCTATAAGGAGCATGATCATGAAGTTGCGTGCGATTCAAATGCTACTGCTGTTGTGTATGGGACAACCGGTCTGGGCTGCCGATGATGAGGTGCTGCGCTATGCCGATGAAGCCAGGAATATTGTGCAGGCGTTTGCCCAGAAGCTCGGAAGCACGCTCAAACAGCAATTGGAAACCGGTGGTCCGGAAGCGGCGATCAGTGTCTGCAAGCAGGTCGCTCCGGCGCTGGCTGCGGAGTATTCCACGAATGGCCGCATCGTCAAGCGTGTATCGCTCAAACCGCGCAACCAAACGCTGGGCACGCCAGACGCCTGGGAGACCCGGGTGCTCCAGGGATTTGACCGGGACGTGGAGCAGGGCAAGCCTGCCGCGGCGCTGGAATACGCTGAAGTGATGGAAGGCGGGGACGGCCGATGGTTTCGTTACATGAAGGCGATCGCGGTACAACCCATGTGCCTGCAGTGCCACGGCCAGCCGGGGCAGATACAGGATAGCGTCCGGGCATTGCTGGGTCGGGAATATCCGAATGACCAGGCCACCGGCTATGCGACAGGGGCGGTGCGCGGGGCATTCTCGGTTCGCCTGAAGCTCGACTAGGATGAATGCATCCGGCACACCCCCGGCCTGGATGAGGGCATGACCGGGGGGCATCGGCGTATGGAGAACATCTCTTCAGCGGCACAATCGTCCTGGTTGGGAGTGTGGCGCAAGCATGCACAGCGGCATGTGCTGGTCACCTGCGGGCTGGGCTTTGCGTTGGCGGGAGTCGCGGTGCTGCTCATGCAAGGCCTGTGGCTGGCACTGACCGGCCAGGCTTCCGCAAGTCTACGGCATGCCATGCTGGGGGGCACGGCCGGCTTCGTGGCCACTGCCCTTGGGGCTGTGCCGGCTCTGGCATTGCGTCATATCCCGCAAAAAATCGAAGACACCATGCTGGGCTTCGCTGCCGGGATGATGCTGGCGGCAAGCGCGTTTTCACTGCTGTTGCCAGGCCTGGAAGCGGGGGCGGGCATCCTCGGGCACAAAGGGCTGGGCGCCGGCGTGGTCGTATTTGGCATGGCGCTCGGCGTACTGCTGATGCTCGGCCTGGACGAATTCACGCCGCACGAGCACGAGAAAACCGGGCCCTGCGGTCCCGGCTACGAGCGCTGCGGGCGGGTGTGGCTGTTCGTGTTCGCCATCGCACTGCACAACCTGCCGGAAGGGATGGCGATCGGGGTCAGCTTTGCCCGGGGTGATATGTCGGTCGGCCTGCCGCTCACCACCGCCATCGCCCTGCAGGATATTCCGGAAGGGCTGGCGGTCGCCATTGCCATGCGGAGTGCCGGTTTTGCCTCACTCACAGCGGTGCTGGTGTCTGCTGCCAGCGGTTTGCTCGAACCCCTCGGTGCGCTGGTCGGAGCCGGCCTGTCCAGCGGCATTGCCGTCGCCTATCCGATTGGGCTGGGACTGGCGGCCGGGGCCATGATTTTCGTGGTTTCACACGAGGTGATTCCGGAAACCCATCGCAACGGCCATCAAACGCCCGCCACCCTGGGACTGATGGCGGGGTTTGCAGTGATGATGGTGCTGGATACGACATTGGGCTAGCGCGGGTTACCCAATCGCGCAGACGGAGGACGAAGCCCCGTCTGCCGTCCTATTGTGGACTGCGGTTCAGCTTTGCCCGCCTCCGGCGGTCTGGCCACAGAGCAGGTATGGCACCGTTGCCGACTCCTTCATGCGCGCTTCCAGCTTCGCAATGCGCGTGCTGGCCGCCGGATGCGTGTCATAGAAGGCCGAGTAGAGCGGATCCGGAGTCAGCGTCGAGGCATTGTCGCGGTAAAGCTTGACCAGGGCCTCGATCAAAGACTTTGCGCTGGCGTGCCGTGCCGCGTAGGCGTCGGCCTCGAACTCGTTCTTACGCGCGTATCCGGAAAACAGCGGGCGCAGCAGGAAAAGGAATACCGGACTCACCAAGAGGAACAGGGCCAGTGCCATGTGGTTGCTTGGTGCCGCGACACCGAGTCCGGCGTAGAACCAGGGCTGGTTGACCAGCCAGCCCAGCAGGGCCAGACCGGCAAAGCTGACGGCAAACAGCAGAAGAATGCGTTTGATGACATGGTGGTGCCGGAAGTGACCGAGTTCGTGTGCCAGCACCGCTTCAATCTCGTCCGCATTGAGCCGCGACAGCAGGGTGTCGAAAAATACCACGCGCTTGGCCGCACCCAGGCCGGTGAAATAGGCGTTGCCATGGCTGCTGCGTGCGGAACCATCCATCACATAAAGACCTTGCGACCTGAATCCGCACCGGTCGAGCAGGTTCTCGATCCGCGCCTTGAGCGCCGCATCCTGCAAGGGAGTGAAGCGGTTGAACAGCGGCGCGATGAAGGCAGGATAAACGGCCAGCATCAGCAAGTTGAACCCGGACCAGATGATCCACAAGTAGAACCACCACAGATCATTCGCGCTTTGCATCAGCCACAAGGCGGCGAACAACAGCGGGCCACCGAACGCCATGCCGATCAAAGCATGCTTGACGAGATCAGTGAAAAACATGG